>JBEKYF010000004.1:0-91353 GCA_049511255.1 Terriglobales bacterium | reverse complement strand
CTGGCGACCGGAACAGCCCGTACAGGGTTGACCCTGACCCGGAGAGCGAAGCGTATCGCGACCCCGCGCGCTCCAGCGCACCTTTTATGTCTCGCAGTTCGGGATATTGAGGAAAGACGACTTTCTCGAAGTCGTTTTCAATCCCGGTACGGACAAGGTCGGAAAGCACGTTCCCGGCCCGGCTCCCGCCTTTTGCGGAAGCACCGGTGTTGGGTGAACCACTCAGCCACGCCGACAGCGCGCAGCCAACCTCAAACAGTCTATCGGACGCCCCCGCCCGCGTCAATTGATCTCGCGTAGGGACGGCCGCCCCCGCCCGTCCAGCCGAGCGAAGCTCGGCAGCTTTGTTCGTGTGGGGACGGGCGCCCCCGCCCGTCCAGGCCCAGCGCAGCTCGGCCCCGCTCGCCACCAGCGCATCCCAATCAGCAAACGCCTGAGCGGTCGAGACCCCAACCTCAGGCGTCACAACGACCATCGCCATCGCAGGTAGATCGGGCAGAGGATAAACCTCCTCGCCGTGACCTACTCCGAGCGTCGTTCCGCCCACCAGAAACAGCGGCAGGTCCGACCCAACTTCAGTGGCAATTCGCAGGCGCGTGGGCCGGGATAGTTTCCTCTTGACTGCCCGCTCCAGCGCGAGCATGGTTGCCACCGCATTCGAAGATGCCGCTCCCAGCCCTCCCTGCACCGGCAGACGCTTCTCGATTTCGATGCAGACTCTGCGCTGGGCGCCGAGTTCGGTCATTACTCGCTCGGCGATACGATAACAGGTGTTCGACGAATCCAGCGGGACCCGCGGGTCTTTATTTCTGCACAGGATTTCAATTCCGCTGCCCCGGCCAGATTTTCGTCCAACGCTTACCCGGATCACGTCATGCAGCGCGATCGTCTGGTACACCGTGCGCAGATCGTGATATCCGTCCGCGCGAGCGGCGCCAATGTAGAGCCCGAGATTGATCTTCGCAAAAGAACGAACCACGACTGTCATAATTAAGAAATCGCAGGAAGGGGAATTGTAAGCGATTTGCCTTCGGCCAATCATTGTACGTACAATGTTCCACGTGGAACATGACAAATTGGTACGTACATTCAAGGGCGGCGGGAGCAGAAGCTCCGGCGTATAAAAAGCGAAAATGTTGGGCTCGTCCAGTATTTTTGGTGACCGACAGTCATGCTTTATGGCAAGCCGTCCTCTCAAGTCATTGATAATGCTTGGGCCTTTTGTGGCAAAATAGGCACATGCGAGTATTTTCTACACTGTAATGTTTACACATAACATTATTTGGGGGGTGGGGGTTTGGATGGGTGTCCCCGGCTAGGGGCGAAACCCAGCGAGCCCATGGTGCGATCAGACTGCCTCCCACCCTTGGCAAAAAGCGCGAAGTATGGGGCACCCCCCGCGCTAGATGTGCCAGCGGGGATCAAAGGCCTGGGCCACCCGCCGCTGGCCCGCTTCGGCAGGCCGAGCAGACTTGTAAATAACGTGTAGAATCGCTTGGCGGCTAGGGAATGTTCATGCCCATTGTCGAGTACACGCCCAAACTTTTCGGGGATGTCAGTGAAATGGTTTCACGAGTTTCCGGTCCCATGAATCTGGCTCACCGCCCCTTTGTGGACTATTACTACGCCACCCGCAAATGGTCCAAGCTCTACCTGTATTACTCGGATTCCGGTAAAGTAATCGGTTCCCTGGGACGCGAACTTGCCCGGTTCGAATACGATTCCCGCGAACTCATGATTCGAATCGCTTCCAACTGGTACTCCCTGCAGCGGGGAGTGGGAGGCGAGCTTTACCAATACACCGCACAATCTAATCCTGACAGCACCGGGCTGATGTGCACCGGCAGCCCGGACACCCTCGCCATCCTCCGTCACCATAAGTGGATCTTTATGCCGGGGATTCGTGGCTATTTCCTGAACAACCGTTACCCCTTATATTCCGGAGAGACGAGGTGGCGGAGCGCAGCCAAGTCGTTCCTCCGGCGCGTGGCAGGAAGAAGAATCTCACGTTTCGCGCCGCGCATCCCCTCCGAGGTTTCGGCTGAGATCACCGTTTGTGAGGAAGATTCCTATACGTCGGACTTGCTCCCCTCCCGGTCTCCGTTTCTGTTCCGATTCGCGCCAACCGCCGAATACTTGAACTGGCGCTACAATCTCTCCCTTCCCTTTATCCGTTACCGGTTGTTTCGCGTGATCGCCCGGGGCGCGACGGCCGGCTACGTCATCCTCAGCGATTCGCCGGAGAAAATTATCGTCGCTCAGTGTGATGGCGAGGACGTCTCGGCTCTTGCCTACGGCGTCTTGCTGAGCATTCTCGAGGTGGGCCGCAAGGATAAGCAGCCTCGTACAGTTTTCCTGACTTGCTCTCATTCGGAAATGAAGAATATTTTCCAGGCATTCGGCTTCCGAGAACAACGAGGCGGCGATCTCCCGTTCGCTTTTCGCACGCATCCTCCGCAAGTGGATCTCTCCTTGGGCACTTCCAACTGGCTCGTCAACTTTGATTGGGGGGACAACGGAGTGCGTCAGCCGTTTCGTGACCGGGCAGTAGCAGCTTCGTAGGACGTTCCCAAAGAGCCGATCCCGAAGAACTTACAAAAGGGATTTAATGCGGGGTGCCCCACCTTTCGCGGCGGGTGGCCCAGGCCTTTGATCTCAGCTGGAGTAACTAACGCTGGGGGTGGCCCATTCTAAATTTCGCGTCCTTTGCGAAATTTAGAGTGGGGATGTTGGGCCTGGCACAAAACCAGCAACCGGGACGGAGAGGACGAGATCGAGTCGAAATGGACGACACGAAAACGCGAAAGAGCGGCAGGAAGACTCTGTCCGGCAGTGGAACTGCCCCACTCAAGCCAAAACCAGGCTTGAGTGGGCCACCCACCGGCCTCTCTATCAATTACCACGACCGCCCAACGTAGACGTTGAAGGTTCGCAGGTCTCCATTCAAGTTCGGACTCCAGTAGTCCCGATAGCTGCCGTAATAGAAAAGCAAGCCTCCTTCAAATTTATGCGGAAAGATGTAGTACGCCTTCGATTGGCCGATCCATTGTGGAACGATGACCTGGGAGATCTGAGTTGCGCTGAAGTTGAGGTTGCCGAGGGCAGCGGCAAACATACTTTGACTAAAGCAAGGCGGTGATGCCCCCGTGTCGCAATTACCCTGCGAAATCAGATATTGATTGCCGAGCAGGGCCGCATCATTCGGATTCAGATCGGGCCGGAAGCCGCTGCGCGCGGAGTTATATGTGAGCCTGAGATTCAGTCCGAAACGCTGCCTGAACGTGTAATTCGATTCGCCCCAATAGGCCTGCGTGATCTGCTTGTAGGGCATGGCGGGCTCCTCCACGACGTACCCTACACTGCTATCGTTTTGAAATGCCATGTAGGTTGTCAGATTGTTCTGCTGATAGGAGTATCCCAGTCCTAAATTCCAAGCTGGCGAAAGGCGCATGGTGGCGCTGGCGGTGTTGATATAGAAACGATTACGCCGCTGAAAGTCGGCCGGCAGACCAGCGATGTCCGTGCCGAATCCTGGCCCTGCTGCAGAGCCGGGAGTATTCGGAAGCGCACGCGCCGGGAAATCGTTTTGAACGATGATGCTGGTATCGTTCGAAAATATCAACCATGCCGCGGGCGTGAGGGTGAAATTATTTAAAATCCGGTTATTGCTCTGCGGCACGATCAGATATCCGGGATCGTGCGTGCCGGTCCACTCGTATCCAGCACGCTCGCTCCAGAGACCGCGATCGTGATAACGCAAACCTAGCCCAGCAGTGTTGCTGAAAGACGAGGGCACGACGGTCTGCAAGTCTGTATTGTCCGCGGAGTAGATTTGCGGCCAAAGAGAAGCATTGGAACGTGTGGTTCCGTTGCGCTGGTAATGAACGTCCACAGCGAAATCGTGCGGTAGTTCGTACTCCAACCGCACGTCTTCCCAATGGTTGTGATAGGAAACATCGCCGTACATGCTGTAGTAGGGCGTGAAATTGTTGATTAGATTCTGCTGATGGTAGTCAGCCGTCACACGCAGATGGCTAATTGGAAGCCAGTTCACTGTCTCATCCGAGCCGAACACGTTCTGCGGGTAATTAGTAAAGACGTCGCGCAAGCGCGAGTAGCTTACGTTACCGCTGAAGCTGAATGTAGGGGAAGCCGTCCAATTCAGGTTCAGGCTGTCCGTCGATGACTGGCTGGGCGAGGGAATATCAATAGGGTAGTTCCCGACAGGGACATCGGTTGGATATGGCCCGAAAGGAGGCGGATTGTTGATCGATATCCCCTCATTTTCCGGAGTGAATGGCCCAGTAAAAGTTGCGGCAGCAGAGATAAGCCGGTCGTTGAAGCTGCTGTATTTGTGTTCATAGGTGAGCCGCACAGGACCCAAGTCGACGTGCGCCCCGCCGCCAATGTTTCGCGTCGTATAGTTGACCGACTGAAACTGGGATTGATAATGGCATTGCGCGCCGCAGGTTGTGTTCACGCCGCCCACGTAGACGGCAGGAGTGGTGTTCTCATCGAGATACGCGAGCTGGCTCACACCAGCCCTCGCCTGCCAGTCCCCGTTTACGAACAGTTGAATGGGTAGCTTTGGCAACTTGACTTGAGCGTTGGCTTTGCCGAGCCTTCTCACGACTGCAAATGGAATGTGAGAAGGGATGAGGTCGGTGGTGCTGTCCGGAGGTGTCGTGGCGCCAGGGGGCACGTCCAAGACAGGAAAGGCATAAAAAGAATAATGGTCCTGCTGCTGGACGAAACTCCGCATGTCAAAGCTAAACCGCGCCCATTTCCCAGCGGTGAGCTGTGAGGCGGCTTGATAATCCTGACTGCTCAGCACATTGCCTCGGGACACGATGGTCAAGTGATTCAGTTCCGACACATACGACGTTGCGACGTCGGCTCCCGCCGATTGGTGTAGCGTGTCGTATTCGCCTACGCGACCGCCAAAACCGGTTTGGTCAACGAAGCGGTATTCGCCTGGAACGATGGAGTATGCCGCGTCGGTATTCTCTCCACCTACTTCGGCAGGATCGGTTCCACCCCCGGACATGTTCGCACCCGACATCGGAGCCAGCCGAGACAACATTCCTAATGCACCGCCAGCAGCGCCAATTGGGTAACTCGGCGTGTGAGATGGAAGCAGACGGAGCGCAGAAGGAGCCGTGGCTTGTGAATGCGGAGATGCCAGAGCTGCTCCGGAGCGTGCCGCCGCAACCAGCTGCGGATCGGAAGGTCCCTTGTCTATAAATCTGCTGCCTCCGCTTGGTGTGGGTGTATCGGTGCCGTGGATCGATCCATGACAGTTGGTACAGCGATCGGCGAGAGGCAACCCAGCACCATTGTGATGCCCAGCATGACATTGCAGGCACAATGCAGGTTCGCTCACGGTCAATAGGTTGGTGTTCGGTGAACCGTGCGGTGTGTGGCAATTCATGCAGTTTTCCGTGACCGGAGGGTGCTGGTAGGCAAACGGGCCGCGATACTGTGCATGGCAGCTGAGGCAGAGTTGGTTCGTATTCGCCATGCGCAGATTGTTGCCGGCGGCGCCACCGTGCGGATCGTGGCAGTCTGCACAACTCATCTTTCCTTCCCGAAGCGGATGGTGGTAAGGCAGACTCATCTGGCCACGTTCGGTCTGGTGGCACCTCAGGCAAGCATCGTTTGCCTGTCATCGAGGTTGCATCATCACTTTGGCTTCCGGAACCAAGTTCTCCACGTTGCTGACGCGGCCCTGAGTCATCACATCCGTGGTCACAAGGAGATTGGCTTCGGTTTTGGAATCTCCCTTTGCCTTATAATTGTGAGTTTGATGGCAATCTATGCAGCGGACCTTGTTGGAAGCATGCGGCCCTGCCATCCAGTTGCGGATTTTCTCATCTCGCGCGTGACAGCTCAGGCAGACTCCGTTGGAGTCGGTGGCAGAACGCTGGCGGAACGAAATAATCTTAGAAACATCTCCACCACCTTGCACGTGCAAGCTGCCAGGACCGTGGCACTGCTCGCATTCCACGCCTTGCTGGGCATGAAACGCATGCCGAAAATCCTTTGCGATGTCGGCGTGACACGTAGCACATGCATCGGCTCCCATTGGGGTCGCCCCTGGAATCTGCACGTACTTCGCATAAGAAGAGATCGCGTATTCGGATTTGTTGGCTGCTATGGATGTAAGGCAGAGAACTACAACTGAAGCAAGAACTGTGGGAGTGAGGACTCTGGAATGCCGCATTGGCTTACCCTCGCCACTGGCTTCTTCGGAGAAACCAAGTGCTCTGCAGGGTTCTGGCTAACAAACCCTCTCGTACAGATACTGTTCCAGCATAATAATTCGCGACGTTACTCTGACTGACAAGCCTAGGTCTGTGATTCGAGACACATGGCGCAGTGACGACTGTCAGTATCGATATACGATATCGAAGACGGATACGTGTAAGCCACAGCGTCAATGGCCATAAACCTGTCGAGGGAATTGATTTTCAGCCACGCCTTCTCTTGCTACACTTTCAATTCATGCCCGTCGTCACCTATCTCGAAGCCATCCGCCAGGGAATCTGGGAGGAGATGGAGCGCGACCCTACGGTCTTTTGCCTGGGTGAGGACATCGGCATCTACGGCGGCGCTTTCAAAGTCACCGACGGCCTCATCGACCGCTTCGGCCCCGAGCGCGTCATTGATACGCCGATTGCGGAGTCGGCGATCATCGGCGCTGCCTTCGGCGCTGCGCTTACCGGATTGCGCCCCGTGGCCGAGTTCCAGTTCATGGACTTCATCGGCTGCGCCTTCAATCAGATCGTCAACATGGCCGCGAAGGCGCACTACCGTTGGGGAGCACCGGCTCCGCTGGTGCTGCGCGGTCCGAGCGGCGGGAATGTGCATGGCGGGCCATTCCACTCGCAGAATCCGGAAATGTGGTTCGTGCATGCGCCCGGGCTGAAGGTAGTCTGCCCGGCGACGGCCTACGACGCCAAGGGACTCATCAAGGCGGCGATCCGCGACCACAACCCGGTGATCTTTTTCGAGCACAAGTATCTCTACCGGAGAATCAAAGAAGAAATTCCAGGCTCCGAAGTTGATTACATCGTTCCGCTCGGCAAGGCGCGAGTCGCGCGCGAGGGCCGTCATCTCAGCGTGATCACCTACGCCGCCATGCTATATGTTGCGCTCGAAGCCGCGGAAATTCTGCGTAAAGAAGGAATCGAAATCGAGATCCTCGATCTGCGTACAGTCGCGCCGCTCGATCGCGCGGCGATTGCCGCCACGGTGAAGAAGACCAACAAAGTCATCATTCTGCACGAACACGCGCGCACCGGAGGGCTGGCCGGAGAAATTTCCGCGATCATTAACGAAGAAGCGTTCGACGATCTCGATGGTCCCATTGTCCGGCTGACGTCTCTCGACACGCCGGTTCCGTTTTCTCCGCCGCAGGAGGAGTTTTTCCTGCCGAAAGTGTCCGATCTGGTGCGTGAGGCTCGCCGGCTGCACGCTTACTAGCTCTGCAAGGAGTATGGGAATGACGATTGGCCGCAAGCTTTTCTGCTACGTGACCCTAATCGCCGCTTTGGCTTGTTCCATTTTTGTCTTCGCAAAACCTAAGGACAAAGACAAAGAGGACAACTCTGAAGTCAAATTCACCGCGCGCACGGAACTGGTGCTGATTCCCACGCTGGTGACCGACAAGTCGGGCAATCACATCACCGGACTCAAGAAAGAAGACTTCACGGTATTGGAAAACGGCGCCGAACAAAAGGTCGCCACGTTCGAGGAAATCACCAGCGACGCCCGCCGTTATTCGCGTCCTAGAAACCCGAATGAATTCAGCAATTCCGTGGCAGGCCCAGCATCCAACCGGCGCATCACGCTCATGGTGCTCGACCTGCTGAACACGCGCTTTATGGATCAGGCGTATGCGCGGCAGGATTTGCTCAAGTATCTAACGCAATCGGTGGATCAGCGCGAGCCGACCGCCCTCTACACCCTCACTCGCAGCGGCATTCACGTCATTCATGACTTCACCACCGACCCTCGCGTCCTGGTCGCGGCGCTGCATAAGGTGAAAGGGGATTCGTTCCAGATGGTCGATAGCGAGGAAACCGTGGAAGGCGTAACCGGAACCGCGAGCCCGGACGGCAGCGCTGGGGTCGATCCAGGTACGGTGCAGACCGAAGCCCAAAAGATCCAGACGATGATGGAAGACCAGGAACTGAATTTCCAGTCGTTCCAGCAACGCCTGGCCATCACCTATACCTTGCAGGCGATGCAACAGGTAGCGCAGGCGCTGGCGGGGTTCCCGGGGCGCAAATCATTGATCTGGGCGAGCGGCGGATTCCCGTTCAGCGTGAGCGACAACACCATGCAGCTCGCGCCCGCCGGCCGGGACTCTCTCACCGATGTGCTGCCCATGTACGAACACACCTGGCAACTGCTGAACGACGCGCAGATCTCACTTTATCCCGTGGACGTCAAAGGACTGCAAGTGGTGACTATGCCCAGCGCCTCCGTGCGCAACCCGGGGAAAAACTATGGGCGCAATATGAGCTGGCGAAATTTGGATACCCAGGCTACTCTCCAGACCTTTGCCTCCATGACCGGAGGCCGCGCCTATTACAATTCCAACGACCTGGCGAAGGGCTTTCGCGATGCGGTAAACGATTCCGCCGAATATTACATGCTGGGCTACTATCTCGATCGCTCGAAGACCAAGTCTGGCTGGCGCAAGCTGGCGGTGAAAGTGAAGCGCGATCACGTGGACGTCCGCGCGCGCAGCGGCTTCTTTGTGACCAATGCCACCGTCGATCCCGAGAATAGCCGCAACAGCGATATTTCGTCGGCTTTGGAGTCGCCGTTGGATTACACATCGCTTGCGCTGGTGGCGCGCTGGGACAAGATCGAACCTGGCAAGGAGCCGGGCAAAAAGCACGTGAATTATATGATGCGCCTGGCGCCAGATGCTGCGCTGATCAACGATGCCGACAACAATCATGTTGTGCTGGAGTTCATGGCGATGGCGAAGACTCCCGAAGGCAAAGCGATCGATCGTCCTATGGGCCAGAAAGTGGACGCTCATCTGACCGCGGAGAAGTTGGCGTCGATTCGCCAGATCGGCCTCGTCTACAGAGGTGCCCTGGATCTTGCCCCCGGGGAATACACAGTTCGTTTCGTTATCCGTGACAACCTTAGCGGACGCGTCGGCTCGGTGGACGCGCCCTTGAAGGTAGAATGAAAAAGAGTGGCTGCGTGGCTGCAGTTCGCCCGTGAACTCTACTGTGAACTGAGGCTCTCTGACATGCGCAACTTCATTCTGGGGATTGTCATCGCCATTCTGGTTCTGCTGATTGGCAGCCTGGGCCTTGCCTTGCTCGGCTTTTTGCCGACTCGGGCCAACAGCGCTCCCCCGAAGATGGAACGCCACCTCGCCATGAGCGCGCTCGACAATTCGGTGGAGCGCCATGCTCCGCGCGTGAACAACCCTGTGCCGCCCAGCGACGAGAATCTGATCGAGGGCTTGAAGATCTACACCATGAATTGCGCGGGTTGCCATGGCGGGATTGACCGCCGGCCCACGGCATTTGGGAAATCGTTCTATCCACCGGCTCCGAGCCTCATCCTTCATCCACCCGATGACGCGGAATGGCACGTCTTCTATGTGATTCGCACCGGAGTCCGCTACACCGGCATGCCCGCCTGGGACAAGACGCTCACTGAGCCTGATATCTGGAAGGTCACGGCGTTCCTCGTCCGCATAGACAAACTGCCGCCCGCCGTGCAGGACTATTGGAAGAAAGCGAGCGGCGTGAGCCCTCCAACCGGCGGGCAGGAAGGACACGACGACCACAAGTAGCGGAGGGAGGGGCGTCTCGCCCGTCCAGCGGTTTGGCGGCCGGGCGGGGACGCCCGGCTCTCCACCGCGCGGGCTTCACTACCCCGGCGGATAGCTGAAATTGATGGTGATCACGGTTTGAGTTGCGGCAGCGTGGCCGTTGAGATTGTAGGGTTGAAACTGCCACTGCTTGACTGCGGCAATCGCCGCCCGGCCCAGAACAAAATATCCGCGAACAATTTTCAGATCCTCAACGCTGCCATCACGCCCAATCACCGCCTGCAGCACCACCGCTCCGTGAAGTTTCTGGGCTAACGCTTCGGGTGGATACACCGGATCCACGGAGTGAACCAGCAGGGCCCGCGCTGCTTCTTCGCTTACCGTGACGGGTTCGCCGGATTGCTGAATTGCAGGCTGCGGCTGCGACGCGGAGACCGGCATCATCTGCGCCGGATTCACCGTCACCACAATCGGCCGCACAATCGGTGGCGAGTTTCTCACGCTTTCGGGAATCGCCGCTCGTTGCACGCGGAGTGGCGCCGCGTCTTGATGCTCAAGCACCGGCACTGGCAGCGGAAAGTCGGGGGCCTTTGGTAAGGAGATGCGCGCATCGGAGAGTGTGGACGCGGTTGCAACCACTCCCAGCGCCGGTGTCTGCCCATTGGAACTGGCGGAATCTCTGCTGAAGTACGCATCCTGTTGCGCGTCGTTTCCGGCGGAACCGGCTGGCAGCGCCCCCGTTTGGTTTCTATGAAAAAGCGCCAGGACCGATTCCCGCAAAACATGGAACCTTCTCTCCGGCGTTCGCGACAAGAACTCGATGGCCCCGCGCGATCTCCACAGGCAAAACACCGCCGTAAGAACAAGCACCGCGGCGCAAGCTCCGCGGAACCCTATCGCATGGCTACGCCCTCGAGGTTCTTCTTCGTCTTTGTCACTGTCAGGCGCAATTTCGCCGTTGTTGTCGGCTTGCGCGGCGGTCGATTGCGGGAAACCGGCTGGCTGATCCCGCTGACGGTGCTCCGGTACATTGGCGCCCACAGAAACTGCGCTCGGGCTTTGGCCGCTCGCATCGTCGTCTTCCCCGGACGACTCCGCGGCATCCTCTGCGCTCGACGGTTGCATCTGCTCACACGCTTTCGCCAGCACCGCGTCGGCTTCCTCGGCAGAAATTGGGCGATAGACCAGAAAATCGAGCCGGTTGTCGCGCATTCCCGTCGGCGTGGGTTCGTGATCGACGATAGCGATGGCCACCGTGTCTCGGTTCGGCGCGGACTCGCGAGCACGCTTCAGCAGGAAGCTCGACTCCGGCTGGTCAGCCCAGTCCGCGATCACGCAGGAAAAGGCCCGCGTCTTCCCTTTTTCGATGGCCGTAAAGATGTCGGAACAGACTTCGGCGTCGATCCCTGTGCTCTTGCAGGCCGCCATCATCGCAGCATTCGTCTCGGGACTTTTTGAAAACAGCAGGGCGCGGAAAGCCATCGCGGCAACAGCTTATCGTTATTTTCGTCACCGCGACAGGTAACCAGTGGGTAGTCCACCCGTGGAATCTGGCCATCCCTCAGCTAAACCCAGGATTCCCATTCCCAGGATTCCCATTCCCGCGTCGGTGACCTTCGTAACCGATCGCTCGCTCGTACCACCCTGACAGTGTCAGATCTCAGCCCACTCTCCGGGTAACTGATGGCGCAGCTTCTGCTGCCATTCCTGCATCTGTCGCTGCAGACACTGCAGCCTCTTATCAATATCTTTCAAGTCCATGTCTCTCGAGCGCAATGTCTGCTGCGCTTTCTCCATGATGGCCGAACCCATGCGGGCGAATTCATCTCCGGCTCGGCTGATGGCCTGCTCTGTCTCTGCCGTGAAATCGGGAAGGTCAAAGCTGTCTTCCAGCAGGCTGCCGGAATCCTTCTTCTCGGGAAGAGTCAGCGTCAGAGTCTGTTCCCTCTTCTCGCGCATCACCGTCACGGCCGCCACGCCACCCGACGATGACCGCAGAGCATGCGTGAAATCAGACGTATCGTGCACCGGCTGGCTATTGACCTTGACGACCACATCCCCGGCCCGGAATCCGGCCTTTTCCCCGCGACTGCCTTTTTCGACGGATCGCACCAGCACGCCGTTGCCGTCCTTGACCCCAAAAAAATCTCCCAGTTGCGGGGTCAGGTTCTCCACCATCAGCCCGCTCCGCAACGACGAGTGGACGATGACCACCGAGACGGGCACGTCGAAGTCCGGCATCGCGGGCATCTCGATCTTCGGTATGTCGGCCCTGACCTTCGGCTCCCATGCCATCGACTTGTGCCGGTCGGCAAGTTGCACCTTGATCGTCAGCGGTTGACCGTCGCGGCTGATGCCGAGATTCACCACGCGGCCTGCCGGCGTTTCCTTAATCATCCGGCGCAATTGGGCAGCGCTCTCTATCGCCGTGCCGTTCAGGCTTACGATGACGTCGTGCTCGTGCAGTCCGGCTTTTCCGGCAGGAGCGTCCTGGTCGACCATGGTGACCTCCGCCCCGTGCTCTTCCTTGAGCTTCAATTCTCCCAGCCGCTCGGCGGAAACGTCAGCGATGTCCACTCCGAGATAGGAAGATCCGCCGCCTTCCTCAGCGCCGTAACTCCAGTCCCAACTTTCGCCGGTGCGATCGTAGTTCAGTTGTTCCGGTTGCGCGCTGGCGACCAGCGAAAAGAGAAACATGCAAAGCAGGAAGCGATGAATCATAGGCCCTCCTGAATACAAACAACTGCACTCAAACCCGTTGGCGGAGCGCCGGGCGTCCCGCCCGGCCACGCCTGACTTTGACGGGCGAGACGCCCGTCGCTCCACCATGTAACCTAGCGGCTGACGCGGCGGAAGTTGACATTCCCAGAATTCGTTCGCACCTTCAGCACCGGTCCGCCACCATTGAGTTGACCTTCTGCCGTCACCGTTTTCTCCCACGGTCCGCCTTCGCTGGAGACGTGAATATCGGAGAACTCGCTGCGGATGGTGTGGCCATTGGCGACTTCGATCTCCGCCCGAATGGAGATCGCCAGATCGTTCGCAAGATAGACGGTGATGTCGCCCGCCGAAGTTTCCAGCGTGGAATTGTTGCGACCGCCAGCCGATGAGAGCAGTTTCACAACGATTCCCCCAGCCGAAGTTTCCGCCTGCACCGAGGTCGCGCCGTCCAATTGGATACTGCCTCCGCCGGTCTGGGCCTGCACCCGTCCTTTCGCAGAAGCTAACCGAATGCTGCCCGCGCCCGTCTCAATCACCGCCGGCCCTCCGATCTCGCCCAGGTCCACGCTCCCGCCGCCGGTCGTGGCTTTGACCGTCCCGCTACACTTGTCCACCCGAATACTACCCGCGCCCGTCTCCAGCACCGCGCCTTGCAGCCCCGAAAGAACGACTACGCTTCCCCCTCCACTTTCCGCCTTGATCTCGCCCTTGGCGGACGCGACCTTGATGTTTCCTCCGCCCGTTTGCAGACTCACATTGCCTTGCACGCTGCCGACTTCAATCGTCCCCCCGCCGGTTTCCGCCGACACCTCGCCGCCGATATCATCCAGGTGAAGATTTCCACCACCACTCTCGAGCTCAACACGTCCGGCAATCCCGTTCGCGTTTATGTTGCCGCCCCCGGTCTCGATCTTGGCGGACTCCAGGTTCCGCGGCACATTGATGACAAATTCATCGGCGCACTTACGATCCCGCCCGCCCGACTCCGCCACGATCCACGCGGTGTCTCCCTTCACAGACGGGTTGACTCTGTAAGACTCAAATTCGCGACGCGCCTGCTGTTCTGAAGCTGTATAGGCCCGACGATGAATAACGTATGTGATCCCCGTCTGCGATCCACCCTGAACCCGTACCGAACCGGCGGCTAGCTTCACCCGCAGATTCTTGGCCGCACCCAAGTCTCCAGTCATTTCCTGGACCCAGTTGCTGCCTTCGCGATATACCCGAGCTTCCTGGCACAGAGCCAGAGAGGCCAGCGCTGCCACCAACACTCCAACGCCGGCAAGTTTTGTAGCGTGCTTCAATGAATGTCCTCCTCGGCCTCGTAGGTCGATAGTCGTTTATGGAGAGCCGGGCGTCCCCGCCCGGCCGCCAAACTGCTGGACGGGCGAGACGCCCGTCGCTCCACTAATCCATCTCCGGCATCTGCGCCAGCATCGTACGAGCCTGCGAACGAATCGAGACGTTCTGATCCGTCTGCGCCAGCCTGATCAGCACCGATCGCACATTGCTGTCGGTTTTCATCGGCTCGACCAGTCGCAGGGCCTGCATCCGAACGCCGGAGTTCGTGTCGCCGATCAGCGCCCGCAAAACTTCATTCTTTACTCGCTCATCCTGCCGCACGAAGCCGCTCAACCCGTCCAGCGCCTTCAAACGCACGCCCGGATTGGTATCGTTCTGCAGCGCATACATCAGCGCTTCGCGCACGCGCGAATCGGCGGGCGCCTGCGTCAGCACATCCACCGAGTCCATCCGCACTCCCGAGTTGTAATTGTTGCGGGCCGCCAACAACAGCAACTGCTGGATGCGCTGGTCGTTCAGCGAGCCTTGCGCTTCCTGTGTCAATACCGTGTCGTACTTGATGCTCACCTGATTCGATCCGGGCTCCTGCGTGACCGAGCGGATGCCTGCAATCGCAGACGATTCCAGCGGTTGATTGGGTGCCTGATTGCCGCCGCCCGATCCGAGCGAGCCCGTCACCACGCCATCCCCACCACGCGCGGAAAGAAAGTTGTAAGTCGCGGCAATGCCTCCGCCAAATCCCACAATGAAAATCGCCGCCGCCAATGCCGGCGCCATCCGAATCTGCCGCAGCCACATTGCCGGCTCAAGAATCAGCCGCCGCCACAACCCTCCCGGCTGCGTCGTTTCCAGCGCTTCCTGCAGCCGCATCCGCGATGCGGCCAGCAGGTTCGGAGTCGGCTCCGCCACCGGCATTTCCGAAAGCGTCGCGTGGAACTTACGCGCCGCTTTCAATTCGGTGGCGCATTCTGGACACCGCGCCAGGTGCTGCTCGACCTCATACCGGGCATCGTCCTCCAGCTCGTTGTACACATAAAACAAAACATTTTGCCGCACCCAATCACATTTCATTTTCGTATCCCTTTCGCGGGGACAATTCCAAAGTCATCGCATCTCCGCCAGCGCGCTACGCAGTTTTTGCGTCGCGCGAAACAACGTATTCTTTGCCGTCTCTTCCGTCGTATTCAGCATCTCGCCCACGGTGCGCAACTTCAGCCCGTGATAGTGTTTCAATTCGAACACCATCCGCTCGCGAGGCGTGAGCCCCGCCAATGCCGCGCCGATCTTTCGTCCCAGTTCCCGCCGCATCAAATCGCGTTCCGGGTTGGCTCCCGAGCGCGCGTCCGCGAACTGCTCTAGCCGGCTGTATTCTTCTCCCGACGCGTTCACTGCAACCGGACCATCCTCCTTGCGCACATTGCGTTTCCGCAGATGATCCAGGCAAAGATTGGTGACGATCCGGTAGATCCAGGTGTAGAAGGAACACTCAAAACGGAAGCTGCCCAGATTCTTGTAGGCCTTGAGGAAGGCGTCCTGATAAACGTCCTGGGCGTCGGACTCCGATCCGGTCAGGTGGAGCGCCAGCCGCAGAACCGACTGATCGTAATGACGCACCAACACCTCGAAGGCCGCGCGGTTCCCCTGCTGCACCTCCCGGATCAGGCTCGTGTCGTCAATGCGGTTGCCCTGCGCTGCCAAGGAGCCCCTCATATTCCAATACGACGTGGGGTTCTGGTTGCCGCTGTCGCTATTATTTACCGCCCGCCTCGGACGGGAAATCTCGCCAACCGGAATTGCTACTGCGTAAGAGTCGGCCGGCATGGTCTGTCTCTGTCCCCTACAAATGGTCGAACCTCAGCCTTGCACAGAAATAGACGGGGTAGCAGCCCGAACGTTAGCAGATTATAAGGAGTTGGCCCTTGATTTGCTTGACAGTCGAAAACAGGGGTGAGAACAACGCCTGTCAGCGCGGATGAAACCTTAGCAGGATGCGGAGCAAGGTACAATAAAACTGATTCAGGTCACGGGCGAGGCGAGCTGGATTCATGTACGAAGTCACAGTCGAAGACACATTCGCGGCAGGGCACTACCTGCGCAACTACAAGGGCAAGTGCGAGAACCCGCACGGCCACAATTACAAGATTCGTGTGACCCTTGCCGGCGCCGAACTCGACAAGGCCGGCCTGCTGCTCGATTTCAAAGACCTGAAAGACGTGATGAAGCACGCCATCGACCGTCTCGATCACCAGATGATCAACGACATCGAGCCCTTCACCGTCCTTAATCCCTCCGCCGAAAATCTCGCGAAATATTTCTACGACGAGACCAACACGCGCCTAAGCAAAGTTACCAACGGCAGGGTGAGAGTGAAAGACGTCACCGTGTTTGAGACCGATACCACGACGGCTCGTTACTCCGAGTAGGAATCGGGTCATCGGACGATCGGGTCATCGCGTGATCGAAATTCAAAAACAGATCCTTTAGATCACCCGATCACCCGATGCTTCACCTTCTATGCAGATTACCGAGATCTACAAATCGCTTCAGGGTGAATCGACGCATTCAGGCTTGCCCTGCGTCTTCGTGCGCCTGACGGGATGCAATCTGCGCTGTTCCTGGTGCGACAGCGAGTTCAGTTTCTACGGTGGGCAGAAGATGGCGCTTGAAGAAGTGCTCCGCGAAGTCGCTCGTATGAGCCCCAGCGGAGGACTGGTCGAGATCACCGGCGGCGAACCCATGTTGCAGGAGTCTGAAGTCATCCCGCTGATGGAACAACTTCTGGACGCTGACTACCAGGTATTGCTCGAGACCAGCGGCGAACGCCCACTGGCGCGGGTCCCGAAACAAGTCATCAAAATCGTTGATGTGAAGTGTCCGCACTCCGGGGAACCAAACACTTTCGCGCTCGAGAATCTGGAAGCGCTCCAGCCACACGACGAACTCAAGTTCGTCTTGACCGACCGCGCTGACTATGAATTCGCCCGCGAATTCGTCGTACATCACGGGCTGGCCGAGCGCGTTCACGCTATTTTATTTTCGCCCGCGTTTGAAAAATCTGCCTCCGGCTCGCGAGACACTTCGCACTGCCTTCTCGATCCGCAGGAACTTGCGCAATGGATTCTCGCCGATAACATTCCCGCGCGGCTCAGCCTGCAGATCCACAAGCTGATCTGGGATCCCGCTGCAAAGGGCGTTTAGGAGAAATTCTGTGTTGCCGTGACCACAGGCAGCTGCCGAGCTGCGCTCGGCTTGGACGGGCGAGGGCGCCCGTCCCCACACGAACTGAGGTGCAGCGGCGCTGAATGCGCTCTTCCTACGCCGTCTTCGCCCGCACCCGATTCTCCGCTCGCAGATGCGCCACCACCAGCCGTATATCGTCGAAGCTGATATAAGGCGGTAGCGCTTCCTTGATGTCTTTCAGCCTCTCGACTCCCAGCTTCAGGCAAGCCGCCTCAATCAGCGGCTGCGCGTCGGGCGAAATCCACTTCGGATCCAATTTCACCTGCCCGGTCTCGATCAGGTTCGCCACCGTGCAAACAATCGTCGAAACCTGCCGCGCCCGAATGCGGGAAATCTCCTCGAAGCTGCGCCCCTCTTTCAAAAGCCGGAGCGTCTGTTCCGCCGGAGCCGGCTCCCTGGCCGCCGTCGGCGTGGCGCGCGCTCCAGCGCCAAAGTTCCGCAAAGCCTGCAGAATTTCCGCGCCGTATACATCTGCCTTTTTTTCGCCAATCCCCGACACCTGCTTCAACTCGGTAAAATTGGATGGACGCCGGCGGCACAACTCCTCCAGTGTGCTGTCGTGCAGAATAATGTAGGCGGGCACTTTGTTCTCCCGCGCCATGCTTCTCCGCCATTCGCGCAGATACTCCGCCAGCGCCGGATCCGCTTCCGCCGGCGCCGAATTCCGTGCCCGCGGTTTTTCGCGCGTTTCTTCGGAAGGCAGCATCGGGGTATAGAAGGACGGAGAAGACGTCGGAAAAGACGCCTTTCGCGCCGCAACTTCGGGCGCGGCAGCGGTCACGATCTCTTTGCTCAGCCACTCCGGCCTGGCGCCGCAATTGTCGCAGTTCCCGCAGCGCTGCCATTGCGGAGTCTCCCCGAAGTGCAGGCAGATCTGCCGGTGGCGGCAACCGTGGGAATCCGCGAACCGGCTGATCACGCGTTTCCGCTCGAATGACCGCTCCCGCTCCGCGTCATCGGAAATCTTTCCGATGAAGTAATCCAGCAGAACGTGGTCCCGCTTCTGCCAGAGCAGCACGCAATCCGCCGGACGCCCGTCCCGCCCCGCGCGGCCCGCCTCCTGGTAATACTGTTCAATCGACTTCGGCAGCGACAGGTGAATCACCGCTCGTACCGCGGGCTTGTTGATGCCGAGGCCGAACGCGATCGTTCCCACCAGCACCCGCACTTCGTCCGACATCCATCGTTCCTGATTCTGCCGGCGCATGGACGATTCCATCTTCGCGTGATAAGGAATCGCTGCAATTTCGCTCTCCTCCAGATATTCGACCGTCTTCTCCACCCGGCGGATCGTGGGCGAATACACGATCACGCTCTCGCCCGCGTAGTGCCGCAGAGCGCGGCCGAGCAACTCCATCTGAGTTCGCGCTTCGCACTCGTGCACCACGTAGCTCAAATTTTTTCGATGGAAGCTGGCAATGTAAAGATGGGGATCGCGCATCTGCAACTGCTTCAGAATGTCGTGCCGCACCTGCCGCGTCGCGCTGGCCGTGAACGCCGCAATCGGAAGCGCCGGAAAGCTCGTACGCAGCCGGCTGAGCTGCCGGTAGTCCGGTCGAAACTCGTGCCCCCACTCTGAAATGCAATGCGCCTCGTCCACTGCAAAGAAACCCACCGGCACTTTGGCTAGCCAATCGAAAGTGTTTTCCGCGGCCAGCCGTTCCGGCGAAAGATAAAGCAGCCGATATTCTCCGCGCGCCGCTTTCTCCATCACCTGCCGTCGTTCCGCCGAACTCTGAAAACTATTGATCGCCGCCGCCGGAATGCCCATCTGCGCCAGTTGCGCCGCCTGGTCCTGCATCAGCGCGATGAGCGGAGAAACCACCACCGCCGTCTTTCCCGAAATCACCGCCGGAAGCTGGTAACACAGCGACTTCCCGCCTCCGGTCGGCATCACGACGCAAGTATCGTGCGCGGCCAGCAGACTCCGGATAACGTTCTCCTGCTTGGGGCGGAACTCGTGGTATCCCCAATAGCGCCGCAGCACTTCGGCCAGGTTTGGACCAGCTTCGGGCATGCTTCCTTCGGTGATGCTTCCTTCGGGCATTCTTTGGGGCAGTATAGCCTTAGACCTGTGTTCGAAGTCTGTGAGCGTTCGACGCCAGATTTGTGATGAATTAGCAAGAAACACGTAGGGACGGCCGCCCCTTCGACAAGCTCAGGGCAGGCTCTCGGCCGTCCGGCAGTGCCCAGAAACTCAGTGGCAATCTTGCGAGAAGAAAGTAAGCAAAAAAGGCCGGCTCGCAAGCCGACCTTCTTGATTATGTAGCGCGGACACTCCCTTCGACTTCGTTCAGGGCAGGCTTTGTCCGCGAAATCTACTTCTTTGGCGCGATCGCGTCCTTCGCGGCTTTCGCCACGCGGAACTTTACCACCGTCTTCGCCTTGATCTGAATCGGTTCGCCGGTCTGCGGATTGCGTCCCATGCGGGCCTTGCGATGCGCTTTCACCAGGCGTCCCAGGCCGGGTATAACGAACACACCGACTTTCTTCGTCTCTTTAATCGCCGTGTCTGCTAGGTGCTCCAGAAAAGTCGCGGCAGTCTTGTTGTTGGTGCCGAGTTTCTCGGCCAGGTGGCGGGTGAGTTGGGTTTTGGTCATACCAGAAGCCATGAATTCCTCCTTCAGGAACTTACAAATTTGCGTGTATCCATGCGCATACTAACGCACCGCGCTGTGGAAAAGTAGCACTTTATGCAGATTTTATGCGGTTTCCAGTCAGGTACCCTTCGAAAATCGGCATAAAACTTGGGTCCGGCCACCGAAGAGCGCCAAAAATGGCTCAGTTCGCTGGGACAAGGCGATCTTGCCCCAGGCGCTGACATTCAGCGCGGCTGCAGTTTGCACGCATGCGAGGCACAGTACCGGTTCCGCGCAAACCACCGATAACCGATGTGGATCAACCGGTTGAGCCCCGGCAAACTGAAAATCGCATAAAAGGGCCATGCCCACCAGATCCGCCGCGTGACATATAAATAAACGTCGGGCCCGGAAATCAGCTGGCCAGCAGCCGTTAGCAACCGTATGTCGGTGAGCAGTTCTTCACGCGGCATCCGGAGCCTCTCCGCGACCCAGGGCTCATCCAGCGAGGCAATCTTGAATCCGCGTCGCGCGATCGTTCCCGCCCAAAACTTCACCCAACGCGAGCAGAAACCGCACTGCCCATCGTAAAGAACCACGCCCTGGACTCCGCCGGCGCTCACATTTCTTAGGATGGTCAAACCGGGCCGTCCGATTCACTCGAAAATCCGGGTGGAGTGTCTGTTTGCATGAAGCCAACAGTTAGAAGCCAGTAACTGAAAGCGGAGAGCTCTACGGATCGTACACCGCGCTGCCCATGCCGGCACGCCGCGCGCTTTCCTGCATCGCGGCAAGATTCTTCTTTTGCTCTTCGAGTTGCTGCTGCATTTGTGCCACGCGCTCCTGCTTCTTCACCTGGTACTGGTTGTGCTGCACGCCGTTGTAGTATTCGTTCGCCACCACGAAATGAATGGAATCGTTGAGTTTGTCAATCTGCGCCTGCTGGGTCGCAATCGAGCTTTTCTGCGCCAGGATCTGCCTCTTCCATTGTTCGGCCGACCTGCCACCCGAAGGAGCTTTCGGAGACGCCGCCTCCATTTTCCCTTCGCTTTCGCGCTGCCCTGCGTCCGCGTCCGGATTCCTCGAAAGGTCCTCGTTCGCGATAACCTTTGGCTTCGTCGTGGACGATGCATCCTTGGCCTTCTGCTTCTCCCGATTCTCGCGCGCAACGTCGCCAAGAGACTGCCCATAGGCGCTCGGGTTCATCAACAGTGCGATTGTCATAATCTTCAAGAAAATTCGCTGCATAACCCTCCCCCACTCTCTATGCTGCACTGCTTTTTGAATGTTAACTCCATTCGCTGCGATCTGTAGCTACCCCACGTAACTCGTGCGCCAAACGAAAGTGCCATACCATCATGGCCAACCCACCATCTCCAGAACCTTCTCCGCCGTCATCTCGCTCTCTTTTTTGGGCAATGGCATTCTAGCGAGAAGCACTGCGGCCCACGGGCGGCGTGGCGCCCGCCACACGGCGTGTATGGCGGCGCACACGGTCCCGTTCAACGTTCGCCCATAAGTCGCGCCGCATCAACAGCCGCCTAGTTGGCCGCTTTCGTGCCATATCACTTCCGACTGCGCCAGCCGCAGAGGAGGTGACAAAATGGCAACCATTTGGAAATCCACGAACCAGAAATCCACTAATCAGGCTACTAACAATACAATCTCAGGGACGACCCTTTCATCCTGGTCGCGCCAGCAGAAACTGGCAATAGCAACGACCGCGGGCTTTGCGATCGTCGGGCTGTTACTCGCGATGAGCGCTTGCTCGAAGCAATCTCCAAAACCGGCGCTGGTTGGCGTTTCCAACAACGCGTCGACTCACGTGACTCCCGCGACCACGGTCACAGCAATGCAGGTCACAGCAATGCAGGCAAGCACCGCAGCTCCACTTGCAACCGGGAAGAAGAGTCCCAAAAAGCGTCCCGCGAATGTCACTTACAGCGACGCTAACTACGGTGTTTCGTTCCTCTATCCGCGTAAGTTCGCGCTCGCCTCGGGCGACAAAGCGCAACCGCAGTTTGCCGACATCGGTGATGTGCTGATGAACTTCGTCCAGCCCGGCGGAATCGCGGTCGCAACCGTCGCACTGCCCGAGGGTTTGTATCCCGGCACCGACTTTGCATCCGCCTTCTTCAATGTGAACGTCAATCGCAGCCTCTCCGAGCAGGAGTGCGCGCACTTTGCCTTCGTCGACACGCGCAATGCCGATGGCGAGCCAATCGATGCCGAGATAGTCAAAATCGGCTCGACTGACATGGAGATGACTTCCACCTTCTCCGCCAGTGCCATGAAGCAGGACGAAACGCAGTACTATCACAGCTACGAAAATGGAGCCTGCTACGAATACGTCTTAGGCCTCGGCACCGCCGGATACGGCGCCAAAGACGGCATTGAGCCCGTCAACCGCGACGAAGTCTTCGCCAAGCTGGAGAAGATCCTGGCCACGGTGAAGATCAATCCCGTCGAGCAGGCGCATGTCGCCGAACCAACAGGTACCAGCATTGTCAGGGGCAAATAACAAACTCAAAGCGCGCGAAAAACACCAGGGCCACGCGGAACTCTTGCGTGGCCTCGGTGTTTGGGCTAGGCCGGAAACCGTCCGGCGGCGTGCGGCTTCTCACCTGACGCCGGCGCTAACCTGGCCGCACGCCGGGCAAATCGGCGTACAATTTCGAGGAGTAGCGAGGAGAATGGAATGAGCCAGAAGATTATCGACGTAATTGGGACTTCCAAAGAAAGTTTTGCTAAGGCGGCGGAGGCTGCCGTGAAGGAAGCGGCGAAGACCGTTCGCGGCATCAAGTGGGCGCACGTGGATTCGCTCGACATGCAACTGGACGGAGCCAAGGTTCTGCAATACCGCGCCACCACCAAGATTTATTTCGACGTCGAGCACTAATACAGTGATCGCGTGATAATTCGTACGTAAAGAAAAAGTGAGTCATCGAGGCATTGAGTCATTGATTCGATGCCTCAATGGCTCAGGTATCATCGAACTGTGGTGGCCAATCGCGTCGCAAAGAACAAACTACAACTTTTGCGTTCCGAGAAGCTGAGCAAATTGCCTTGGCTGGTGCATGCCTTCTCGACGCGGCATGGCGGAGTATCGCACGCCTACGGCGGAAATGCGCTGAATCTTGGGTTTACGCAGAACGACTCACGCGCCGCCGTCGAGCGCAACCGCGAGCTTTTCCTCAGGGAACTGGGCGTTGCGAATGGGCGCAAAAGCTGGCCGCTGGTTTCGCTGCGGCAGATTCATTCCGATTTGATTCATTGTGTTGACCGGATGCCGGAACAGCCTCTGGCCGGGGACGGGATGATCACGGATACGCCGGGGCTGATCTTAGCCGTGCAGACTGCCGATTGCCTTCCCATCATTCTGGTGGACCGGAAACGGCGGGCGGTCGGTGTTTTCCACGCAGGCTGGCGCGGCACGGTCAAACGCATCGTCGAGAAGGGTGTCGGCGAGATGCGGAAACATTTCAAGAGCGATCCGCGGGACCTGGTGGCGGCGATTGGCCCGGGCGCGCAGGGCTGCTGCTACGAAGTGGGCGAAGAGGTGCGCACCAAATTTGCAGCTCAGTTTGCATACGCCGCAAGCTTGTTCCGCGAGGTGAAGGAATCGGACCCGGTGCGGGAGAAATATCCGTTGCTGTTCCTGACGGCGCGCGCGCCGGGTCACAGCGAATTGCCGGTCAAACTTTTTCTCGATCTGGTAGAGGCAAACCGGCGACAACTGCTGGATGCGGGTGTGATGGCGAAGAATATTGATACGTCAGCGCCGTGCACGGCATGCCACACGGATCTGCTCTTCAGCTTTCGGGCGGATAAAGGCGTAACGGGAAGGCTGATGGGGGCGGCAGGGATCAGGCTGGAATGAACGAGGATATCGGGTGATCGGGTCATCGGGTGATCAAGAACCCCGAGTCGATACTTTTCGATGACCCGATCACCAGGTGACCCGACGGCCCGATCTGCTTACGCCAGGTCGAACAGTAGAACTTCAGCGTCTTCCGTCGCTTTGATGGTCAGCTTTTTTTCTTCGCTTATGGCCGCACCGTCTCCCTGGTGCAACTTCTGGCCGTTCAGTTCGACTTCGCCCTTAGCGACCTGGATCCACGCGTGACGCGCGGCGCCGAGCGACTGCGTGACCTCTTCTCCGGGTGCAAGCAAAGCAACGAACAGCTTCGCGTCCTGATTGATCTTTACCGAACCTTCTGCGCCGTCGCTCGAGGCGATCAGGCGAAACTTGCCGCGCTTCTCGATTTCCGGAAAGCCTTTCTGCTCGTAGCCGGGTTCGTACCCCTGCTTGTCGGGGAGAATCCATATCTGCAGCAGATGCACTGATTCGGTCGAGGACGGATTCGCCTCGCTGTGGCGGATGCCACGCCCGGCCGTCATGCGCTGCCCGTCGCCCGGGAGGATCACCGAGCCGGTGCCAAGGCTGTCTTTGTGCTCAAGCTTGCCCGACAGGACATAGGTGATGATCTCCATGTCGCGATGGGGATGAGTGGGGAAACCGCCGCTCGGCGCGACCCAGTCTTCGTTGATCACGCGCAACGAACGGAACCCCATCCACTTGGGATCGTAGTAATCATTGAAACTGAAAGTATGGTGGGTCTTCAGCCAGCCATAGTCGCCGCCGCCACGCTCATTGCTTGGTCGGATGGTCATCATGATGTTCGCGCTCCTCTTTAGTCGTTATAACGACTATATCAATCCGTTTAGATGTCCGGGGAGCGGGAAGGATTCAGGGGGCTAGAGCGGTCGATGGTCGATGGTCGTTCGCGGCGCGAATGACTATGGCCGACTTGCCACTGGCAAAGGCTGCTATTCTTCCTCTGCAACCCGGGGCAACCTACGGGTTGTCCTCAACTTCAGCCTATGCCTTATCGCGTTGTTTCTTTCACCATGGCGCAAGTGCGGCAAGGAGCTCTCGACTTCCAACGCCAACTGAGCGCCGTCCTGCGCGAATGTGCCGAAATCAAAGTGTATTCCGTAAGCCCGTTCGACCTCGATGAACGCCGCCGGTTCAAGGATCGCTTTGGCGGAGACATTGTGTACTTTCTCAATGACGCGGCATGTCAGGAATGCGGACGACGGGGCCTCAACCTGCAATTCCTGGCGGAAATCTCCGATGACGAACTGCCTCGCCGACGAACCTTGGTTGTCGGCAGGCCAGACCGGGGCAGTGATACCGGGTGATCGGGGCATCGTGAGATCGGATCATCGAAAAATCGGTTCGGTGGTCGATCGCCCGATGACCCGATCGCCAGATCACCCGATATTCAGTCTTTCTTGTGTTTCTTGTGCGCAGTGTCGGACTTGGGCTTTTCGTCTTTCTTCGTCTCTTTCGACCCCTTCGTGTCTTTGGAGTCTTTCGCTTCCTTGAGTTCCGCAGAGCCGCTGTCGCCTTCCGACGAAGAGGACGAGGACGACGACCCAGAACTGGCGCCCTTCTTCGCGTAATCGGTCACGTACCAGCCCGAGCCTTTGAACTGCACGGCTGGAGCCGAGATCACTTGTTCGATGACGCCTCCGCATTCGGGACACTTTCGCAGCTGCTTATCGGAAAATTTACGGATTTGTTCGAAGCGGTGTCCGCACTTCGTGCACAGATATTCGTAGTTGGGCATCGGTGAGCTGATTTTAGAGGCGGAGATTCATCGGCGTCAATTTTACGCCCGCGCCACACTTCCTCAGCGTTTCAAAAGATCCACCGGCTCGCGGACGTCGTGCACCCGGAAATATTTTGCCAGCGCTGGATATTTTGCGGCGATGGCTTCGTACATGGCATAGGCCACATTGCGATAGGACGCGTGTCCGGCGGGCGTCGTGCGCAACTCGGAAATGTAAACCGCCTCGGCGAAGTCCATCTTGAAGAGCGTGCGCTTGCGGAAAGCAAGTGGAATCGCGTACTGCGCATTTTGCTGGGCTTCTTGACTCCCGCTAGCGGAAAGCTTCTGCACGGCGGTTTCAGCGCGCTTCATTGCCAATTCGTATTCGGAGCGAACTCCGGCAGCTTCGACTTCGGGCGGCGTGTCGAAGCCGTGGGCGGTGGTGAAATCCTGCATGATCTGGACGCAGCGGCGATGACGGTGCATGTCGCGGAAGCCGCCGATGTCCATGAGGATGTCGAAGCGGAACTGCTGGCCGGCGGAGAAGGGACGCAGCAGTTCGTCGTGAGGGCCGCGATGGCGCAGGCCGAGGTCGATGATTTCGCGGCGCCTCGCCTCGCCCGCCGCTTCGACCGCCTGGCGAATCTGCCGGTAAGAGTAGTGACAATGACCGTAAAGCAGCGTGGTGGCAAGTTCGATCTCGAGCCCGTCATCATCAAGCAGATCGTTGTCCAGCAAATCGTCGTCCAGCAAATCGACGACCGGCGCGGGTTCGACGGCGTCTCGCATCAGTTCACCGGCGGCCTGCTGGAGTTCACGGCGCGTCTCGATCTCGTAGCGACTCGGATCGGCGTACTTGACCAGCGTGGGCGCGACTCGCACCTCGCGCAGGAGTTCGCGTTCGGCGTGATCGGCGATTTCGGGCGACACGGCGCGAATCTCGGCCACCAGGGTGCGCAGCGATTCTTCGTTCGCGTTGTAGGCCGGGGAAATGGCGGCTTGCTTCAGCAGCGCTCCAAGATCACGAACTTCTTTATGCGGTTGCGAGAGCAGGTGGGCAATCTGGCTTTCCAGCGTGCGAGCATTGACGATCTCCCCAAGTGAAGTGTTGGTGGCGAGAGGCAACAGATAGCGCGAGATGTCAAAGGCGCGGGCGCGCAAGGTGCGCTCGTAAAAGTCCGGCTTCATTTCGGCGGGCCGAGGTGTGATGCTGGTGAGATATTCGAACGTTCGTTGCGAAACTTTTTCGTAGGCCGTGAACAAGGACTCGATGGTTTCGCGGTAGAGAGTTTTGGCGGGCGAAACGTCCGCGGCTGGACTGTCGGCAGCACTCTCATCCTGGAAACTGGGCGTGTAATAGCCGCTCTTCCTGAAGTCCTGGTAGCGAGTCGAGCGCTCCTGACCGTCCCAGCGCTGCTCGTCGGCAACGACGATGGCGGCGAGGATGGAGAGGCGCTCGATGGCGAGCGCGATGTGGGCAAGGTCGGCGATGGAGCGGTGCCCGTACTGGAAGTAAAAGGTGTTGAGAAATTTTTCCGCCTTCTGCAGCGTAATTTCCTTCAGCGACTCTTTCATCGAGAGCGATGAGCGCGAATACTTGGCCATGGCGTAGGCCTGGATCTCGGGCTCAACGCCGTAAACGGCGAATACCTCGACCGAAGTTTCGGGGGGAACGGGATGCGAAGTGGCGACCTCGGTTGAAATTATTTCAGACATGGGAGTGCAGGAATCTTAATCGTCCGCTGCGCCGGGCGCAATCGATTCTGCGATTCCCATCGAACGCGCACTCTGGATGGAATTACTGCCCTCAAGTACGGGCAGAAGGGTGGAAGTGCTGTCCGACCAGAGCATGGTCCCTTGCAGCACCGAGCGGCGGAACTGTATCACCCGTTCGAGGACATCCTGAGCACTTTCGCGAACGACAATTTTGTCGCCACTCACCAGCGTGATGACGGTATCGGGGGCCTGCTCGACGAACTTGATCAGGTCGGAATTGACGACCAGCGGATGATTGTTGAGGCGGGTGAGCTGGATCATGTTTGGCTCCTGCTTGAACATCGACGGAAGAAGGCCCGCCATTAATAAGGCTTCATCAATATCAATATCAATATCAATAAAGATCGGCAGAAACGGCGAGGGCGGAGAGAGGGGACCAGAAAGGAGGCAGGTTACCTAGGTAGCTATGCCGGGTGGTATTTTAAGAGCGACCTCACCAACCTGCCGGGCTCGTCACTACCTTTATCTTCCGGGAATCCGTTATGCTTAACGGAGATTTATGACCCTGCTCGACGCTCAGCCCTACGACCCCGCGAAGTTACGGCGGCGGAAGATCAAGATCACAGCCACCGTCGTGGTCGTGGTCCTTCTGGCCGCACTGGCCTGGATGTACCGCAACTGGCCCGAAGAGCGCGCCGTCGACAAGTTCTTCACCGCGCTTCAGCACCAGGATTACGAAACCGCCTACGGCATTTACTTCAACGATCCCGGCTGGCGCCAGCATCAGCAGAAATATTCTCAATACACTTACGCGGACTTTTATCGCGACTGGGGACCAGGCGGCGAGTGGGGCCTCGTCAAGTCCCACAGGATCTACGGATCGGCCAACACAAAAGGTTTCGGCAGCGGGGGCGTCGTGGTTGAAGTCGTCGTCAACGAGCGCTCCGAGCACGCCCGAATGTTCGTGCAGAAGTCAGATAAGACGCTGACGGTGTATCCGTATTAGCTCGTGTGGTGACGGGGCTTTGCCCTGTCCAGCCGAGCGCAGCTCGGCAGCTACGCCGCCGTTGCCGCAATTTGCGCCAGCGTCTTCTGCAGCGATGCCTCATCCCCCACCGTTACGCAGGTCTTCGAGCGGTCGATCTGCCGCATCAGTCCCCACAAAACTTTTCCCGGTCCGACTTCAATAAACAGACTGGCACCCTTATTGATCAGCAGCCGCACCGACGGTTCCCACCTCACCGTGCCGGTCACCTGGCGAACCAGCGCTTCGCGCGAGGCCTCCGCGGAAGTGACCACTGCAGCGTCAACGTTGCAGACCACCGGGCATGACGGATTCTGAAAACGCAGCGCACCCAGGTCTCGCGCCAGACGATCCTGCGCCGGTTGCATCAGCGAACAATGGAAAGGTGCGCTGACCGGCAGGCTCACGGCCTTCTTCGCTCCACGTTCGGTGGCGAGCTTGATGGCGCGTTCCACGGCGCCGGCGTTTCCCGAGATCACGATTTGCTCGGGCGAATTAATATTGGCCACCTGGCAAACTTCTCCCTGCGCCGCATAGTTCGCAACTTCGCTCGCAATTTCGCTGACCTTGTCGACCGTCATTCCAAGGATTGCCGCCATCGCCCCCACGCCCAAGGGCACCGCTTCCTGCATATATTTGCCGCGATTGCGAACCGTCCGCACCGCATCGGCAAAGGTCAACGTACCCGCGGCTACGTGCGCCGAATACTCGCCCAGGCTGTGCCCGGCAACAAAATCGGGCTTCAAGCCTTTTTCCTGTAGCACGCGCCACGCCGCCACCGACGCCGTCAGAATTGCCGGCTGCGTGATCTCGGTCAGCTTCAGTTTCTCTTCCGGACCTTCAAAGCAAAGCTCGGACAGCTTGTAACCGAGCGCCTCGTCGGCTTCCTCAAAAGTTCGCCGCGCCACCGGGTAGTTCGCGGCCAGCTCTTTGCCCATGCCAACGGCTTGCGAACCTTGGCCGGGAAAGAGAAAAGCAATGGGGGATGAACTTGTCATTGAATATGCTCAGAGATGCTCACGTAGGGACAGCGACGCTCAGTTCCGCCAGCTCACGCTCGATGGCTTCGTTGACTTTGCCCTCGGCGAATTCCGCCGCCACGCGCACCGCGTTCTTGATGGCATTGGTATTCGACGATCCGTGCGTGATGATGCACACGCCTTTGATGCCCAGCAGCGGCGCGCCGCCATACTCGGTGTGATCCAGCCGCTTCTTGAAATCGGAAAACGCGTTGCGCGAAAGATACGCGCCCACCTGCCGCGTAATCGTCGACTTCAAGGTTTCTTTCAGCACCGCGCGCACCAGCCTGGCCACGCCTTCCGAAGTCTTCAGCGCAACGTTGCCGACAAATCCGTCGGCCACGATCACATCCACATGGCCGTTATATAAATCGCGGCCTTCCACATTGCCGATAAAATTGATCGGAAGCCGCTTGAGCAGTTGAAACGCCTCGCGCGTCAGCTCGTTGCCTTTGCCTTCTTCTTCTCCGATCGAAAGCAGCCCGACCCGCGGATGCTCCATGCCGAAAATCGATCGGCAATAAATATCGCCCATCACTGCAAACTGCTCCAGGTTATTGGGCGTGCAATCCACGTTTGCGCCGACGTCGAGCAGCACGGCCGCCGTGTTCAGGACCGTAGGAAACGCCGCCGCCAGCGCCGGACGATCCACGCCCGGTAGCGCGCCCAGCACCACTTTGGCCGCGGCCATGGCGGCGCCCGTGTTGCCCGCCGTCACAAAGCCCGCGGCACGCCCCTCGCGCACCAGTCGCAGTCCGACCCGAATCGACGAATCACGTTTGGCGCGGATCGCCTCCACTTTGTCTTTCATGGTGATGACTTCGCTGGCGTGCACCACGTCCACCGGCAGCCGCCGCGCCCCGGGATAGCGCGCCAGTTCGGCCCGCAGCCGTGGCTCCGGTCCCACCAGAAGCACGCGAATGCCGTGATGGCGCGCCGCTTGCAATGCGCCTTCAATCTCCGGCTTCGGCGCCTTGTCGGACCCCATCGCGTCCAGAGCGATTATGCTAGGCATGGAAGAAAGACGGTAACTAGGACTTCTCCGCGACCTCTAGAACTTCGCGGCCCTTGTAGGTTCCGCACTTCGGGCACGCGCGGTGTGGCATCTTCTGCTCGTGGCAGTTCGGACACTCCGACAGCGAGTGCTTCGAGAGCGAGTCATGCGCGCGCCGCGTGGCGGTGCGCTTTTGTGAATGTCTGCGTTTCGGATTCGGCATGATGTTCCTTTTCAGTTGCCAGTTGCCAGCCGCCAGTTGCCAGTCAGCCCAGCCTTATTGGCAACTGGGGACTGGCAACTGGCAACTGGCAACTGGTTTCTCACAGCTTATTGCGTATTTCTTTCAGCGCCGACCAGCGCGGATCTTCGACCTCGTCCACGCACGAGCACTGAATTTCATTCAAGTTCTTGCCGCAGTGCGGACACAAACCTTTGCAATCGTCGCGGCAAATCGTCTTCAACGGCAGCGCCAGCAGCACTTGCTCGCGCAACAGGTCTTCCAGCAACAATCCTTCGCCCTCGTAATAACCGATTTCGGCCTCGGCGTCCGTGACCGAAAGCTCTTCGTGTCCGGAGTCGGTTCCGAGCGGCCGGTAGAGAAGATCGAAGCTGCGCTCCACCTGGTGCACGACCGGATCGAGACAGCGCGCGCAAGCTACTTCCAGGCTCGTCTCCAGCTTGCCCTTCACCCGGATGTCCTGCACCACCTTGTGCTTGCCGTGATGCTCCTCGACCAGATCCGCCCGGCCCTGGCTGCGCAGCGGCGACCGCTGCCGAACCTCCGCGCCCAGATCAATCACGCCCGGGCCGAATTCCTCCCGGAAGTCGACCGGGTGAATCTCCAGATCCTTAATTTCGATGAGCATTGAAACCTCCGCCGCCCCCACTCCAATACCGCAAAGGCCCGCGGAAGTGCGCACAGAGACGAAAGTCTCTCAGGGAGCAATACTTAAGAATAAAGGGCTGAAAACTAGGTGTCAAGGAAGGGCAGGTAGCCTCACCGCTTTTTCACCGTCACTTCCACCGGTGCCGTTCCTCACTGACAACCCGCCGCCATTCTCTTAGAATTTGCCCATCGTCAGCAAACTAGTCCACAACTTCCCGACTCCGCGGAAGAAAGGAAGCAGTCCGCCATGCGGCTCTCATCCTCGAGCAATCTAAAACTCTCCTTCGATACCGTCTTCTACTACGTCACCGACATGGATGCTTCCATCGCCTTCTATCGCGACACCCTCGGACTCCCGATGGTTTCGCGTGACTACGTCGCGCGCTTCGATCTCGATGGCGTGCTCATCGAACTCGTGCGCCTCCCACCCGGATCGGTGGTCCCCGGCAACGGCAATGCCCGCCTCTGCTTTTCCGTCGCGAATTTGCAGGAAACGCTGGAGCAAATGCACGCCCGCGGCATCGCGACCAGCGATATCAAAAATAAAAAGGGCGGAAAACTGGCCTTCTTCCGCGACCCCGATGGCAACGAACTCTGCCTCTGGGAGTACGCCGAAACCGAGGATGCGAGAGAGATCGTGAAGTCAGCCTTGCTCCACGGCTAACGCCGGCATAGTCCGGATGGCCCCGGCGCCACTCGGATTCTCTCCGGACCTTCTTTTTATCGGGCAAATCCATTACCTATGGTTATGCTAGACTATCCCTATGCCTACCCTATACGTGGAAAACGTGCCCAAGGACCTCTACGAAGCCCTGCGCGCCCGCGCCCGCAAGAACCGCAGTTCGATCGCCGCCGAGGTCATCGCGCTGCTGGAGCAGTTCGTTCCAACCCCCGAGGAATTGCGGCGACGGAAGCGCGCCTTTGAAGAGCTCATGCGGCTGCAAGCCTCCACTCCTCCCGGGCCGGGGCCTTTTCCCAGCACCGAGGAGATGATCCGCGAGGATCGTGAACGGTGACGACCTGCGTGGTGGACGCCAATGTCGCCGCCAAGTGGCTTCTGCCCGCGGCTGGCGAAGGACTCCTCGACCAGGCGAATCATTTGCTCGCACTGCATGTGAAGCGCGAGTTGCAGTTGCTGGCGCCGGATCTGATCGAGGCCGAAATCGGCAATGTGCTCGGGAAAGCCGTGCGGCGCAACCGGATCAGCCAGGCGGAAGCTGAGAATTCCTTGCAACGTTTCACTGCTCTTGCGATCCAAATCGTCCCCACCTCCGACTTGCTGGGTCAAGCGTTGCAGATCGCAGTGGCTTGCGGCCGCAGCTTCTACGACAGCCTTTATGTCGCACTGGCACTCGCGACCAAGACAGAACTCATTACCGCCGACGAGCGCCTGGTGAACGCCCTCGGGACTCGCTTCCCCGTCCGTTGGCTGGGAGTTTTCTAGCCAGATACTCGCTGCTAACTTCGCACCAACGTCATCTCCGCTATCGCTGGCGCTCTGCGTTATACTGATTACAGGCGATGGAGTTCGCCATTAAACCGCCCTTCGGCTGATAACTCCTACAGAACTTTTGCAGGAGGACTCCGCTGTGAGCCAAAACGCAAGCTTTATCCCCAACTATCTTTCCAACTATCTATGGATCGCGCTCGGCGCCGTTGTCGGAGCCAGCGCCCGCTACTTCCTCAGCACCCTGATCGCCCGCGATTTCTCCTCCGCGTTCCCCTACGGAACGCTGTTGATCAACCTCACCGGCAGCCTCGTCCTCGGATTCTTTCTCGTCTTCTCGACCGAACGCGCGCTCGTCGACCCGCGCTGGCGCCTGCTGGTCGCCATCGGCTTCTGCGGCTCCTACACCACCTTCTCCAGCTACGCCTTCGAAAGCTTCGCGCTGATGGAGCAGGGACAATGGCTCCTGACCGGCATCAACATCGTGGCCAGCAACGCGCTCTGCCTCGCCGCCGTTCTGGCTGGTGCCGCGCTCGCGAGGGGGTTGTAAAATGGCAACTGTTATGGCCGTTCAAGTCACCATCTATCTCACCGAAGGCGATTCCTGGCATCATCGTCCGCTGCATCTGGAAATTCTGAAATATCTGCGCGAAGAAAATTCCTTCGGAGCCGTCGCCTTCCACGCCGTAGCCGGCTTCCTCGGACGAGGCAAAGTCCACACCGCGCACCTCGTCGAAGCCGGAGGCGAGTTGCCCGTCGTGATCTCGTTCGTCGATACCGACGAGCACGTCAGCCGCGTTCTGCCAAAGCTGCGCGAAATGGCCGCGCACCGGCTGATCGTGCGCGAGAACGTGGTGATTGAGCAGGGAAGCCTGGACTGAAATATTGAATAGCGGGTGCCCCACTCATTCGCGGCTTTTTGCGAATGAGTGGGTAAGTCGCTCACTTCATCCCCAGCGCCCGCAGCACCCCATCATCCGCCACCGTCTTCCCATCTTTCTTCGTGACCACGCCAAACGATCCTGAGTAGTCCCACATCGCCCAGCCAATCCCATTGTGCTCGAGCGCCGTCCGCACATCATGCAACCACGCCGCGCGGTCCTGCGGGTCGGAATACTCCCGATACACGCCAAATTCGTTGCACACCAGCGGAACCCCGCGCCGCCTCGCCCACTCCGCCGCCTGCTTCATTTCCGATTCAATACGGGCAGCATCCCAGTGATCGCGCCCGTAGCGAACCACCTGCAACCGGTCCACTTCATCCGGCACCAGCGCCGCCACGCGTTCCGCCGACTCCGCCGTCGACGGATATCTCACGCCGCGCAACCAGTGCCAGTAATACGCGCCCCAGGTCGCGCCCTGATGCGTGAACATGTGCGGCTCATAAAAATGAAAGTCGTAAATGACATTCGAATCGTGCAGGGGCTCCTGAAAAACGAGCTCATCGTCATCCGACCAGCGCGCGCCCGCCGCGATGATCGTGTGCCGGGGAGCGCCCTCACGGATCGCCGCCGCCAGCTTCACTTGCACACCCAGCCAGCGATAGCGGTCCGTGAACTCCGGCTCATTCAGAATTTCCAGAAATACGCGGTCCGCGTCCAAATCCAATGCCGAGTAATGCCCGGCCAGCGCCCGCCAGAAATCGGCAAACTGCTCGACAAAGTCGTCGCCCTTGTCATCTCCCTTTGCTAGCCGCGCCTTGAAGTCGCTCTCCGGGTGCAGATCAATGACCACCGCCAGCCCGTGGTCGAGGATCATCTTCACCGCCGCATCCAGATAGCCGAGATATTCCTCCGGAATCTTGTTGGGCTCGCGCACGTTAAACATCGGCTGCGGATTCACGCTCAAGCGCACGTAATCGAAGCCCATCGACTTGATCAGCGCGATATCGTCGACGGTTGTCCACGCCTGAAAATGTTCCGGCGTGTAGCCGCGCTTGTCATACACCTGCGCGAACCACTCACTCGCGTTAATCCCCCGCTTCAACCGCTCAGCCCGCGCGAAAGCCAGCGAGGCGTTTGCGTTCGCGGCTCCGCCAGTCTGTGCCCCCGCGCAACTTGCCACGAGACATGACAATAATATGCATGCGACTCGCAATTTCACTCGACCCATCTTTACTCGACCCATCGCGGCAATCCCTTCTGCATTGATACACTGATGGCCAAGTCCAAGTCCAAAGACTAGCCCATGCTTCCCTGCCAGCGCCATCTTTTCGATATCCCCGACGACGTCGCCTACCTGAACTGCGCCTACATGTCACCGCTGATGAAGCCGGCACTGGAGGCTGGAACCGCCGGGCTTGCCCGCAAGGCGCACCCGTGGCAGATTACGCCCGATCAGTTCTTCACCGGCTCGGAAGAATTTCGCACCATCGCCGCGCAGCTACTCGATTGCTCAGCCGACTGCATCGCCATCGTTCCCTCTGCCAGCTACGGCATCGCAACCGCCGCGCGAAATTTGCCGGTCAAAAAAGGCCAGAGCATTCTCGTGCTCGAGGAGCAGTTCCCGTCCAACTACTATCCCTGGCAGCGGCGGGCCGAAGAAAGCGGCGCGTCTCTGAAGATCGTTCCCTGGCCCAGTGACAAAAATAAAGATAAAGATAAAAATAAAGATAACGACTGGACTGCCGCCGTTCTCGATTCCCTGACCTCTGATGTTGCAATAGCCGCACTCCCGCACGTGCAGTGGACCAGCGGCGGAAGGCTCGACCTCGTCCGCATCGGCGAAGCTTGCCGCAAGCTCGGCGCCGCGCTCGTTCTCGATCTCACCCAGTCGCTCGGCGCGCTGCCCTTCAGCGTGGGCAACGTGCAGCCGGATTTCGCCGTCGCCGCCAGCTACAAATGGCTGCTCGGGCCCTATTCCGTCGGGCTTCTCTATGTCGCTCCAAAATGGCACGGTGGAATACCGCTGGAAGAGAATTGGATTCAGCGCGCTAACGCTCGCGATTTCTCGAGCCTCATCCTATATACGGAAGACTACGACGCAGGCGCGCGGCGCTTCGACATGGGCGAACGCTCGAACTTCGCGCTGCTGCCTGCCGCCGTGCGCGCCATGAAGCAGTTGCTAGAGTGGGAGGTCGCGCAGGTCTCCGAGACGGCCGGCGCGCTCAACCGTCAACTGGCGAAGGCCGCGGCGGACATAGGATTTTCCGCGCCCGCCGAACCGTGGCGCGCGCCTCATTACCTGGCCCTGCGGAGGGAAGAGGCCATTCCGAAGGAACTCCCCGAAATGCTCGCGAGAGAGAAAGTATTCGTCAGCATCCGCGGAAGTTCGATTCGAGTGACGCCGCATGTCTACAACACGCCCGAGGACGGCGAGCGGCTCATCGCATGCCTGCGCCGCATCGCCTATGCAAAAACTGCTTGATGAGTCATACGGTGGAGCGACGGGCGCCTCGCCCGTCAGGCAGTGTGGTGGCCGGGCGGGGACGCCTGGCTCTCCACCGAATCTTCGCGGTACTACTGCTTGAGTGCGGTGGCTCGGCGCTGCGCCAGCGATGCCGCTTCGCTGGCCGGATTTTCTTTCTCCACCTGGTCGTAAATCTTCTTGGCCTCGTCCGGCTTCTGCCGCGACTCGTAGAACCCGGCGAGTTCGAGCTGCGCCGTCGCCTTGCTGACGGCGATCGTAGGCTTATTGATTAACTGCTTATAAAGATCGACCACCTGCGTATCCTTATTCTCCGCGCGATAAACGGAAGCCTGCGCGAACTTGCCCAATGCCGCAAGTTCAGCGTTCGAAGAGCCGGCTGTCTCCTGCAGACTTCGCTCCGCTGCTGCGTTATCGCCAAGCTGTGAAGAGGCCAATCCCACAAAGTAACGTGCCATGTCGGCAGTGCGGGTGTGCGGATACTTATCGACGATGGCCTGGAACTGCTTGCGCGCCGCCGTGGCACGCTCCTGCGGCGACGCGAAGCTATCGTACCCCGGTTGCGCTGGCACGCCTGCCGGGCGCACCGGCGTTTCGAAGGTGCGGACTGCCGTCGAAAGCTCGGCGCTCGCCTTTTCGTTCTGCTGGTTGACGTAGTACCAGCCGACAAACGCCATCGCTCCGATGGCGACAACCGCAATTACAGCAATAATCAGTTTCGACTGGTGTTCCACGGTCCAGTGGGCGGTCTTCTCCGCAGCCTCGATCGTGACCTTGCTGAAGCGGTCTTGTTTCAGTTGATGCCGGGTTTCTGCGCGCACGGGCTTCCTTCTTCGCTTAAGGATAGGCTGACAATTCTTCAGTTTAACAGGCTGATTTCCAGAGCGTCAAAGCGGCGTATCGAACCATGTTAATGTAACCCGGCGTAGGAGCGCGATCCCAGAGCGGGGGCGGGAAGCGAAGCACTGGATTGCGGAACGGATTTTGCCGGCTTGACGGCCCAGGTCTCAGGTCTCAGGAAAATCTTCCAATCCAGAACCTGACACCTGAGACCTAAGCAGCAAAACGGCAGGGCTGATCCCCCGCCGTCTCGCTCGCATACAAAAATTCGGGCCCCTACTTACCTTTATTGACCACTTTCTTGAGTTCATTTCCGGGAGTGAATTTGGCGACTTTACGGGCAGCGATCTTGATGGTGGCACCCGTCTGCGGGTTTCGGCCATTGCGGGCCTTGCGCTGCGAGACGGAGAACGTGCCGAACCCGATCAAGGCTACCCGGTCACCTTTTCGAAGGGCAGCGGTGACGCTGTCCACGGTGGTGTCGATCGCGGTCGTCGCCTGCGCCTTTGAAATGTTGCAGGCTCCGGCGATCCGGTCAACCAGATCAGCTTTATTCATGCTCTCTCCTGACACTAGTCGTTTCGGTTCCCGCGCATCAGCCGGGGAGGAAAGCTCAAAGCGCGAGCACCGGCGATGTCAATTCTCACCTATGTTACGGGATTGTCAATGGGAAACACGTGCCAGTTGCCCGTTTTGACACATGAAGCGAACGGCTGTGTCCGCAGGAATGGGGAAATGAGCCAAAAGCGCCCGGGTTTGTCCCCCTTCTTAGCTGCGATCGGCAGTTTTCCACGGTTCTTCCCGGTTCTCCACAACCCGCCGCTCGTCTCCACAGGATGTGCACAGAGAGGAAATGGTTTCGAGTTGCGGTGCAAGCGGGTTCGGGTGCAGAGTCTAATTACACAATAGAGTAAAGAATTATGAAAACAGCAGCCGAAGTTTGCCCCCTGTGCGCGGGCTCGGGATGGAAGCCGGTTCCGGGGGCGCCGGAACGCGGCGTCACGCGCTGCGATTGTCAGTTGCGGGCGCGCGGGGGCGCAATGATCGCGGCGGCGCGAATTCCAAAGAGATACGAGCACTGTGAGCTGTCGAACTTTACGACGGATTTCCCCGGAGCCGATCGTTCGATTGCGCTGGCCCAGATCAGTGCGTCGCGCTTTGTGCAGGAGTTCAATCCGCGAGACGGCGCTGGGTTGCTGCTGGTCGGCGGAATCGGGACCGGCAAGACCCACCTCGCGGTGGGCATTCTTAAGGAACTCATCGCGGCCCGAGGAAGCGCCTGCCTTTTTTGCGACTATCGCGAACTGCTGAAACAGATTCAGAATTCCTACAACGATTCCGTCCAGGCGACCGAGCTTCAGCTGCTGCGGCCCGTGTTTGAAGCCGATGTGCTGCTGCTCGACGAACTCGGCGCCGTGAAACCGAGCGAGTGGGTGTGGGACACGGTCAGCCTGATCCTCAACACGAGATATAACGACAATCGAACCACGATCATCACCACGAATTTCGCGGACGAGCCGGCTGCGAGTGTGACCCGGTCATCGTCACTGTCGCCGGCGCGGGCGGCCGCGCGTGAAGAAACCCTGGGCGACCGCATCGGCGAGCGTATGCGTTCCCGCCTCCATGAGATGTGCCGCATCGTGAAGATGGACGGGCCGGACTTCCGCCAGAAGTTTAAGAGCGCGAGCTTCGGATAATTCCGCGCGACCATCACACGCACTACAATCACAAGCGTGCTGACCGAACGCATCGAGTTCCAGCCGGAACGTGACAGCGACATCTTCTCCGCCGCAGCCGCCGCCCCGGCCGTGTTTCTTTTGCGCGGCGAGGACGCAAACTCCGAGCCTTATGTCAGCAAGACCGCCAATCTCCGCCGCCGGCTGCAGCGACTGCTTTCGGCCCCTCAGGAGCAAACCAAGCGGCTCAACCTGCGCCATCGCGTCCGCTGGATCGAATACACGCTGACCGGCTCCGATTTCGAATCGGGATTCGTACTCTACCAAATCCTGCGCGCCGCCTTTCCCAAGACCTATGCGAACCGCCTGCGGCTGCGGTTCGCTCCTCTGGTCAAGCTGCATCTGGAAAACGAATTTCCCCGCGCTTCAATCACGACGCGGCTGGGACGAATTTCGGGCAAGCGGATTTCGGGGAAAAATGTTTACTACGGGCCGTTTGCTTCGCGCCTGGCGGCGGAAAAGTTCATGAACGACGCGCTCGACTTCTTCAAGATGCGCCGCTGCGTCGAAGACCTCCATCCCGACCCGAAATTTCCCGGCTGCGTTTATTCCGAGATGAAGATGTGTTTGGCGCCCTGTTTTCGCGGCTGTACCGACGACGAGTACCGCAGCGAAGTGGTGCGGGTCGAGGATTTTCTGGACTCGCGCGGCGAATCGCTGAAGCGGCAGATGGCGGCGGAGCGCGATGGCGCCTCGGCGAAAATGGAATTCGAAACCGCCGCAGCCATTCATGCGCGGCTCGACAAGCTCGCTCCCGTGCTGCAGCAACTTCCGGAATTCGTCCGCCGGATTGACCAAATGCACGCCATAATCGTGCAAAGGTCGCGGCAACCGGAGAGCGTCACTTTGTTCCGCGTTGACGAAGGCGCGCTCGCCGGGCCATTTGAGTTTCCGATTTCCGATACGGAGCACGCCAAGTCACAATCGATGGAGGCTCGGATCCAGGCCGCCCTGACAGCATTTCCCGCGGCCAAACCAGGCGGCGCAATCGAACGCATGGAGCACCTAGCGATCCTGAAGCGTTGGTGCTATCGCGGGACTCGCGCCGGCGAAATCTTCTTTGCCGATGCCAGGGGAGAGCTGCCGATGCGGCGCCTGGTGCGGGGGATCGGACGAGTGTACAAAGGGGAAGCGCCCGAAAGCGAAATGAACTCGAAGCCGATGTTGTGATTCGTTGACTTCTCTATTGACTTCTGTCTTCGTAGAATGAAATCAGCTATGGCAAAAAAGAAGACGAGAAAAACATCAACGAAATCGAACAAGAAAACCGCGGCGCGACCGGAATCTCTCGATCGACTCCTCCGCGACCAATTGCTCTACTTGCTGAAAGGCGGTGGGGCGCATATTAGCTTCGACGACGCCATGCGCGACTGGCCCGTGCAACTCACCGGAGCCAAAGTTGCGAACTTCCCTCACACCGCCTGGATGCTGCTCGAGCACATGCGCCTCGCCCAGTGGGACATCCTGGAGTTCAGCCGCAACTCGAAGCATGTCTCTCCGCCATGGCCCGAAGGATACTGGCCCACGTCGGAAACACCCCCGAACGAGCAGGCGTGGACCGCGAGTGTGGCCGCGTTCAAGAAGGACCTGCGAACGATGGAGCGACTCGTCGCCGACAGAGGAGTCGATCTCTACGCCCGGATTCCCTGGGGTGATGGGCAAACGATTTTGCGTGAGGCGTTGCTGGTGGCCGACCACAACGCGTATCACCTCGGACAACTGGTGATGCTGCGGAAGAGTGTCGGAATCTGAGGGCCCTTAATTTTTCAGGAGCCAAAAAAGGATTTCTCGGCGCTCTCTGCGTCTCGGCGATGAACAAGCTCTAAGCCGCACGAACCGGCGTGCGCACCGGCTTCTTCCGGAACACAACCTTTATCTCTTCCCGCCAGCGCTCGTCAATTCCCAGCAATTCCCAATCGATCTCCGGTGAGAGATAACGCAGGATCGTGTCGGTTGTGGGATGGACGTGCAGCGCGGGCGCGACCAGCATGAGCAGGGGCTTCTGCGGCGAGATCTCGCGTCCCGGAAAATAACCAAATTGCACAAATTCTCCGCGGCTCTGGTGCCAGGCGACGCGCGACCAGTAATCCACGCCTTGCAGCGGAAGGTGAATATCCTCGTCAGCCTTGAGTTCGATCACGGCGAGGCGGGACTCGCGAGTTGCGGCCAGAATGTCGATCATGGCGCGGTCGGCGGCGGCGAATGCGGGTACCTGGACATACAATGATCCCGTTAGCAGCCGCCCGTCGAGCGCCGCGATGTTCCGGGCGACCAGCGATTCCAGCCAGCGCTCGGGATGCATCCGCCACAACGAGTGGTTCTTGGGGCCATCCTTATGACGAACCGCCGCCGCCAGCCGCACCAGATCGGCAAACTGCGTTTCGTTTTCCAAGTTGAGAACACGCTCTTCCGGCCCCACCCCGAAAACGATTTCCTCACTGCTCTCGAAGTTTCGGGGATCATGCGCAATCCGCGCCTGGGCGAATTCAAGGCCATGCCGACGGAATGAAATCGACGCAGGCGAGAGCGCCACGACTTCCGCTTGCGGCAGAATGCCGCGAATGCGCGCAATCGATTCCGCAAAGCGATCGCGCGCCTGACCTTCATCGATCGAATGCACCAACCGGGTTGCCAAGTTGCCGCAATCGCCAGTATCCACCGGAACGAGCGCATCCTCCCGTTGGTCGAATTCGTACAAATGCCATTTTGCTGCCGTGGGATGGAGATGCGCCATGCGCTGCCGGGTCAGAGCCACGGTGCCTTTCGGCACAACCATCGCGAGGCCCTCGACCACGCGGCGTTCCTGCTGTGCCAGCCGGCACGCTTCGAGCCAAAGGATTCCCACGGTCAGCGCGCCATCGACGGTCGCTTGCGTTTCCTGGTCGTTCACTCCCACGATGGCCAGGGCGCGTTGTCCCTGGCGGAGCAAGCCACGCAGGTAAGCCGGGCCGAAGGAGTGTTCGAGATCGATGCTGGTGGTGAGCCGGACCACCGTCCAGCCGGGAAAATTTCTCTCCAGCGCCCGGCGCAGGCGAGGCTCGTAGGCGACGCGCGACGCACGTCGCGCGGCGGGCGAGCGCTGATCGCGATCGCGGCAGAAGTCGAGCCGGGTGGGGCGATTCTGGCCCATGCGCTGCACTTGCAACCGCAGCGTGGTGGCCTTCACTTCCGCATCCAGCACGCGCCGTACGAAATTCCGCTCGCTCGACCACAGGTGCAGCAGGCATTTGTGGTACTCGCCGGAAACTGAATATTTCGACTCGGCCAGATCGAACACGATGGCGCTGTCTTCCACCACCACGACGGCGCGGGCACCGTCGAGAAAGTCGGAGAGCATTTGGCTGAGGGAGTCTGGGGTCATTGATTCAATGGGCAAACGGGGCAATCTCGATGGTCACTATCAGTACTTTTCTCTTTGTTTACCGTTTGGGTATTAATGCATGTTTACTACCACCCCCCTCTCCCCTAGTCCAGTGGAATCATGGGGTTGGGCTGTGGAAAATTTTCAAAATCTAGAGCACAAAGGACTTATATGGAAAATATTCCGGAATAAGGACTTAGCTCGATTTTGCGGTCAATTCTACTAAAATTGGAAGTTTTGGCGGCTTTTTGACGCCCGCTTTTTGCTTCAAATTTGTTTATCAAAGAGTAACTGGTCAATGGGCTTGAACCCACGTCTCGAAAACCGCGAGACCCTTCGACGAGCTCAGGGCAGGCTGTGGGGCACCCACTTTCGAGGGGCTGTCTCCTGAGAAACGGGCGCGCCTCGGCCCTGACACACAGGTCGATTTCCATTGTCGCCGACGGGCGGGGCGATGTCTGTGATGGTGCACACCGGACAGTTGTGATGAAAAATGTTGAAGTTAGAAATGTCTTCTATGTGGAGTATACTGTGGAATAGGTTCCACATATGCAAATCGTTCAAATCGTGCTGGATAAAAAGCTGTTACACGCCGCCGACCAAGCTGCGAAGCGCACTCGGCGAAACCGTTCCGCTCTGGTGCGCGACGCCCTGCGGGAACATCTCCGCCGGTTGGAACTGCGAGCCAGTGAAGAGCGCGACCGCCAGGGCTACTCGCGACAGTCGCAGGCCGAAGCGGAAGCGCGGGGTTGGGAATCGGAGGCCACGTGGCCGGAAGAATAGCCCGAGGCCGGATAGCCCGAGGTGAGGTTCGGCTCTACCAGTTTGCCGCGCCCGACAAAAAGCGGCCGGTGCTCGTGCTCACCCGCAACAGCGCCATCGCGTATTTATCCACAGTCACGGTTGCGCCTGTCACTTCGACGATTCGCGGCGTGCCATCGGAAGTCGTTCTGAATGAGGAGGACGGCATGAAGTCCCCGTGCGCGGTGAACCTGCACAATGCAGTTACGGTGTCGCAACAGCGCCTGGGGAAACGTGTGGCCCAGCTTAGTTCCGCCCGAATGAATGAGGTGTGTGCTGCTCTGCGGTTCTCTTTGGGTTGCGATTCAAACTAGTTACTGGGCACGTTCCGCCTGTCCCCGAATTTCCCCCGCAGTGCCGTCGGAAGCTTCTTATAATCATCCGAGAGCGCTTTTTCCGATGAGCAATTTCCGACTATCCCGTGGGCTCTGTGCAGCAGTCGCCAAAATGCTGCGCGGGTCGCACCAAACGTTGACATCGCTCTTTGTAAGTTCGGGTGCACCCGGACCACCATCGGACGTAGCAGCACTATCGCATGCGGCAAAATGGAAAGAATGGCTCTTTCGCGTTGGGCAGGATCCAACCCTCGACAGTCTAGCGGTTCTTGGAAATGTGATTGAAGAGAGCATGGATAGCGCGCCTGAGGATTGGACCCCTGAATATGACGAATGGAAAGCAGACCGAGAGCGCGTGCTAAAGGCACTGGAGGAGAGCGGGCTGCGCTATTACCGAGGCGGGAGAGTGCTTCCCGAAGGTCAGCCTCTACCTGATATTGCGCCCTATGTTCAACGTGGTCCGACGAAGCCGAGCGACATGGACGAGCTTCTCCTAGTCCTGGTGAAGGGGCTTCGCCGGGCGATGTATCCGCTAACGAACAGGCGGAAGGGCGCCATCCAGCTTTCCTTCTCCTCGGAGTATGACGTGCAGGACTTACTGCACGCCCTGCTACGCCCATGGGTTGCTGACATTCGGCCGGAGGAGCATACGCCTAGTTACGCTGGTTCCAGTACACGAATGGATTTTCTCCTCCCCGCCCATCGGCTCGTTTTGGAAATAAAGTTCGTGCGGGATGGGAGCCATGCCAAAGGTATCGGTAACGAGTTAATTATCGACAGCGACCACTACCGACGCCATCCGGAGTGCGACAGCCTATGGTGCGTTGTCTTCGACCCGCAGAGCCTCTTACCGAACCCTGAGGGGCTGAAAAAAGATTTGGAGGGAATACGGTCAACCAAAGACGGTTCGCTTAACGTGAGGCTCCTCATTCTATAGGCTCACAACGGTCGCCCAAACGCGGCCCGAACTTTCCCACCCGCCAGTTAGGCGACAACACAAGCCCAGCCTTTTCCTTCCCGATATGCCCTGACGTTCTCGGATACGAGAATGCTTTGGTCATTTCCTCCCCTTTCTTTTGAACGAATCAAAACTCCATAGCCACTTCGGTGGCTTCATGCCACATAGACGCATGACAGCTACAAGAACAAGCACCAAAATTATTAGCTGTATCACGGGTTTCCCCTTTCGTTCTACGATAAATTCCCTAGCTAGGCTATAGCGTTTCGGGTGATGGTGTAGAGTATGCCCCCTCAACGGCTGAAAGCCGGAACCCGTTGCCGATATGGCGGTACAACTGAAGCCGTGCCCTTCCCAGAAGCGCCTACGGGGCAGCTCTACATCCAGAATTGCTCTGGCCGCAGAACACTGCCGAGCTTCGCTCGGCTTGGACGGGCGAGGGCGCCCGTCCCCACACGTTCACTGGCTGCCCGCCTGCTCCACTGTCGTGATATCGAATGAGTCGCTCAAGTCCGCATGTCCTGCGAGCGTTCCTGACGCTGACGGCGTTCTGCTCATGGGATAATGCAATAGCCGCACGAGTCGTTTGCAAAACCTTGCGCATCAAAATATGGTGATTGCCAACCAGGAACACTTCTTCTTCAAGCACTACGGGCTTACGAATCAAGATCTTGAGACTTATCTGACCGCCGCGCTTTCGGCGGGCGGCGACTACGCCGACCTTTATTTCGAATACCTGACCTCGACCTCCCTGATGATGGATGAATCGCTGGTGAAGTCCGCCTCGCAGGGAATTTCGGCGGGCTGCGGTGTGCGGGTCGTCTCCGGCGAGCGCACCGGGTATGCCTATACCGACGATCTTTCTCCACAACGGATTCTTCATGCCGCCCGCACCGCGGCGCTGATCGCGAGCGCGCCGTCCAAGACGACGGTTGCCGGATTCCAGCAGAAGCCGGCCCGCAGCCTGTACCCCGTAGCATTGCCTTCGGTGGACGCGGATATTACCGCCAAGGTCGAACTGCTGATGCGCGCCGATCGCGCCGCTCGCGGATACGATCCGCGCATCAAGGAAGTACGCGCCAGCTATGCCGACGAACTGCGAACCATCCTGGTGGTCGGCTCCGACGGCACATTTGCGGAAGACTCGCAGCCGCTGGCGCGCGTGAATGTTTCGTGCATCGCGAAGACCGACGCCAGTTCGGGCCGCGGCACCTCTGGCGGTGGCGGCCGAGTTGCGCTCGACTTCTTTTTCGGCGACAAAACGCCAGAGTTCTTCGCCAAAGAGGCCGCGCGCCAGGCCATTCTGCAACTTGACGCCCGCGAAGCTCCGGCCGGAGACATGGAAGTCGTCCTTGGTCCGGGATGGCCCGGCGTTCTGCTGCACGAGGCCGTGGGCCACGGATTGGAGGCCGACTTCAATCGCAAGAAGACGTCGGCATTCGCCGGCCTGATCGGCAAACGCGTGGCCAGCGAAAAGTGCATGGTGGTCGACAACGGCACGATGCCGTGGCGCCGCGGGTCGCTAAACGTGGACGATGAAGGCCAGCCGACGCAGGAAACCGTGCTGATCGAGAACGGAATTCTGAAGGGATACCTCAGCGACAAACTTTCCTCGAAGCTGATGGGCCTGGCTGATACCGGCAACGGACGCCGCGAGAGTTATGAGCACATTCCGATGCCGCGCATGACGAACACTTACATGCTGGCCGGGCAGGACGATCCCGGAGACATCATTCGTTCGGTGAAGAACGGCGTCTACGCGGTGAACTTTGGCGGCGGACAAGTCGATATCACGAACGGCAAATTTGTTTTCTCGGCGTCGGAAGCGTATCTCATCGAAAACGGACAGATCACCGCCCCGATCAAAGGCGCAACCCTGATCGGCAACGGACCCGATGTGCTGACGCGGGTTTCGATGGTCGGCAACGATCTGAAACTCGATGAAGGCGTCGGCACCTGCGGCAAAGATGGACAATCCGTTCCCGTGGGCGTCGGCATCCCGACAATCAAGATCGACCGGCTTACCGTAGGCGGCACGGCGAAGCGGGAAACCGGCGGATTCATGCAGTAAAGTCAGGCTACGAGCTTCGAGCTACGAGCTTCGAGCAGGCACTGCCCGTTAGCTCGCAGCTCGTAGTTCGCAACCATTAAAAATCTGAAATGACGACAACTCTGGAAACTCATACTCCGAAACTCGAAACCGAATTGCAGGAAATCGCCACCGACGTAGTGCGCCGCGCCATGAAAGGCGGCGCAACGGCGGCTGAATGTGTGGCCCGCGAGGGCGACGAATTTTCGACCGTGGTGCGCCTCGGGCAGGTCGAAACGCTGAAGGAATCGGGCTCGCGCGCCATCGGCGTGCGCGTCTTCTTCGGACAGCGCGCGGCCAGCACCTATTCCAGCGATTTTTCCGCCGCCGGCATCGAGCGCATGTTGAACTCCGCGCTCGAACTGGCGAAGATCTGTTCCGAAGACCCGTATGCCGGAATTCCCGAAGCCGGCCAGCTCGGATCGCTTCAGGGCGACCTCGACCTTTATCACGAGGACGTTTACTCACTGCCCGGCGCCGAGCGCATCGAATATGCGCGCCGTGCCGAAAAGGCCGCGCTCGACGCCGATCCCCGCATCAAGAATTCCGAAGGCGGATCGTTCGACGCCGCGACCGGCAGAAACGCGCTGGCGAATTCACACGGCTTTGTCGGCGAATACCGGCGGTCGTACTGTTCGGTCGCGGTGGTGCCCATTGCGCAGGACGCGAACGGCGGCATGCAGCGCGATTACTGGTATTCGGTGGCACGCAGCCTGGCGAAGCTCGACTCGGCCGAGCAGGTAGGAAAGGAAGCGGCGCGCCGTACCCTGCGACGCCTCGGCGCGCGCAAAGTGAAGACCGCGCATGTGCCGGTGGTGCTCGATCCGATGGTCGCAAACTCCATACTCGGACACATCTTCGAGGGCGTGAATGGCGACTCGGTCTATCGCGGAGCTTCGTTCCTGGCGGGCAAACTCGGACAGAAAATTGCCGGAACGAACGTTACCGTCATTGACGACGGCACCATGCCCGGAGGCTTCGGCACCACGCCCTTCGATGGCGAAGGGATTCCCACCCGCCGCACGTTAGTGATCGAGAACGGGGTTCTGAAGTCATATCTGCTGAATACCTACACGGCGAAGAAGTTGGGCCTCGAGACCACCGCCAACGCATCTCGCGGGCTCGCCGGGACACCCGGCATCGGGCCGGGAAATTACTTCCTCGAACCCGGAACGAAAACGCCGAACCAGATTATCGCAGACATCAAAGACGGCCTCTATGTAACCGAGTTTCTCGGTCACGGCGCCAACCTGGTCACCGGCGATTACTCCCGCGGCGCCTCCGGCATGTGGATTGTCAACGGCGAACTGGCCTATCCAGTCGAAGAGATCACGGTAGCCGGCAACCTGAAAGACATATTCTGCAATATTTCCGAGATAGCCAGCGACCTGGAATTCCGCGGCAGCATAGCCTCGCCCACGATCCGCATCGACGGACTCACGGTAGGCGGAGAGTAGCAAGGCTCACGTAGGAGGGCACCCCGACCAAGCCGAGGGCGGCCCGCCCGGGGCTTAGAGCGGCCACCCAAAAGAAACTGACTGCGACCTGCTGGAAGATAATGGTTATAATCGGTACGCCTTGGGTCCCGGATAGCAATGCGGGGAGCCACTATCCCGAGCCGTGCTCGGCACTGATGCTGGGCACTCTGATCGGTTCTAAAGCAGTTCGTGATCAGCCGTGAACGAAACCCAGAAAGACGCATCCCATCGAGTTCGGCAAGCAGTAGTGCAAACTCTTTCTTCGGTTGAAGATCTTGTCTATGTCGGTCTCGGGCTGCTCTTAACAATTGCCGCACTCACCCTGCTGGTCACCACGCTCAAGAGTGTGGCGCTGGCCTTGTGGAACCACGCGTTGGGCGGACAAGTCGTGAACCTTCTTGATCAAATCCTCCTGATCCTGCTGGTCATCGAGTTGCTGTATACGGTGCAGGTGTCGTTTCGTGAGCACGGGCTCATCGCCGAGCCGTTCCTGGTGGTGGCGTTGATTGCAGTCATCCGAAGGATCCTGGTCCTCACGGCAGAAGTACCCAAACTGGCGGAAGCGGGCGAGGCGGCTTTCCGGCACGCCATGGTGGAATTGGGGGTACTCACCGTCATGGTGCTGGTGCTCGTAAGTTCTTTGATTATGCTGCAGAAGTATGCAAAACGTGCGGTGTGATCACCCTGGATTTGGCAGCCTTCCGTGCAATCGCCTTTCGCTTTAACATGGCTTGATACGCCGTATGGCACCGGACATTCCTGTCCTATCCGCGTAGAATTAGGGATTGGCCTCTATGCCGGATCTTCGCCGTGGTCTCATCATCGTGAATACTGGGCCGGGCAAGGGGAAGACCACCGCGGCCATGGGGACCGCGTTGCGGGCCGTCGGGCAGGGGATGCGCGTCCTGATGCTGCAATTTTTGAAGGGCTCGTGGCATTACGGAGAACTCGATGCGGTCAAGGCTTTCGGCGACAAGTTCATCCTCAAGCAGATGGGACGAGGCTTCGTAAAAGTCGGCGCCGAGAAACCAGACCCTGAAGATGTACGGATGGCGGAGGAGGCCTGGGCCGAGGCCGAGAAAGCGATCCAATCCGGCGAATGGGATCTGGTGGTGCTCGATGAAATCAATTACGCCATCAGCTACGGTATGCTGGATCCGGCGAAAGTGGTGGAGTCTCTGGCGCGCAAGCCGGAGATGGTGCACGTCATCTTGACGGGAAGAAACGCGCATCCGGCAATTGTCGAGCTTGCCGACACCGTGACGGAAATGCGCCAGGTAAAACACGCCTACGAAAAAGGCGTGATGGCGCAGAGAGGAATCGAATATTGAATTGGTAATTTTGTAATTTTGCAATTTGGTAATCTAAGAACCTTTTGGGGCGCGTGCGCTTAGATTTTCAAATTACTAAATTACACAATTACAAAATTACAAATTCCCCATGGCTTGGTTCAAGCGACAATCCGGTGAGCTAGACACTTCGGGCGAGAAGAAAGTGCGCACCGAGGGCCTGTGGGTGAAGTGTGACGGCTGCCGCCAGATTATCTGGAAGAAGGACTTAGAAGAGAATCTCAACGTCTGCCCGAAGTGCGGCAAGCACTTCCGCATCGATGCGCGCACCCGCCTGGCGCAGCTCCTCGACGACAATCAATACGAAGTTTTTGACAGCAATCTCGTCTCCACCGACCCGCTGAAATTTGTGGACCTGAAAGCGTACTCCTCGCGCCTGAAGCAGGCGAAGGCGGACACGGGCCTGAAAGACGCCATCATCAACGCCCATGGCAAACTGAACGGCCGCCCGGTGATCGTGAGCGCGATGGAATATTCGTTTATCGGCGGAAGCATGGGCGCGGTAGTTGGCGAGGCCATTACGCGAGCCATTGAGAAGGCGATGGAAACGCGGAAACCGATCATCATCGTCTCGGCGTCGGGCGGCGCGCGCATGATGGAAGGCGTGATCAGCCTGATGCAGTTGGCGAAGGTCTCCGCCGCGCTGGCGCGTTTGGACGCGGCGCGGGTCCCGTACATTTCGGTTTTAACCGATCCCACAACCGGCGGCGTGACCGCATCGTTTGCCATGTTGGGCGATCTTAATATCGCCGAACCCGGCGCTCTGATTGGCTTCGCCGGGCCGCGAGTGATTGAGCAGACCATCCGGCAGAAGCTGCCGCCGGGGTTTCAGCGCTCCGAGTTTCTCCTGGAACATGGAATGCTCGATGCCGTGGTCGTGCGCAAGGAGTTGAAGGCATACATCGCGCGGGCGCTGGATTTCATGGTGCAGGCAGCATAGCGGCGCTCGCGTGGGGACGGCCACCTTTCGGGGCCCAAGCCGAGCGCAACTCGGCCGGCGGGTGGCCCCCGGGTTTTGCGTCCATCCCCGCTCTGGAGTGGGTGCCTTGGCCAAGCTTGGGCGGTGTATTCGTCGGTCACCAACTCGGTGCATTGACCAACAGACTAATTCTTAATAGGAGCGATCAGCAGCGATGCCCCGACTACCTTTCCGGCATCGGATTCCTGAACGAAAGCAATCAAGCGCAAATTCGCAGGATCAGGCTTGGATTTGACTTTCACAAGAACATCACGACCAAAGTTCTTCCCCTTCTCCACCGTGCCAACTTTGCTGATACTCTCGGCCACGGCGACATAACGAATGTCGCGACCCTTGTTCTCGCCGCCCAAAATGTGCGATTCCGCGTGATTGAGTGCAACCGCAACGAAGACGTCGGCTTTGCGGGCCTTGAAGTCTCCCGGCAACGCCTCGACCTCGAGGTGAACGCGGAGCGTTCTTGGATTCGCCAGAGAAACGGAAAAAATCCTAACCGGAATCTTGGCATGGCGACTGGCGATTTCGATAGCGCGACCCACGGCACGGGCATCACTCCCGTTCAGTTGTGTGGTTCCATCGACCACCATTTGCGGCGTGTAAGGGGTGTTTAATGCAAAGCGGCGCTCATAATCGCCCTGCCGAGCGGTGAAAAAACTCGACGAGTGAGTGTCTTCCCAGCCATCGTGGTTCCAATAGTCCACATGTTCACTAAGAACAATCACGTCAGCTCCCAGTATCGGTTGCGATTCATCCAACTTCTCGAGCAGGGCATCGGCGGGAGGACAACTCGAACACCCTTCGGAAGTGAACAACTCGACCAGCACAGGCGAAGCACCATCGCCTCGAGGAAGATCCGAGGCAACCGCGAACGTGGAAGCTGCCCCAGTTATGAGAAAAGTCATGAAAACAGGGAATGTGACAGTGAGCCTCATCTTCATAGCGACCTCATGCCTATCAAGCGGCCCTTCGCAGGTAGGCCCTTTATTCTAACTCTGATAGGAGCCCCGCCCCAGCTCAAGTGCAGCCACCCGCACCACTCACGTAGCGACGGCCGCCCCTCGGCCGTCCAAGCCGAGCGCAGTTCGGCAGTTGCATGTGGTCACAGCAACTCTGGATTCGCTACAACCATCCTCACAAGCTGGTATCCTTTCCCTCGTTCGAGCGCTTGGGAAGCGCTTGGACCTCGATCCGCCGCCGTCCGATGGGAGAAAGTCGGAACCGCTGGCCGGACTTGCTACCCTAAACATTAGCCGCTGTCGCGAACGGCGACGATTCCGCCCCGAGTTCGCGAACGGACAGCTACCGACGACTGACGACCGATGTCTTACGAAACCGCAGTTGCGCAGATGTACGCGTTGGGCCACGAGTTGGCGCAGACGCCGTCGCACAAGTTCGATCTGGCGCACATTCGCGTGCTGCTGGCCGCACTAGGGCATCCGGAAAATGGTTTCCCAACGGTGCTGGTCGCGGGCACCAACGGCAAGGGTTCGACGGCCGCGACTCTGGCATCCATCCTGCAGGCTTCCGGGCTGAAGACTGGGCTCTATACTTCGCCGCATCTGGTTCGCATCAACGAGCGGATTCGCCTCAATGGCAGACCCATCGCCGACGACGATTTCGCGATGCTCCATGATGTGGTCGACCGAACCGCCGAGCGGCTGGTTGGGGAACGCGATCTGCCGTGGCATCCCAGCTTCTTTGAGACGCTGACTGCGATGGCCTTTGAGTATTTCGCTCGGAACCGGCCCGACATGGTTGTGCTTGAAGTCGGCATGGGCGGGCGTCTGGATGCGACCAACGTGGTTGAGCCGCGCCTCAGCATTATCACCGACATCTCGCTCGATCATCAGAAATATCTGGGTGAAACTGTGGGCGAGATTGCCCGCGAAAAAGCTGGCATCATCCGGCCGGGCGGAGTTGTGGTTACGCTGCCGCAATTGCCCGAAGCCAACGAGGTGATCGGAAACACAATCCTGGATGTGGGCGCGCGGGCGGTGAATGCGGTGCTGTATGTGCCGCCGGTGTCGCCCAGTAGTGGTCAGTGGCCAGTGGCCAGTGGTCAGTGGCAACGGTATCCACTCGACGTGATGGGGGCGCAAATCATGATCGAGTCGCCGTTGGTGGGGCGTCATCAACTGCGCAACCTTGCGCTGGCGATCGCGGCGGCGGAGGAACTGCACAACCAAGATATAGAAAATCACGGAACAGTTCAGATCACGCCGGAGACGATCGCACAAGGCATCCGCGAAACGCATTGGCCGGGGCGCTTCCAGGTGGTGCCGGCCGCGGGAGACGATCCCGAGTATGTGCTCGATGTCGCGCATAATCCGGCCGGAGCCTGGGCGTTGCGGTCGACGCTTTCGGCCGCTTACCAGAATCCGCGAAACGGCGAACTGGGAAATGGAGACCCAGGAGACGCCCGGGAGATCACGATGGTGTTTGGCGTGATGAGGGACAAGGCTGTGCAGGAGATTACTGAGATTCTGTTTCCGATCGCCGGGCACGTGATCGTGACCCACGCCAACAACCCGCGCTCGGCGAGTCCGGGTGAGATTCGGCAGGCCGCCGCACGTGTGGCCGCGGGCATTGAGATTGAAGAGACCGAGGATGTAGCGTCGGCCCTGGACCGGGCGCGCAAGGTTGCCGGATCGGGCGGCTTGGTCGTTGTTACCGGTTCGATTTACATTGTGGGAGAGGCGATGCGAACGCTCGGCGTCGGCATCTAAGAACGTGTGTAGAGACAGGGCTTGCCCCGTCTCAGGTCGCTCAGGCAGGCTCTGCGCGCGGGAAAACTTAGGCACGAAATCTTGGACAAGATCGCCACAACTGCGGACCCCGAAAAAGAGCGAGAAGAACTGCGCTCAAATGCACCGCCGGGGGCGGTAATCCCTACGTGGTCTGAGACGCGGCCCGCAACTCATCCCATCAACCGCCATGGCTGGCCCAGCCGCCTGCGCTCGTATTTCATTCTTGACCCGCTGATCTGGGCTTACACGCTGATTCTGGGCACGGTTTCTCTTATGTGCTCGCTTTTCGACCGTAACGGGCGCGTCCAGCACAATTGCGCCCGCCTGTGGTCGTGGCTCATCATGAAGACGATCCTGTCGCCGGTGAAAGTCACGGGCTTGGACATGGATAAGGTCGACAACTCCAAACCCCGCGTGTATGCGGTCACGCATGCATCGGCGCTCGACATTCCGATCCTCTACGTCAACTTGCCATTTCAATTCCGCATCATTTTCAAGAGTGAATTGCTGGGGTACCCGTTCATCGGCTGGCATCTGAAGCGCTCGGGACAAGTCTGCATCAACCAGCAGAACCCGGCGGCTTCAATCGGCGCCATCAAGTCAGCGCTGAGGGGCCTGCGCAGGGGCACGCCGCTGGTAATCTTTCCCGAGGGCGGCCGTACGCGAGATGGCGAGATTCAACCTTTTCTGCCCGGCGCATTTTTTCTGGCGATCAAGGCGCAGGCCGATATCGTGCCGATCGCGCTCGTTGGCACCTTCGACCTGCTGCCGATGAACACCTACCACATCAAGTGCCAACCGCTGGAGATGCGGGTCGGCGAACCGATCTCCACCGCCGGGTTGACCGTGCAAGATACAGACAAGGTGTCGGCCAAGGTGAAGTCCGCAATCGAAGCTCTGCATTCCGCGCCCAGAAGCGCGTAGGGACAAGAGCCACGTAGGGACGGTCGTCCTCGGCCGTCCGCGGGCAATGATAAACTTAAAAATTCAGCAGAATACAGGTTTGTCCATGTCTGACAGCATTCATCTCAAGCTCCCCGACGGCAGCACCACGGAAGTCCCGAAAGGCACCACTGCGCTCGATGTTGCCAAGTCCATCAGCCCGCGTCTCGCCGACGCCGCTCTTGCGGCCAAATCGAATGGCGATCTGATCGACCTCACCCGTCCGCTTGAAAATGACACTGATCTCCGCATCATCACTGAGAAGGACCCTGAGGCGCTCGAGGTCTATCGTCACTCCTCCGCTCACCTCCTCGCCGCCGCGGTGCTCGAACTTTTTCCCGAGACCAAACTCGGCCACGGTCCGGCGACGGAGAACGGATTCTTCTACGACTTTTTTCGCCCGACTCCGTTCACGCCCGAAGATCTCGAAAAGATCGAGAAGAAAATGCAGGAGCTCGTTCAGCAAAACCTGCCCTACGCGCGCGAATTTCTGCCGCGCAAAGAAGGTCTAGAAAAGTTCAAGGGTGAAGGCGACTTCATGAAGTGCCACTTCATCGAGCAATTTACCAAGCCCGATGAGAAGATTTCGATCTACAAGACCGGCAAGTTCCAGGATTTCTGCCGCGGTCCCCACCTGCCTTCCACCGGAAAGATCAAAGCTTTCAAGCTGCTCAACATCGCCGGCGCGTACTGGCTGGGAGACGAAAACAATTCGCAACTGCAGCGTATCTACGGCACGTCGTTTTTCTCGAAGAAGGATCTCGACGCCTACCTCGCCGGCATCGAAGAAGCGAAGAAGCGCGACCATCGCGTGCTGGGTAAACAGCTCGACCTGTTTTCGATCCAGGAACTCGCCGGACCCGGCCTGATCTTCTGGCATCCCAAGGGCGGCATCATCCGCAAGGAGATGGAAGACTGGATGCGCGAAGAGTACCTGCGCCGCGGCTACTCGCTCGTCTACACGCCGCACGTGGCGCGCCGCCAGTTGTTCTATACCTCGGGTCACGAGGGCTACTACTCGCAGAATATGTTCGACGCGATGGAGCTTGAGGACGCCGAATATCGCTTGAAGCCCATGAACTGCCCGGGCCACATCCTGATCTACAAAGATTCGCTGAAGTCATATCGCGACCTGCCCGTGCGCTTGGGCGAACTCGGCACCGTCTATCGCTACGAGCGTTCGGGAGTGATGCACGGCCTGCTGCGCGTCCGCGGCTTCACCCAGGACGACGCGCACATCTTCTGCACTCCCGAGCAAATTGAAGACGAAATCGTCGGCTGCCTGGAGTTTGCGCTCGCCGTGCTGAAGGCCTACGGCTTCGACCAGTACCAGACCGAGCTTTCCACCTGGGATCCGAAGGACAAGAAGAGCTTCCTCGGCACGGAAGACCAGTGGAACCTGGCCAACCACTCGCTCGAAAGCGCGCTGAAAAAGCTGAACATCGAATACAAAATAATGCCCGGCGAAGCCGCATTCTACGGCCCGAAGATCGACATCAAACTGGTGGACGCCATCGGCCGCCTCTGGCAGCTCTCGACCGTGCAGTTCGACTTCAACCTGCCGCAGCGCTTCCAGCTCGAATACGTAGCCGAAGACGGCAGCCGCAAGCAGCCCGTCATGGTCCACCGCGCGCTCTATGGATCGGTCGAGCGCTTCTTCGGCGTGCTGATCGAACACTACGCCGGAGCCTTCCCGGTGTGGCTCTCGCCGGTGCAGGTGGCGATGATCCCGATAGCCGAGCGCCATACGGAGTACGCGGAAAAAGTAGCGTCGCAACTGCGGGCGGCGGGCGTGCGCGTGGAAGTCGATTCCCGCAACGAAAAAATGAACGCCAAAATTCGCGAACACGCCATGCAGAAGGTCCCGTTCCTGCTGGTGGTAGGCGACAAAGAAGCCGAAGCCGACAAGGTAAACGTCCGCACCCGCGGGAAAGAGAAAACCGAAAGCTTGGGCACGGCGGAATTCGTGGAGAAGATCAAGAAGCTGATCGCGGAGAAGAGCGCGACGTTGTAGTCAGCAATCCTCACCTAGGGACGGCCGCCCTCGGCCGTCCGTTGGTGGGATTATTGGACAGCAAAACGCTTCAAACTGCCGCATGATGAACAAAAACAAATACGCGAGAGCTTACGGCATAGTTCTAGCAACGATATTTGCAATCCTAGTCACAGATTTGGTCTTTGGTATTTGGCCCCAGTTGCATGCCGCGCTGCTTTTGGCGATGTGCATCATCCTTGGCGCCGGATTTTATGTTCTAGGACTTTGGATAATGTCCTATCGGATCGAGGAACTCAAACGGAAATTGCCGATTAGCGGCGCGGAACACCGTCGGCAAAACAGACAATTTTATGATTGGCTACGTTCCCGAGGACGCCGCTAATTCAAAAACAGCCCACTACCCGGCCGTCCCTACGTGGAACCATCCCCACCCCCTGTGTTAGCATCAGAAGTTTCGCAGGCGTTGTTGGGCTGGCCTGTACCCTGTACTCATCCTCATCCCGGGCCGTATCAACCTTCCCGTAAGCCTGCGGAAGGAGACAACCCGTGAAAGTGTACGAAGGAGCCAATCTCCGCAATATTGCCCTCATCGGACACGGGCATGCCGGCAAAACCACCCTGGTGTCCGCCATGCTCTACACCGCCGGAGCCGCAGGGCGCCTCGGACGCGTCGACGACGGCTCCGCCCCGACCGACTACGACGAAGAAGAAATCGCCCGCAAAATGTCCATCTCGACCGGCCTCGCTTTTGTCGAGTGGGGCAAGCCGGATTCAAAGGTCAAGATCAATCTGCTCGACACTCCCGGCTTCAACATGTTTGTCCACGAGGCAAAAATGGTGCTGCCCGTGGTCGACGCCGCGCTCGTCGTAGTCGATGGCGTCGCCGGCGTCGAGGTCGTGACCCAGCGCGTCTGGGGATACTGCAACGACATCGACCTGCCGCGCATGATCGTGGTCAACCGCATGGACCGCGAGCGCGCCGACGCCAACCGCGTGCTCGAATCGCTCACCAACGCCTTCGGCCGCGCCGTCACCCCGCTGCAGCTTCCCATCGGCAGCGAGAAAAGTCTCACCGGCATCATCGATCTCGTCCGCATGAAGGCCTACACCTACGAAATGGGCGGAAACGGCAAGGGCAAGGAAGGCCCGATCCCCGCCGACATGGCCGGCACAGCCAAGGAAGCTCACGAAAAATTGGTGGAACTCGTCGCCGAAGGCAAAGACGAGCTGATGGAAGAGTTCTTCGAAACCGGCACGATACCCGAGGAGCATCTGGTCCCGGCGTTGCACGAAGCGATTCGCGAAGACAAGCTTTTTCCCGTGCTCTTCACCTCCGGCCTCGGCAATATTGGCGTAGACGAGCTGATGGATTTCATCGTGGACTACACCCCTGCTGCCAGCGAACATCACGCCATCACCGGCTGGACGGCCGAAGGCAGCGCCGAGCCAACCACGCGCAAGGGCACCGACAACGAGCCCGCCTCCGTCTACGTCTTCAAGACTTTGTCCGACGCGTTCGCCGGCCGCATTTCCTATTTCAAAGTTTTTTCCGGCGTGCTGAAGAACGATGCCTCGCTCCAGAACTACAATCGCAATATTCAAGAGAAATTCGCTCACATTTCCCTGATCCAGGGCAAGCAAGCGGTTCCAATCTCCGAGTTGCACGCCGGCGATATTGGCGCGGTCGCGAAGCTCAGAGAAACTCTCACCGGCGACACGCTGGGCGATAAGTCATCGCCCATCCGCTATCCCGCCGTGCAGCTGCCCGAGCCGGCCATCACCTTCGCCATCGAGCCCAAGAGCCGCGCCGATGAAGACAAACTCGGCGTCGGCCTCCACAAGCTGATGGAAGAAGACGCCATGCTGCGCTTCTTCCGCGATCCGCAGACCAAAGAATTCCTCATCGCGGGCACCGGACAGCAGCACATCGAAGTCGTGGTCTCGAAGATGAAAAAGCGCTACCACGCCGAAGTGGTGCTGAAGGCGCCCAAGGTTCCCTATCGCGAAACCATTCGCGGCAAGGCCGACGTCCAGGGACGCCACAAGAAGCAGACCGGCGGCCACGGCCAGTACGGCGATTGCAAAATCAAGATGGAGCCGCTGCCGCGAGGCGCCGAGTTCGAATTCGTCAACGACATTTTCGGCGGCGCCATCCCGCGCAACTTCATTCCCGCCGTCGAAAAGGGAATCAAAGACGCCGCCGCCCGAGGCTATCTCGCGGGCTATCCCGTGGTGAACTTCCGCGCCATCCTCTACGACGGCTCTTACCACGACGTGGATTCGAACGACCTCTCATTCCAGATGGCGGGCCGCATCGCCTTCCGCAAAGCTATGGAAGTCGCCAAGCCGACGCTGCTCGAGCCGATCATGACGGTCGAGATCACTGTGCCCGACGAGTTCGCGGGCACCATCATGGGCGACCTCAACAGCCGCCGCGGACGCATCCAGGGCATGGATAACAAGGCCGGCAACACCATCGTGAAGGCCGAGGTGCCTATGGCCGAAATGCTAACCTACGGCGCCGATCTCACCTCCATGACCCAGGGCCGCGGCAGCTTCTCCATGGAAATGCACCACTACGACACCGTCCCGCAACAACTGCAGGACAAAATTATTGAGAAAGCTAAGGCGGAGCGCGGCGAGGTTAAAGAAGAGGAAGAATGAGCTCACGTAGGGACGGCCGCCCCCGGCCGTCCAGGTCGAGCGAAGCTCGACAGCGCCCGTGCACCGCGCGGACAGCCGAGGGCGAGGTGAAAGAGGAAGAGGAAGCAGGGAAGTCCAAAAACAGATTCACCAGCAAGCGGTTTCTAGCGTACCATTCCTCTTTCTAAGGAGGCACGCATGTTCAAGCGGAGTTCCCCCATCTGTTGCCGCTTGTCCTTCGCGACGCTCGTTCTCTTACTAATCTCCCAACCTGCGATGACCCAGGAAAGCAAGAGCGTGACGCTGGAGATCGACCACGTCTCGATCTGCGGATCGAATCTTGACACGCTTCGCCAGACCTTCACGGATGTAGGCATGACCCCGGACCTCGGTGGTCCTCACGGCAACGGCATTACCCAAATGGCCGCCATCGGCTTCGATGACGCGTCTTACCTTGAACTGATTGCGCCGGTAAAGCCGGGCGCGAGCGCGGGCTCCGAATGGGCGAAGTTTATGGCCGAGGATGCGGTCACCTGCGCATGGGCCGTAGGGACGAACGTTTTGCTGCAGGAAGTGGATCGCCTGAAGAAGGCCGGAATCCCGGTCAAGTCTCCCGAGCGTGGCAGTCGCAAGCGCCCCGACGGCATGTCGATCGAGTGGATGACCGCCGACGTTGGCTCCGGAACAGCGGGCTCCACGCTCCCGTTCATCATCGAAGACCAGACGCCGCGGGCCTGGCGCGTCCAGACTTCGGCCAGCGTACAAGGAGCGCCGGTGAACGGCATCGAAAACGTGGTCCTCGGCGTCAACAATCTTGATGCGTCGATTGCCTTGTTCCGCAAGGCTTACGGCTGGGCCGAGCCGCTCACCGAGACGCAGAAAGACTTCGGCAAACTCGCGTACTTCCCCGGCGAGCCCGTGATTCTGGCAGCGCCTTCCGGCGGAGGCTGGCTCTCGGACCGGCTCGGCAAGTTTGGCGAGACCCCGGTCGCCTACCTGCTCGGCACGCGCGACTTCGCAGCGGCAACCAAAAAGTACAAGCTCTCCGGCCCCAAAACCTGGTTCGGCCAGAAGGTAGCCTGGTTCGACGCTGGCAAGCTGAAGGGCGTGCGGCTGGGAGTGATCGGGCAGTGACCCAGATGCCGACAGTTCCTTTGTTCAAAGCGATAGACGTCTGGAAAAGAATCAGCGGTTCGGAGGCGGTGCGCTACAGGTGCTTCCAGTGTCTTCAGACGGGGAAGTATTGCGTCCAGAGTGCTGATTTCTACCGCTTGCCCGAAAATTCCGTCCAGTCATCCCAACTTGAGCAACAGCACATCGAACTTTTCATCGAGCGGGCTCCCGACAAGAGGACAGTCGCCTACGAGACGCTAGAGGCAGCAATCGAAGCACACGAATCAGACTTCGGCTCAGTGTAGTGCCTCATACGTCTCCATTGCACGGTGCAGCTTTTCGCTTTACCATCGCCTTCAGTGTCCGCTGCCAAAGACAATCCCAACTTGCACCTAAAAGACCGCCTCGTCTCCGCCGCCCCGGTCGAGGACGATTCCTCCTTCGAGCTCAAGCTTCGCCCGCAACGCCTCCAAGAATTCATCGGCCAGAACAAAGTCAAAGAGAATCTCGACATAGCCATCCAGGCAGCAAAGTCCCGCGGCGAGGCGCTCGACCACGTCCTGCTCTATGGCCCGCCCGGCCTGGGCAAAACAACGCTAGCCAACATCATCGCTAACGAACTCGGCGCCGCCTTCCAGCAGACCTCCGGCCCCACGTTGCAGATCAAGGGCGACCTGACCGCGATCCTCACCAATCTCCGCGACCGCCAGGTGCTCTTCATTGACGAAGTGCATCGCCTGCAACCCGCGCTCGAAGAGATCCTCTACTCCGCGCTCGAAGACTACAAGCTAGACATCATGATCGGCCAGGGCCCGTCCGCCCGCACGCACATTATGGACGTAAAGCCCTTTACCTTCATCGGCGCCACCACGCGTGCCGGACTGCTCTCCGCGCCCCTGCGCTCGCGTTTCGGCCTGCTGCTGCGCCTCGAGTTCTACACCCACGACGATCTCCGCGTAATCGTCGAGCGTTCCGCCGAGATTCTAGGCGTAAGCATCGATCGTCCCGGAGCCATCGAAATCGCCAGCCGCTCCCGTGGAACGCCCCGCATCGCCAACCGCCTGCTGCGCCGCGTCCGCGACTATGCCCAAGTGCGCGCCGCCGGTTCCATCGACCTGCCGACCGCCCAGTCCGCGCTCAGCATGCTCGAAGTTGACCGCCACGGCTTCGACGAAGTCGACCGCAAACTCCTGCTCACCATCATCGAGAAATACCAGGGCGGTCCCGTGGGCTTGAATACGCTAGGCGCAGCGCTCGCCGAGGAGCCGGACGCCATCGAAGAAATCTACGAGCCCTTTCTGATCCAGATCGGCTTCCTAAATCGCACGCCCCGAGGCCGTGTAGCCACCCAGCTAGCCTATGAACATTTCGGAATCACTCCAAACCGCCGCCAAAGCTCGCTGTTCTAGCTTGTGTGGGGACGGGGCTCCGCCCCGTCCAAGCGCCCCGTTTGACTTCCACCACCCCATCTGCGTTAATCGCTATTCGTCATCATCCCCGCAGCAACGCAGCACGTACTGGAGGAATCATGCGCGAAGTAATCGCCACCGAGCAGGCCCCGAAAGCCATCGGCCCGTACTCGCAGGCCATTCGAGCCCAAGGCCTGATCTTTACTTCCGGACAGGTAGCCATCGATCCCGCCACTCAGCAGGTAATCGCCGGCGACGTAAGCGCGCAGACCGACCGCGTGCTCAAAAACCTCGCTGCCATCTTGCAGGCCTCGGGCAGCACCCTGGAGAAGGTTCTGCGCTGCACCGTCTTCCTCAAGAACATGGGAGATTTCGCCGCCATGAACGAAGTCTACGGCCGCTACTTCAAGCAGGCGCCCCCGGCGCGCTCCACCGTCGAAGCAGCCCGGCTTCCGAAAGACGTCCTGGTTGAAATTGATGTGATCGCGCTGGCTTGAATGCTCGTGTGGGGACGGGCGCCCTCGCCCGTCCAAGCCGAGCGCAGCTCGGCAGCCGCCTGTGGCACAGCAACTCTGGATTCGCTGTAGAAACGAACGTGAAGAATCTTGCAGACGTGAAAATTAAGGAGGCATTATGAAAACAGTCATCCTTGCCATCACACTACTCGCGCTGACCAGCCTGGCCATCGCCCAGACGGCTCCAGCTCAGAAGGCAGCGGCGAAGCCAGCCACCGCTGGGCCCACCAAGATCACCGGCGAGCCCACCAAAACCGCCAGCGGCCTCGAATACTGGGACATCAAAGTTGGCACCGGCGCGGTCGCGCAGAGCGGACAGCGCGTCAAAGTCGATTACACCGGCTGGCTCACCAACGGAAAGAAGTTCGACAGCTCGGTCGGCACCGGCCGTCCGTTTGATTTCACGCTGGGCGCCAGCCAGGTCATCAAGGGATGGGACGAAGGTGTCGCCGGCATGAAGGTCGGTGGCAAGCGCCAACTGCGCATCCCGCCCGACTTGGCCTACGGAGAAAAGGGTTATCCGGGGGTCATTCCCGCCAACTCAACCCTGATTTTCGACGTGCAACTGGTAGATGTGAAGTAGCTCGCGTGGGAAACCTGCGTAGGGACGGCCGCCCCCGGCCGTCCAAGCCGAGCGAAGCTCGGCAGATGCGGCTCCCTTCGACTATGCTCAAGGCAGGCTCTGTTCCGGGGTCGCTTTGTCCAAGCACACAAAGGCCCGCAGGATTGCCACATCTCTGCGGGCTATGATCTTCTACGCCTTAACCACTTTGCCGCTGCGCAGACAGGAAGTGCAGACGCGAATGTGTTTGGTAGCGGCTCCCACCTTGGCGTGAACCGGCCGCAGATTTACGTTCCATCGCCGTTTACTCACATTGTGGGCGTGGCTGATGGTATTTCCAAACTGCGGCCCCTTGCCGCAGATATCACAAACTCGTGCCATAACTCTGAAGTCCTTCCAGGCCTGTTGCCGAAACCTTAATTTTACAGGAATCCAGCGGATTTCGCCAAAGCGGAAAAGCCACGCGCACTACGCGGCCTTGCCGATCACCGGCTGCGCACAATGGCTGCAGCGCCGCGCATCGATCGGAATCTCGCTCAGGCATTCCGGACACTTCTTGGTGGTCGGATCCGCCGGCGCAGGATCCTTGCGCATCCGCGCCACCAGCGCATTCACCGGCGTCACCACAAAGAAATAAACAGCTGCAGCAATCAGCAGAAACGACACCACGGCGTTGATGAAAAGGCCCACGGGAAACGGGGTCCCGTGAATCGTGTAATGAATGGCAGAAAAATCGGGTTTGCCCACGATCGCCGCAATGAAGGGCGTTAACAAGTCTTCGGTTAGCGCCTTGACCACGCCGCCAAAGGCCGCGCCAATCACTACGCCCACCGCCATATCCACCACATTCCCGCGCAAAATAAACTGCTTAAAGCCGGATAACATTACGTTTCCCTCCGCCCACCGGAATGGCCGACAATGTGAATGCTCAGTGGACCCCGGTCAAGGTGCACATGACAATGACAACAGCAAGTTTGGGAAGCAAGTCCAGAGAATTGCATGACGCGCAGTCTCAGATCCGCATCGGCATCACAATATACCGGTACTTGTAATCCTCGGCTTCCGCGGGACGAAGCTGGCCGGCGGACTGGGCATCCTTCAACTCCAGTTTCACGTCGCACGAACCAGTCGCCTTGATGAAGTCCGTCAGGTATTGGGCGTTGAATCCGATCGCCATCGGCTCACCGTCATAGGCGACTTCGATGGAATCCTCCGACTCGCCCGTCTCAGTCGACGATGCGGAAATCTTCAACTCGCCTTTCTCCAGGCGCAGCTTCACGGCGCGCGATCGCTCATCGGCGAACTGCGCTACGCGCGCGATCGCGGCTCCCAGTTCTTCGCCATGCAGCGTGATCGACTTGGAGATGTCCTTCGGCAGCACCGCCTCGTAGTTGGGGAACTGGCCCGTCAACTGGCGCGACGTCAGCAAACGTGGACCCACGCGGAAGAACAGTGTGGACTCGTCCTTGGCAAAGTCGATGGTCTCGACGTCGGAATCGAGCAGCGATTTCAACTCGTCCATCGCCTTCTTCGGAATCAGCGTTTTCATCTCGCCCGAAACGCCTTCAAACTTCTCCCCCGTGCGCTCTATGTGCGCCAGGCGGTGGCCATCGGTCGCAACCATGGTGATCGATTCCGGCTTCAGCACCATCAACGCCCCATTCAGCGTGTAGCGCGACTCCTCGTTGGCAATGGCGAATCCCGTCTTGGCAATCATCGACCGCAGCACAGCTGCTGGAATTTTGATCACTCCTGCCGATGGAAACACCGGCAGGCTCGGGAAATTCGACTTCGCCATGCCCACCATCTTCGTGTTGGACCGTCCGCAGCGAATACTGACCCAGTGGTTCTCGAGCAACCGGATGGCGATGTCGGCGTCGGGCAGCAGTTTCACGTAGTCATAAAGCTTGCGCGCCGGAATCGTGCATGCACCTTCTTTTTTTACCTTGGCGTTGCACGATGTACGCAGGCTCAGGTCGAGGTCCGTCGCTGTCAGCGACAATTTGTCCCCTGCGGCCTCGAATAAATAGTTGGAGAGGATGGGAATCGTGGTCTTCCGCTCCACCACGCCTTGAGTGGCTGTCAGTTCGCGAAGGAGTTCAAACTTGCTGACCGTAATTTCCATGGTCGTTGTGGCGACGGCAGGGGCGGTTTCCACCGGCATATTGGTCTCCCGACTCTACTTCTGTTCTCTTCTTATATCAAATACAAAAGCAAGAAAACCAGTAGTAACCGTAGGCGCTTCGGAGAAGTGGAAAACCGGTCCAGGTCCCTGCGGTTCAGTGGCTTCCAAATCAACCCTTCATGTGAACAATTACTCCCCGCCTTAGCGGAGGCCATGGCAACCGATGGACCGTTCCTTAGTTTCTGTCCCATCTCGCACAACTTCCACAAACACTCCACAGCCAGAGGGCAGGAAGAACGGTCTGAAGAGTGGAAAAGCCGGTGGAAACTGCTATTTACGCGCCCAATTGCTCGGTCAGTTTATTGAGCAATCTGTTCAAATCCTTATCGTCCTTGCGGACCCTTTCAATCTTGTCCACCGAATGCAGGACCGTTGTATGGTGCTTGCCGCCGAACTGGCGCCCAATTTCAGGCAGGGAAGCTTCTGTCAGGTGCTTGGCCAGGTACATCGCAATCTGCCGCGGATACACGATGGAACGTGAATTATTCTTCGCCTTGATTTCCACGAGGCGCAAACCGAATTGCTCGGCCACCGCCTTCTGAATGGATTCAATCGTGACCTTGCGGGCCTGCGAATCGATGAAATTCTTCAAGACTTGCTGCGTGTAGGGAAGCGTAATGTCCGCCCCGATCAGCGAAGAATGGGCCACCAACCGGATCAGCGCGCCTTCCAGTTCGCGCACATTCGACCGGATATTCGAGGCGATAAACAATGCCACATCCGTCGGTAACGTCACCCGTTCCTGCTCCGCCTTTTTTTGCAGGATAGCGACTTTCGTCTCCAGGTCGGGCGGCTGAATATCGGCAATCAGGCCCCACTCGAACCGGCTGCGCAAGCGATCCTCGAATTCCGCCAATTCCTTCGGCGGACGGTCGCTGGCGATCACGATCTGCTTCATCGACTCGTGCAGCGCATTAAACGTGTGAAAAAATTCTTCCTGCGTGCGCTCTTTCTGCGCCAGGAACTGGATGTCATCCACCAGCAGCACATCCACCGTCCGGAATTTATCCCGGAAGCTGATCATCTTGTCGTACCGCAGCGAGTTGATCATCTCGTTGGTGAACTTCTCGCTCGACAAGTAGCAGATGGCCGCCTGCGGTGTCCGCCGCTTGATCTCATGCCCAATCGCCTGCATCAGGTGAGTCTTGCCCATCCCGACGCCCCCGTACAGGAACAGCGGGTTGTAGGCTTTCGAAGGCCGCTCCGCCACCGCCTGGCAGGCCGCGTGCGCGAACTGATTTCCGCTGCCGATGACGAACGCGTCAAACGTGTAGCGCGGATTCAGTTGCGCGGCGCTGTCCCAGTCGAACCGCCCCTGGGCCGGATGCAACCCCGCCGGCGCCGGCTGCGAACTCGTACCAGCATTCGGACCGCTGCTCGGACTATGAGCCGACAGCCCGCCGTTATGCCGGATTGGCGTGTTCGAAGGATCGTCCTCGGCGGTAACGAATTTCACATCCTCGTATCCGAGCCCAAGATTGTCCACCGCTTCCTGAATCAAATCTGCGTATTTGTCGCCTACGTGACGGAACTCGGCGGTCGGAACGCGCACGAACAGAACTTTATTGCTGGTGTGGCTGTAGCGCGTCGGTTTCAACCACGTGTCGTAGGAGTGCCGGTTGATTTTCTTTTCCAGGGCGTCAAGGATGCGCACCCAAGGATTCGGGATGATGGCGGAACTGGTGAGAGACATTGTTTACCAGAAATCGAAAGCGCCGGCGTAAAAACGTCCGGGAAAAGCCAATCTTGAAATTATGAGTTCTTCTTTTACTGCAGAGCAGCTTATGTCTTGCAGTACGGGTTGTCGGTGAAATTAATTACGAGACGAACGGCATACTAGCACAAAAAAATGGCGGCGTCGGTGTATTGCAACAAAAAAATTCCGCGCGAGCGCCATATCGAATCGCAATTTTATTGCACTGTCAAGTGTCGAGAAACTAACTGCCACGCAAAGTGTGCAATGGAGGAAAAATGGTGTGGGGACGGGCGACCTCACCCCGCCAGCCGAGTGCAGCTCGACAACTACGAAACCGTCCGGCGTTCTCGCTTCTCTGGCGTCGCCGTCTTGTAATTCCCGGGATACACCACCACCGACCGTCGTCCGCCCTCGCCGTCACTTTCGGTGCGCAAATCTTTTTCCTCACGCAGCGCCAGATGCACGATCCGCCGCTCCCGCGATGACATCGGCCCGAACCGGTACGGCTCGCTCGTCCGCCGCACCTGCTCCGCCGCCACCCGCGCCGCCAGCTGCAACTCATCGATCCGCATCGCCCGAAAGTTCTTGCAGTCGAACCAGATCTTCTCGTGCTCGTTGCCCTGCAGATGCAGCACCTCCGACGCCAGCAGCTCAAACGACCGCAGCAACTCGCCACTCCGCTCCAGCAATAGCCCCGAATCCGGCCCCGCGAACTCCACCAGAATTTCCGGATGTTCCCACTCGCGGTTCTGCGCTATCGGCGGATCCACCGTGATCCTGTACTTCAGCTTGAAGCCGCCATTCGAAATAACGGCCTGCAGAAATTCCCCAATCTGTCTAGCAGCAGCAACCTTATCTGTGATCGGCATAGTAAGTTCTCAGCTGTTAGCTCTTGGCCCTTTAGCTCTTAGTCTTCAGGAATCCGGCGGCCCTCCGCCTCGTCATCTTTCCCGCTGCTCAGCCGTCGCCAGACAAAATTTCCTGACGGCCGAAGCCAAAAGCTAAGAGCTAACAGCCAAAAGCCTATTTCTCTTTCTTCCTCGCCCGCTTCTCCATCATCTCGCGCATTTCGCGGCCGAGCGATGTGCGATTCATCACCGCCTGCTGCACGATCCCGATCAACTGCCCCGCGGACCAGTACAAGCCCAAACCGGCCGGCAAGTTCCAGCTCATGATGCCCAGCATGCCCGGCATCATGATGTTCATCATCTTCTGCTGCGCCGGATCCATACCCGCCTGCGGCGTCATCCGCTGCATGATCAGCATGGTCACGATGATCGCCACCGGCAGAATGTGCCACGGATCGGGCGCCGAAAGATCGTGAATCCACATCCACGGCGCATGCCGCAGATCCATCGCGACGTTGAGCATCCGGTAGTACGCAAACAGAAACGGCATCTGAATCACCAGCGGCAGACATCCACCCGCCGGATTCACGCCTTCCTTTTTATACAGCGCCGAAATCTCTTCGTTCATTTCGGCTTTACGCGGATCACGCAGACTGTATTTCTTGTACTTTTCCTGGATCGACTTGATCTGCGGCGCCACCCGCTGCATCTTCAGCATCGACTTCATCTGCGTCAGCCGCAGCGGCAGCAGCGCCAGGTTGATGACCAGCGTCTGCAGCAGGATCGCCCAGCCCCAGTTCGAGACGATGTGAATGTGCATCCACTTCAACCACAGAAACAGCGGCCGCGCGATGATTCCCAGCCAGCCGAAGTCGATGATCGCCCGCAGATCCGGTTCCGCGCCCGTGATGCCCGGCACCGCCACCGATTGCAGATCCGACAGCGCCTTCGGGCCCACATACAGCCGCCCATCGCTTGCGCCCTTCGCGCTGCCGACCGCCGCGCCCAGCACGTCCACCTTGTCCATCTGCTTCGTATCGGAACCGCCATGCGGAATTTCAATGGCGTTGCGCAGCGTCACCATCGCCGCATTCTGCGGATCCTGCGGCAAAAAAACCGCCGCGAAATACTGGTCCGACATTCCCGCCCAGTGGAACGGTCCCGGCAGCGTCCCGCCCCCGCTGATCTTCTTGATCGCCAGCCGCTCGACCTTGTTGTCGTACTGGTACATGATCTGGCCGGTCGCGTACTGTGGGCCGGTCGTATCGCTGCCAAACCCGGCCGGCCACATCGGAAACGCCGTGACCTGCGCCCCCTTCACTTCGACCGAAGTCCGCACCCCGACCACATAGCTGTCGCGATCAAACGTGTAACTCTTCTCGACCGAGACGTCGCCGTCGTCATAAACAAACTTAATTTCCGGTGGAGCGACGGGCGTCCCCGCCCGTCCACCATCAGCACTAGAAGGAGTACGAGAAAAAGACGACTCGGGCCCCTGAGAACTCGTAGTCGTCACATACAGCGCCGAGTTCACCTTGTCCCGCAGCGTCTCGTCATACGTCCACAACGTCAGCGGATACCCGTACTTTTCCGCCGCCGCGCTATTCACCATTTCCAGCGGACCGCCTTTGTCGTCGGTGTACTTCTTCAGTACCCACGACTTAACCCGCCCACCGCGATTGGTGAACACGATCCGGTAGTCGTCATTTTCAATCACCGTCTCCGACTCGCTCGCCGCCTGCCGCGGAGCCGATGCCGCCGCCTTCTTCTTCCCGGATGCACCCGGCGCCGCCTTCACAACCGCCGCACCCGTCGCCATCGGGGTTGGCGAAGGAAGCTGCGCCGGATTCTGCGCCGGCGCCTGCGAACTCTCCGGTTTCGCCGGGGGCTGCGGCCCAAACTTCTTCAATAGTGGCTGGAACAGCAGGATGACCAGGAACGTCAGCGCAAACACTACCAACAGCCTGCGCTCCATCCCGGGTTCTTGTTGAGGATTCTTAAATTCGGCCAAATCAGTCGCTCATCTCTTCGTTAGTGGCACCACAACCCACGTAGGGACGGCCGCCCCGGCCGTCCTGCCGAGCAAAGCTCGGCAGCGCATCACGGCATCGTGGGTGCCCCACTCATTCGCGCTTTTTGCGAATGAGTGGGATTCCCCAAAGCATCCTTCACCACAGGATCCAGCCCGCCCTTCGCCAACGGATGACACCGCAACACCCGCCAGGCCGCCATCATTCCCCCGCGCATCGCGCCATAGCGCTCGACTGCTTCCATAGCGTATTCCGAACAAGTAGGCACATAGCGGCAAGCTGGCGGAAACGCCGGCGAAATCCACCGTTTATAAAGTCGCAGCAGCCCGAGCGTCAGAGACTTCATTTCTTCATTTCTCCATCAGCTTTTTCGCGATCGCATCCAACGCCCGGCCCACTTCTTCGAGCACCACCGAAAATTCCAAAGTCAGCACCGATTTCTTCGGATTGATCACCACATCCACTGCGCCCGTGCCCTGCAGCACCGAACGCCGCAGCCGCACTGCTTCGCGCAGCCGCCGCTTGATCCGGTTCCGCTCCACCGCGCCGCCCAGCACGCGTCCCACGGTGAAGCCGACGCGCGCCTGATTCTCCCTAAAAACGCCCTCCGGCACGCCCTCCGCCTGCCGCTGATAAAACACGGTCATGTGCGGGGAAAAGTGCCGCCGCCCCAGCTTGTACACGCGATCGAAGTCAGAATGTTTCAGCAACCGCCCCGAACGAGAAAAGCCACGCGGAAAGGCGCCGCCCGCCTTCGCCGCGGGTTGCTCTACCCTCCGCTTCGGAGCGTCGGCGCTCACCAGCTCACAATCCTGCACAATAGTTAATGATAATGATAGTGACGGCCTTTGCTGTCCGTCGCAGGAAAACTAATCGCGGAAACCCGGCGCCACTGAAACACGCTTGCGCCCCTTGGCTCGGCGGCGCGACAGCACTGCGACCCCGCTCTTGGTCTTCATGCGAGTCCGGAACCCGTGCTTCTTCGAGCGCCTGCGCCGGTTGGGTTGAAATGTACGTTTCGGCATCGAAAATCCCTTGCTCCTGATTGAATCAGCTGACTTGAGGCAAACCGTAAGTATAAATGACGGTGAGCGCCCCCGGCAAACGCGTCCGCTAGCTACAATGACCCTGATCACGATCTACTGACCACCGGCCATTGCTTTCCGATGAACCTCGATGACACCATCGTCGCCATCGCCACCCCGCCCGGCCGCGGCGGAATAGGCATAGTCCGCCTGGCCGGCCCGGAAGCGCGAGCAATTGCCGCTCCCATGCTCCTCCTAAAGCACCCGCTCGAACCCGGCCGAGCCATCCGCTGCGATCTAATCGAACCCTCTCCAACTCAAGTAGGGACAACTCACGCGGGAACAACTCACGTAGGGACGGCCGCCCCCGGCCGTCCAGCGGAGCAAAGCTCCGCAGCCGCCGACACCACCCCAACCCCGACCCGCATCGACGAAGCCGTCGTCACCTACTTTGCCAAGCCCCACTCCTACACCACCGACGACATCGTCGAAATCTCCGCCCACGGCTCGCCCGTAGTCCTGCGCCACATCGTCGAACTCGCGCTAGCCCGCGGCGCCCGTCTAGCCGAGCCCGGAGAATTCACCATGCGCGCCTTGCTCAACGGACGCCTCGACTTAACCCAGGCCGAAGCCGTCCGCGATTTAATCGACTCGCAAACTCTCTTCCAAGCCAAAGTCGCGGCCCAGCAACTCGAAGGCGCGCTCTCCAATCGCCTCAAGCCCATCAAGCGGAAATTAGTCGACCTGATCGCCCTGCTCGAGGCCGGCATTGACTTCGCCGAGGACGACGCATCGCTCAAGTCAGAAGCCCGCTCCTGCAACTCGCCGCCACTTTTAGTTACGGCAAGATCGTTCACCAGGGACTGACCCTGGCCATCGTAGGTCGTCCCAACGTAGGCAAGTCGAGCCTGTTTAATCGCCTCGTCGAACGCGAGCGCGCCATCGTCACCGCCCAGCCCGGCACCACTCGCGACCTGGTCAGCGAAACCGTCGCCATCGGTGGAATCCCGGTGGAACTGGTGGACACCGCCGGCATTCGCCGCGCCCCAGACAATGCCGAAGCCGAAAGCCTAGGCATCAAGAAATCAATGGAAGCGCTCATCGACGCCGACGTAGTCCTGGTAGTAATCGATAAAACTCAGCCCCTATCAGACGAAGACCGAGAGTTACTAACTCAGGTAGAAGCCCGCCCAGCGATAGTAGTAGAAAACAAATCCGACCTACCAAGCGCGTGTGAGAGTAGTTCGTGTGGGGACGGGCGTCTCGCCCGTCCAAGCCATGCCCACGTAGGGACGGCCGCCCTCGGCCCTCCAGCCGAGCGCAGCTCGGCAACGCGGACGTCGCCCATAATTCAAACCTCCGCCCTAACCGGCGAAGGCATTCCCGCCCTGCGCGCCGCCATCCTCCAACACGTCGCCGGAGACTCCGCCACCCAGCTCGAGACCGGCTTCCTAACCAGCCTTCGCCACCAGAAATTAGCCAACGACGCGCTCACCTCGCTCGACGCCGCCACCAACGCCGTAGCCGCGCGAGTTCCCCACGAGATGCTCCTGCTCGATCTCTACGGAGCCCTGCGCCCCCTCGACGAAATCACCGGCGCTACCACTACCGACGACATCCTAAACCTGATATTCGGCACCTTCTGCATCGGAAAGTAAAGTGGCGTCCAGTGCCATCCAACGAAATGTAGAAATCAGGATTATGTTCTTGTAAATATTGAACACTTCGTCCTACAATGTCCAACGGGAGACATAGGCAGCCGATCCAAGTTATGTCTCCAGTATGTCTCCAGACGAGAGTATGTCTCCACATTACGATCTGGAGACATAAAACCTGGCAAAATGGCACTCACAGACGCACAAATCAAGGCTTTGAAACCAAGGCCATCGCGGTATCTGGTGAGCGATGGCCGGGGGCTTTCGCTAGACGTATTGCCGAGCGGCAAAATGTCATGGCTCTATCGCTATCGGCTGAATGCCTCTTATGAAAAGGTGACTCTTGGCCGATACCCAGACCTGACCCTGAAGGCCGCGCGGGCAAAGCGCGATGATCTGGCCGCGCAGGTCGCAGATGGCAAGTCACCCGCGCAAGAGATAAAAAAGACGAAAGCCGGGAGTGCCAGCGATCCAACCGTCCGGGAGTTTGGCGAGCGCTATTTCCAAGAGCAAGTGGTTAGGAATTGGAAAAAGCCGGCCCACATCCGACGTTATCTAGACAATGAAATTTATCCCACGCTGGGAGGCAAGCCGCTCAAGGAAATTACCGCCTTGGATGTGCAGGCGATTGTTTACCGCAAGCGCGATCATGGCCGCATTGCCGCTGCCATGCAGCTTCGCGGCGTGATGAAACAGATGTTCGACTATGCGATCGAAGTGCAGCAGGTAACGATGAACCCGGCTGCGATGGTAGCGACTCGATACATTGGCAAGGCCCGCAAACGTTCCCGTGTTCTGACCCCGCAAGAGATTCGCCTCTATCTCCACACCATCTACCAGAGCAACATCCGGCGGCAATTCAAGCTGGCCCTGCATATTCTCTTGCTAACACTCGTCCGCAAGTCGGAGCTATTGCAGGCGCGGTGGCAGCATGTGGACTTTGGTGCGGGAGAATGGCTCATCCCCGAACAGAACGCCAAGACAGGCAAGCCGCACATTGTCTATCTATCCACGCAGGTTGCCACGATATTCCAAGAGCTAAAGGCGCTGGCTGGGGAGTCTGAGCTGGTGCTGCCGGGCCGGAGCAGCATCAGTAAGCCCTTTGCGGCGAATGCGCTCAACAAAGCCCTGGAGGGGCTTACGTTCGACATGGATCCGCTCACTATTCACGATCTGCGACGTACCGGCGCGACACTGCTGACAGAGAAGGGTTTTAACCGGGATGTGATCGAAAAGGCCCTGGGTCATGAGAAGCAAGGCATCCGCGCTGTCTACATTCTGGCTGAATTCGCCGCAGAACGAAAAAAGATGCTGCAATGGTGGGCAGACTACGTGGAAGGCATTGTGAATGAGTCCAAGGTGATTGTCGGTAATTTCGGCGGCGCTTAGCGTTTCGGCTTTATTGATGGAGAACCCACCATTGTGCAAAGAGGCAGGGAATTCTGATCGGTCTTCACTTCACCTGTGGCGCCCCTCTGCATCTAAGTATTCAGCCGAAAATACAGACCGATGCAGAAAGTAAAACGATCTGCTATGGCATACTAAACACGGTGGTTGCTGGATCAGTTTTGCCGTGGAGTACATGTCAGAGTACACAGCAACGTGCTGCGGCCCTACGATTTAGTTCCCTGCACTTGCCTGCTTCACTAGGAAGGAATCAGCGACTCCGAGGCCATATGGCCACGTCGCCGGAAGCGGCAACGGTGCCGCATGATCACGCTCAAAGCACTTCCCGATCGTCTCCTGATTATCGGACACGCTGCTGCCGCTTCGGACACTGAGACGTGGAGAAGAATCAGATAGCGAACTCAGAGGCGCGAGCAAATCGCGCCCTTTTTTCTTATTCCGCCATTGCATGTGTTGACAGGGGTCATCTCAATAGTGGAGCGAGATGGGTAGATCCGAATGTGCGGGCGGCGCAGCGGTCGCTGGCGACCATCCTCGGAATGAAGGTGCGGATCCGGGACCGAAGGGGCGGGGAAGATTCACGATCGAGTGTGGGGCGCTGGAGGATTTCGACCGGGTGGTGAGGATGCTGAAGGGGTACGTGCCGCGGAGTGCTTAGTCGCTAGTTGCGGGTGAAAATCAAAGATCCCGCCGCGAGGATGGAACTCAGGCCCGAAACAGGGAGGCTAAGAAAGGGATAATGTATAAACCATAAGCGACCAGCATCGCTGCGGATTTCAGATAGAACAGCGTCCACAAGCCCGCGCGGCGGCGCGCCGCTTCGCGACTACGCTGACGCGGCTCTGCTTCGCTCCGCTACGGCGGGCTTCGAACCGGCGATCGGTTTGCGAACGGGCAGAACCTCTGCCTGAGCCGGTACTCGCCGCTCGATTCTTCCGATGACCGGTCTGTCGTGCGTGCCCGTTGCGGGTAAGGATACGAATCTGTTCTCGCTCCACAGACAACCAATCAATCGGCGTTCCCACGGACGCAGCACTTGCTGCGGCAGCGAGAAAAAATTTCGGAACGTCCAAATCAGATACGCGCGCTGCACGAGATTCGGCTGTACGTATCGAGGCCCGATCGGCGTGTCCAGTTCAAGAGCGCCATCGCTGAGTTTTTCAATCCACATTGACCTAGCCCACCTGGAAAAAGACGGCCAACTCCGCCTTTGCTTTTTGAAGCGGGCTATTATTGGGGAATTATATACATGAGTCGCTAACCCTTTCAGAACAAAGCGAGTAAAGTAGTTGACTCGCTTTAGCGAGTTATGTACTATCAGCACATGGATATTAACCAACAATGCCGCCTTACAGCCGAAGCAATCGGGCTGATTATGCGCCAACAGATGCTCACGTCGGAAACAGCTTTTGGGCAACTTTGGAGCGAAACGGCTGCCGGATTCGAGACCTACGGGGCCAAGAATCTGGTTTGGACTTCTTTTGTGCGAAAGCACGATACGGACTACTGGTACAAGCGGGTCCGTAATCAAATCCAAAAGCGGCGCAAAGAAGGGACACTTTAAAATGGTCAGTCTTGAGACTGTGGCTAAGGGAACGCGAGTTCGGTTTTGGAGCGGCATCCGCGAAGGCGAGGGCCGATTGGGAACGATCAAGTACGACGGTGTATACGAGATCGGCGGTACGGCAAGCGTGTATGTTCGCTCAGATGACGGCAAATATTCGGCATCGGTCGCAATAAGCCACGTTGAACTGGTGAAGTCATGAGCAATTGCTATTTCCATCCTGAGAAACCAGCGACTCACACGGATAGCGTGGTTGACGAAAAAGAATCCGGCATCCACACGATAGCCTATAAGCGCGTTGCGATCTGCGAAGCGTGCGCGATTGAGCGGAGTGCGGTAAACACGTCCCGAGTTGAAGTGATTCATTTGGGATTGTCTGAGCCGAACTTTTTCAGGAGAGCTTAAATGAGCAAATCCACGATCAGTACCTTCCAACTGTTCGAGATGTTCCCGACTGCTGAGTCAGCACGCATTTATCTGGAATCGCGGCTCTGGCCCCATGGTGCCTTCTGCCCCGAATGCAAGAGCCGTGAGCGCGTGGGCAAACAGCCGAAGGTTGGTTTCTACCGCTGCAATGCCTGTTCCCTGGATTTCACGATCCGCACGGGGACGATCTTTGAACGCAGCCACATTCCCCTGCATAAGTGGCTCTATGCGATGTACCTGCTTGTCACGGCCCGGAAGGGCATCTCTAGCCTGCAACTGGCAAAGGAGATCGGCGTTACTCAGAAGTCGGCATGGTTTATGCTGCAACGGCTCCGAGAGGCGTGCGGCTCTGGGGATGATCTCGACAAACTGCGGGGCATTGTCGAAGCGGATGAGTGCTACATCGGCGGGAAAGAAGCCAACAAGCATGAACACAAGAAACTGAGGGCTGGCCGTGGGAGCGTCGGCAAGACTGCTGTGCTGGGCATCAGGGAGCGCGGCGGACGTACTGTAGCGATGCCTGTGGACGCAACCGATGCGGCAACGATCCAATCCGCCATCCATGCCAACGTTGAAATCGGCTCTACGGTTTTCAGTGACGAAGCGGCTGGATATGTCGGCCTTGACGGCCTGTTCTTCCGTCACGATAGCGTCAACCACACTGCCGGACAATACAGCGAGAACGGAGTCAGCACGAACAGCATTGAATCCGTCTGGGCCGTGCTCAAGCGCGGAGTGTACGGCGTTTACCATCAGGTTTCCAAGAAGCACCTGCATCGCTATGTGGACGAGTTCACGTTTCGCCTGAATGTCGGCAATGTGAGCCGTCACACCTTGGAGCGGCTGGACTCGTTCGTAGTTGCGGTAGTCGGAAAGCATCTCACCTACAAGGAACTGACAGCATGAAAACTCCCCCAGAGTTAGACCGAATCGCAGATAAAGTTCTCGCGTATCGCCCAAAACCCAAGACCAAAGCGGCCAAACGCCGGAAGCGAAGGAATCAATATGCGAAGCGTCGAAGGAGCGAGTCATCTATATAATTCCCTATTATTGCACCAGAAATGGGGCAATGGGAAGTAAACCTTCGTGGGGGAACTGGATCAAATTGAGAAAAAGCGCTGTAATATCTCGATTACACTCATTGACCCCGCCGGAAGGGGTTTTGAGTGTAAACGCCTGATTGCGACACTCTGACCCAATGCGCACGTGGTAACCTGCGGGGTTATGGCTCTCCTCATAATACTTGCCGGACTGCTCCTCGCCGTCGCGGTCGCTCTATGGCATTTGACTCGAAACAGCCCTTGGCACTGGAAACTGCTTGCCAGAATTGCCGCTGGCGCAGTGGCGTGCAGCTCCGCAGTGATACTGCTGCTGTTCTTGTTCAGCGCTGCCATGTGTGGTCGGTATGACTTCGCTCCCGCGTCATCGGCTGATGGACGTTGGGTCGCTCAGGTGAGCGAAGAAGATTGCGGTGCTGTGGATTCGTTTCACAGTTCGGTGCAACTCTGGCGGGATAGGCAGGGCTTCTCCGCGCACCTGCTTGGGAAACGAGAACATTCGACAACCATATTTACGGTCGGACACGACCCACGCCTGCTAAAGCTCGAATGGAAGGACGCTAAAACACTGCTCATTCAATACCCAAACGACTCGCGCAGCGCCGGTGAATTTCGATGTCAGTCGCAATGGGACGACATCCAGATTGAGTGCCTTGCGTACACGCCGGACTACAGCAAACCTGTTGCTAAAATGCCGCCTGTAAAGAGATGGCTCTGGTAGCGGGTGAGGTTCCCGTCAGTTGGCGAAAAATCCCGATAGCGCTCATTGACCAGCGGTCAAAACGTAAAATCGCCTGAGTGTGTGAGTGCTTACATTTTTATTGGCGAGCCATGACTCGCAACACACTGCCACTTCCCACTCGGCATCTTGACCCAGGTATCGGTAAAGCGCTCACGGAGATCCATAGGCTTTCCCGACTCATCGGTGCCCTTAGCTTTGAAGACTCCCGTAGCGATGGCCGTAGCGCCAAATACCGTTACTTTCAAATCCTCGTAATCGACGCTGTCATACTTGGTCGCTTTCGCTGTCGCCAGCATCGCGGCCTTACCGCTGACTTTCCCATCGCTTCCCGTATTTGTGAACTTGTCGGCCAGTAAAGGGGCCACCAAGTCAGGATTATTGGTCTTCTGGGACTGAAGCCATTGTTGCTCCAGTGCCGCAACACCTTTCTCGGTTTCGCCGCCAATCTTGTCTTGAGCTTGTGCCGCGACCATCAGCGACAGCAATGCCACGACACACCACACCAGTGTTCTCTTCATTGAATATGTGCTCCATTCTGTGTTTCGGATTTGTGTTACCGGATCTATCGAGCTTGCCTTAGAGTGATTGATCATAGCACGCGGCTCGTAATGCCGCCTTCGTTGGGTCGGGTAACTGTTGCAACATCCCGATAGCACTCATTTACCAGTTTGGGGAGCGTGTGTTGCCGACACCGCGCTTACCGATGCTTGTGGAAAATTTCGAAGATCAAATTGAAGAATTGCACTAGCGTTATCCCGATCGCGACATAGACCGCAATCTCCAGCCGACGACCCGCCTCTTGAGTCCCACGCAGCAGGTCGGCGACGTCTTTCGTGGACTGTTGCAGAGTATCGGCCAATTGCTCAAAGTGCTGCAGCGAAGCCCTCATTTTGTCCGAGGTCCTCGACATGGCCAGCGCAGCTTCACCAAACTGCTGTCCATTGCGCAGATCAAGTTCAGCCCGGCACGCCGTCCACCACGGACTCCCGGGAGGACTGTCATACATCCGCTGCCGGATCTCCACATAAGAACGGTTGCGCAACACCTCCGCTAGCGCCGACACTTTGTCGGAAGCCTGGGCTTGCTCGCTGGCTTTGGTTTCCGAAGCTTTCGCGTCACTAACGATAACCGGCATACAAGGAACGTATCAGCCGATTCTTGCCGAATTGAGATGCCCGAGGTGCATGTCCACCCTTCCGTTTCCGCGCAATGCGGCTATTGGTAACGACCTTACCCATGCCCTTTCAGCCATAGCGTACTTCGGCCTTTCGTGTGGGAACGAGCGCTACACGCTGGTCGGAGGGTCGGGCATCACACCCAGAAGACCGATTCGTGTAACTGTATTGCGATAACGCCTGATTTCAACAGCCAAATCGGTGTTGCTGTTTTTGTAAGTCATTGGGCGCTATGATGGGGGCGTGAATCGCTACGAGACTGCATTGTTTGTTGCCCTGCTGCCCTTCTACTTTGTGGCCTTCGGCTTGTACCAGTTCATGTACAGTTAAGTTAAGTCCGATTGCCCATGATCTACCCGCAGTTTCCGATCAGCGGTTTCCGGCAGTGACTGGTTATATTAAGCTGTGGGGATTGTGGTGAAGCCTTTGATCTTTGCTCTCTGTGTTGTGTTTGCATTTGGCGATCTGAGCGCGCAGACGCCTGCCTGGCAGTCGTCGCCGGGACATACGCAAGTGCCGATATGGCCGGGGGCAGTGCCTGATGCGCAGCCTGTCGCGGGGCCGGAGGACGTGCCGTCAAGTAATTCTAGCGCTGACCGAGTGGAAAGTTCCGCGGCGGGGTTCATGTGTGAAGGTTAGAAAAACTGCGCCGCTTCGCACGAGGACATCCACCATGAGTCGCTCGGCATGGTTATTACTCTCAATCCTGCTGCTTTGTACCGCCGGATCTCTTTTGAGCCTGAACGGCTGCGGCGGAGGCAGTACGACCCTGCCGCCGCCAGCCTCGAAGATCCAGCACGTGGTGATCATCTTCCAGGAGAACCGCACGCCCGACAACCTGTTCCAGGGACTGTGCATTCCGCCGTACGGCAACCCCAGTTCCTGCAACAGCATAAGCCCGACCGCCTCCCAGTACGACATCGCCAGCACGGGAACGGACTCGACAGACGCGACCATCACGCTAAGCCCTATCGACTTGGGCACGGTCGGCCCCAACCCCGACAACTACGATCTGAGCCACGCCCACAGCGCTTTCGTGGACATGTGCGACCTGAACACGGCCACCGGAGTATGTGCGATGGATGGCGCTGACCTGATCCCATATTCGTGCACGGCGGGAACCGCCGGCTGCCCACCACCCCCGGATCCGCAGTTTATGTACGTGATTCCGACTGACGTTCAGCCATACCTCACAATGGCCCAGACGTACACGTTCGCCGATCACATGTTCCAGACCAACGAGGGGCCCAGCTTCCCGGCGCACCAGTTCATCATTTCGGGGACTTCAGCGCCTACGGCAACCAGCAATTTGTTTGCGGCCGAGAACCCCGGGGGGGTTGCCGGCGGCGCCGCGGGTTGCATCGCTCCCGCCGGCGAGACGGTTAAGGTGATCGATCCCGCAGGCAGTGAGACCAGCAACCCGGCGATTTACCCCTGCTTTGAGCATCCCACGCTCACGGACTCGCTCGACGCTGCGAACATCAGCTGGCGCTATTACGCGCCGTCGGCCGGCTCCATCTGGACTGCTCCCGATGCGATTGAGCACATGTGCGCACCGAGTGCCCCCACGGGGGGAGAGTGTATGGGATCGGATTGGACCGGCACGTCGCCCAAGGTTGTCGTCGGCCAAACGCAGAGCAACCCCCAGATCCTCGCCGACATTGCCAACAATCATCTCCAGCAAGTGAGCTGGGTGATTCCCGACGGGAAGGATTCTGACCATGCCCTCAGCAACAACGGCTGCGGCCCGTCCTGGGTAACTTCGATTGTCAACGCGATCGGCAACAGCCAATATTGGTCCAATACGGTCATCATCCTCACCTGGGACGACTGGGGCGGTTGGTACGACCACGTCCCACCAGCGGTCATCAGCAACGGCAGCAGTTGGGGATCCGGCTACGTGTACGGATTCCGCGTGCCGATGGTTGTGATGTCGCCCTACGCCAAGCCGGCTTACATCTCTCACGTCACGCATGACTTTGGAAGTATTTTGAAGTTTATTGAGACGAACTTTAATCTGCCGTCCCTGGGCTACGCGGACGCTCCGGCCGACGATCTCTCCGACATTTTCAATTTCAGCCAGACCCCGCTTGTGTTTCAGACAATCACGCCGCCGTCCGATACCGCCAGTTGCCAGGCCGACACGAGCGCAGCCACCGATCCGGATGACGACTGAAGTGAAGGACTGAAGTGGAGGGAAAGGCGAATTAGCCTCCTCTGTAGTTATGACTGTTATATGACCTCCGGTGTTCGAATTTCTGCAATCCAAGGAATTTCGAATGTCCCAAGGTTGTTCCCCCTCAAGATCGGGTTTATGTCGGCGGCAATCCGAAACTATGACGTAATTGGCGTAATATCGCGATTTCACTCATTGACCCCTGTGAGGGGGTTCTGAGTGTAATCGCCTGTTTTCGCCAATTACCGCTCCCACGTTCTGCGTGATGCAAAAGAGAAGCCGCCCAAGCGCTCACTTTAATCCGGCGACATCCACCGTGGCACTACTCAAGCGGACGGCGCGGTCGCCTAATTGCTTGATCACATCACCCGTGAGTAACTCGCGGAACGCGAGGACCACGACTCCTTCTGCAAACAAGACTGGGTCCCACTTCTTCAACCAGATCTCGTTCTTGCCGTTGACCACGCCGTTGACCACAGCCGCGCTTTCCAAGACTCGGTTGATGTCTGTACCGATGATGACCGTGAAGTGCGGATGCAATTCGCCGGCGCCGGTGTGAAAATCGTGCTGCACCGTCGCGCGCGCGCTTTGGTAGAGACTTTCCGCCTCGCGCATCTGGGCCGGGCTGAGGGAGAAGTTCGGGTCCTTGGAATGGCGCACCGAAAACGATCCGTCGGAAGAGGTTTGCGTCAGGCCCGCTGACACGAGAACGAGGAGTGTAAACATTACTCTCAACATTTGGAGCCTGCTTTACCGCGTGCCACGAGACATCGCAGCACGTACTCAACGAGCACAGCCTAGTGGACGATATCGAACTCGTCGCCTCAGGGGGGATGCGTCCCGCAGCGGGAACTGCTCTTCGGGGAGGCGAGAGAATTTACGCCACAATTATCCTGCTTTTCGACTGCGGCGGCGAAGAAAAATGATGGGGACAGGCTGGCAATTCCCAAGTCGGCAGAGACACTGCCAATCGGGTTTTGTCAGACGTTCTCAACACATTGTTGTCGTAACTGGCTGTTGATGATGCGGCAATCCGAAGAAGAAAGATGTCCAATCTGCAGCGTGCTTTGGATAGTTGTTGAAAAATTGCGATTACACTCAAAATCCCCCTTCAAATCGCGGAGGGGGCGAACAGACGGCGCAAGCTTGTGCTAACGCCTGGTTACGTAAACCATCCAGAATCCTCTCCCAGCGTGGCTTTTCCGTTGAGGGTTATTTCCAGTTTGCCCGTCATCCGGACACAATTCATGTCCCGGAAGGTACCTTTGTGGCGAGAGCTACAAAAGCTGTTCTCGCAACCTGTTTGTCGCATGAAGGACTTGTTGCTTTCCTGGCTTGTCTACTTCGACAATTAACTGGATGCAGACGGCCGCGCTTGGCTGCAGAACATCGGGGATTTCGTAATCTAAGTCAGAGCAGGCCGATGCGCCGAAGAAGCTCTTGAAAACGATGGTCGGAGCGATAGCGATCAAAGATCGGATCGACGGCGAGGTATCCCATCCAGACGGCGCGATCGCTATACGCGGCTTGCAGCCATTTGAATGTGTCTTCGTCGCTGTTCAGCGCTGCGTAGATCTGAGCCAACCCATAGGGCGAAACGTAACGCTTTCTCGAGATTGTTTCCAGTTCGTGCGCGATTCGGAGTGCTTCACGCTTCCGCCCTGCCGCTGCAAGGGCAACCGCGACCTGCGCCGTGTAGAGTGGGCTACCCCCTGACAGACTCGCAGCCCTCTTCAGCTCACTAACGCCCTCGCTGTGCAAGCCTGCCTGAACGTAGCCCTCGCCGAGCAGAAGGTGCGCAGCTGCGAAGTTCGAATCCAGCTCAACAGAGTTTCGAGCTTGTTCGATTGCGCGGGAGTAGTTATGTGCCTGGTAGTAGCGGAGTGCCACCCATGTGCTGATCATGAGATTAAGTGGATCGAGTTCCAGTGCGCGGCTGGCTTCGGCAAGTGCCTCGTCATGGCGCCTCTTAATGGAAAAATAGTCCCCGTACCAGTGGTGCGCATTGGCGTATTGAGGATCCAACGCCAGAGCACGCCTGAACTCGGCCTCCGCTCCGGCCCAATCCCAACCATGGCTAAGCACAAGGCCCAGGGAGGCGTGGGCTTCAGCCGATTGTGGATCGATCTCGACCGCTTTGCGAGCGGCCGCGTACGCCTTCGGAAGCGCGTCGGCCGGGGATTTGAACCCGTGCCACGTAAGTCCGCTGTTGCAGTCGGCCAGCCCCGAATATGCCGCGGCATAGGTTGGATCGCTGTCAATGGCCTGCTGAAAATAATGCTCCGCCTTTTGCATGCCGTCGGCGGTTCGCTTGTTCCAGTAGTAGCGACCTTTCAAATACGCCTCGTATGCTTCAGGCCTTGTTTGCCGCGGATTTGCTAAACGTGTTTTCTCTTCTTCAGTGAGAGCGATGTGTATTTGGCTTGCGATGCTTTGCACCACGGAGTCCTGCACAGCTAGCAGATCTTTGAGTTCGCGGTCGTAACTCTCAGCCCAGAGGTCCGTTTGATTTTGTGCCTGGACGAGCTGAACGGTGATGCGTACACGGTCCGACCAGCGACGAACGCTGCCTTGGACAAGATAGTCCGCGTTCAGTTCTCTACCGATCTCCTTCGCAGCCAGATTGCTGCCTTTGTACTTTGCAACCGAACTGCGGGCTACCACGGTGAGTCGATCCCGATTCAGCTTTCCGACCTGAGCGATCATTTCTTCAGTCAGGCCGTCACTGAAGAACTCCTGGTCGGGATCGCGGCTCAAGTTCTCGAACGGCAGGACAGCGAGGACTATCTTGCCCTGGGAACGTGTGGGCGGGCTCGATGCTCGTCGCCAGCCCCAAACTGCTAGGAATAACAGAAGGCACGCGACTGGGAGCAAAGCCACTGCTCCAACAAAAAGCCGCCTGTATACCTTCCGATTCCCCTGTCCATGAGCGGTTCCGGCATGCGTCACCCTCTCCGCCGTACGATCTTGATCTGCCCCCACTAAACGCAGTCTTCGGGCTAGCAACCAGCCATCCAGTTCTGACACGAAATCCCGGTCCCTGGTGGTGACGACCGATGCCTCTGGCTCGGAAGCTGCGCCTGCTTCTTTAGGAGTAATGACCGGCGCGATGAAGCGATACCCCTGCCCGGTCACAGTTTGTATGAATCGTGGGGTCTCGGCGTCATCCTTCAGGACCTGACGAAGCTTGCGGATCGCGCCCCGGATACTGTTGTCGGTATCCAGGAAAACACCCTGGCCCCAAACCCTGGAAACGATTTGATCCCGGGTAACAATCTCGTCCCTGTGCTCAAGTAGAAGGAGAAGGATCTCGAACGGGATGCGCTCCAGCTTCAGCACATGACTGCCACGGCGCAGCCTCCGAGGACGCAGATCAAGCTCGTAGCCTTCGCCGAACCGGATCGGTTGCTCCACCCCAGCTGGCTCGGAAGCCATGGCACACCCCATGGAAGCGCAATGATTTTACACCACACCGGAAACAACGTCATAAGTGCAAACCCCGCTTGTATTTAGGGCGACACAAAGAATAACGCCGCGACACACTCTCCGATATGGACAAAAGCCTCCGTTGCCGCAAATATGCCGATCACCACTGACCGAAAGCCGGTGAAGAATCAGGAGGAACCACAATGAAAAAGATACATGGCGACACCAAGAACCGGGCTCTTGGGCTATGGATGTTGATCGCGACTCTATTCGGGTCTGCCGTCGCAAAAGCAGATGTCGTATTGGACTGGAACGTGATCGCGGTAAACACAGCGGTCGCGAACGGCCAGAACCCATTCGCCCAAGCACGATCCGCGGCGATCGTACAACTCGCGGTATTCGAATCCGTGAACGCCATCACGGGCGAGTATCATCCTTATCTCGGGACGATCGTAGCACCGCCAGATGCATCCCCCGACGCTGCAGCCATCCAGGCTGCATATCGCGTGCTTAGCACCTATTTTCCAGCCAGCGCCTCAACCCTCGACGCGGAGCGCGCCAACTCGCTGGCGTCTATACCGGACGGCCAAGCCAAGACCGACGGCATTGCCACCGGTGAAGCCGCAGCTTTGGCCATGATCGCTCTGCGTGCAAACGACGGATCGTCGCCCCCGCAATTCAAGATACCCGGGCCGCCGGTTCCAGGAGAATGGCAGGCAACCCCGAGTTGTCCAATTGTGAATGGGATCAAAGTTGGAATCGCGTTTCAATGGCAGAACGTAACTCCGTTCGGCATACCCAGTGCTAGTCAGTTTCTCCTCGATCCGCCTCCGGCGCTCGCGAGCCGCGAATACACGAAAGCCTACAACGAGGTGATGACGGTGGGAAGCATCGACAGTACAGAGCGACCACAAGATCGCGCTAATGTCGCGCTTTTCTATGCGGCGTCTTCGCCAACTCAGGTCTTCAATCAGGCCATCCAGCAGGTTGCACAGGAGCGGTGGCGTTCGCTGTCCGAAAATGCATTTGCTCTGGCACTGATCAATATGGCGATGAATGACAGCCTGGTAGCGTCATTCTTCAACAAGTACTACTACAACTTTTGGCGCCCTGAAACGGCAATCCATGCGGGCGACACGGACGGCAACCCGAACACTCCTGGTGATCCCAGCTGGGCCCCATTCATCGTGACGCCGTGCTTCCCGAGTTATCCCTCCAACCACGGCAGCGCAGCTAATGGCGCCGCCGAGATTCTGAGACGCATATACGGTGAAGGCGGGCATTTCATTACGTTGTCAAATCCCACCGTGCCCAACATCGTATTGCAATACACGACGTTCAAGCAGATTACCGACGACATCTCCGACGCACGTGTTTACGGTGGGATACATTTTCGAACCGATCAGGTCGCCGGCGAGCGCTTGGGAAAGGCTATAGGCAAGGCCGTGTACAAGAATAACTTACGTCGCATGCACGATGACGACTGAGCGCTCATAAAGTCGCCCGTTTTGTAATGCAACACTCGATACGACCAATTCCGAATAGACCGGAGGCCGGACAATGAAATCCGTAACAAAACGTTCATCGAACTCCTCGTGGCTGCTTTCGGTTCTCGTACTACTCTCTGGGTGCGGAGGAGGAGTAAGAACTTCAGGTCCTCCTTCAAGTCCACCCTCGGGCCCTACTTCAGCTCCACCAGCGCAGAGCCAGAATATTTCAGGCAACTGGCAATTCAGCACGACGTCTATGGTCCTCCCCGGAATTCCCCCCGCGACGATTGCTGGAAATCTAAGCCAATCAGACGGTTCGGTAAACGGCGCAGTGCATGTGGACGGTTGGAGTTGTTTTGATCAGGGGACTACCATCGGCCTAACTGGTACTCTGACTGATAGCAGTGTCTCCCTGACCTCCACATCTGTTGATGGACAGGTCATTACTTTCTCCGGGAACATCACCATCAAAGCCAATTTCCCGGATACGCTGACCGGGACGTATGCCATCAATGGTGGCTGTGCCAACGGCGACCAAGGCAATGTGACCGGCTACAGTGTGGAAGCATTCAACGGATCCTGGTATGGCAACTTAACCACCGCGGGAGGCGCAGATATTCACTGGGGTACTGACCAGTTGGGTCAGGTTGGCCCCAGCTCGGAGGGTAGCTTTGGCCTAACCGGGACTTTTAATTTCGACGGTGCCTGCTTTAATTCAGGAAAGCTGACACCAGGAACGTACCCCACACCCAGCTTCATCTTGGGTACGTCCGTGGCGCTTAATATTCCTACAGACAATGGCACCATTGCTTTTGTTGGCACGGCGGGCCCGGACGAGGGCGGTTTGATTCGAGGGACCTACACGGTCACTGGCGGCTCCTGTGAGTCTGACGGCACGGGATACCTGTCGCCATGGGAGTATTGACCCCGGCTGGTGCTCCTTGTGGGCGGTTTGTCGGCAAACAGGAAGTTATCTGAGTCGCCAACTGGCTAGCAATCGTCTCAGTTGGCGTAACATCGCGATTTCACTCATTGACCCCCGACCCGGAGTTTCGAGTGAGCGCCCGTCGGCTATTGCCGCTGAGGATAGAAGTGGACAGTCTCGCGTTTGGTCTTCGGGTCGTAGTGCGTATAAGTGACGCGGTGGTCACCGACGGCGACCGGTTCAACATCGGCGGGGATGATCCAGATTTTGTCGGGGTCGATGACGATGCTGTTGTCGTAGAGGATCGTCTGACGATCAAACTTGGTTTTGCACTCGTCGCGCTCTTGGGTTGCAGTCTGCAATGCGGCCTTCGTGCTTTCCAGTTGAGCTGCCATCGGGTTCTTTGCCAGTTCAGCGGAGAATTTTTGCTTCGCCGCTTTTTCAGCGGACTCAGCCGCAGCACGCTTCGCACTGGGTATGAGGAGCATGTAGAAGATCAGAATCGTGACGAAGCAGCCTGCCGCGAACCAGAGCACGTTTTTCAGCCACGGGCTCTTTTCCATGACATCGGCGGTTCCACTGGTTTCAAACATTTCCGCCTCCCTCGGCCATGAGGATTGGCCTCCTCCGAGCCAGTCTATACCGCAAAGCCGGAAAAGGTTCTTCGATGGTTGGCGTAACATCGCGATTACACTCATTGACTTCGGCAATCCAGAGATTATCCAGAAACGGGCTTGGGGGAGATCAATGGCGATCTCCTCGAAGAGGACTTCTGGACCGGAATGGCTTCCGAATAGCCCGTCAACCTCCCAGAATGCAAGCTTGCCATCGAGTCTTCGTTTGAAAGGGGGAGCATGTACTGTCTATCTCCTGCAGCCTCGTTTGGTTGACGCTCCATGCAAGCGGCAGGCGTGAAGGTCATTTGTCATCGCTGTCAGATTGATAATCGGGGATAGATACGTGGTCAAAGACTCGGGCATAATAGCTCAACTCACTCGAGTTTCAAGAAATGGGGTCCAGCACTTGCAGAAATTCGGATCGCGCCTAGCGTGTCGTGTTGTTACGTGTGCTTTTCTTTCGCTGACTTCAATGTTGTATACCCTTCCCGCCTCTGCCCAGTCGGTTCCGCCGGAACTCATCAACGGACTCAAATGGCGCCTAATTGGGCCCTTCCGCGGCGGACGCGCGGTCGCGGTCACCGGCGTGCCAGGCGACTCGACAACCTTTTATTTTGGCTCGGTCAATGGCGGGATCTGGAAAACGACGGATGCCGGAGTTGTCTGGAAACCGATTTTTGACGGGCAGCCAGTGGCCTCGATTGGTGCACTGGCTGTGGCTCCCTCCGATCCTAAGACGATTTATGCCGGAACCGGCGAGTCTGACATTCGAGAGGATCTCTCGTCCGGCAACGGCGTGTACGAATCCAGCGACGCTGGAACTACCTGGCATCACGTGGGTCTTGAAGATACGCGCCAGATCAGCCGCATCGTAGTTGACCCGCAAAACGCCAATGTCGTTTACGTGGGCGCTCTAGGACACGCGTTCGGTGCGAACGATCAGCGCGGAGTCTACAAATCCCTCGATGGCGGAGAGCATTGGACGCGGGTTCTCGATTTGGGACCCGAGATCGGCATTTCAGATCTGGCCATGTGCTCCTCCGACCCGCAACTCTTGTTTGCCGGCGCATGGCATGTGCGGCGTCCGCCCTGGAGCGCCTATGCTCCGATCGATGGACCCGGCAGCGGCCTTTACCGCTCACAGGATGCCGGCAAGACGTGGGCTCGTCTCGACGGAAACGGGCTGCCCCAAGACGATTGGGGGCGCGTAGGAGTTGATGTTGCGCCGGACGGCAAGCGCGTCTATGCGCTCATCGTTCTCCAGTCGGAGTTCCAGACTCTGGCCCAAGACCGAAAATCGGGCCTTTATCGCTCTGACGATGGAGGCAACACTTGGGCCCTCGCCAACTCCGCTCCTCCTCTTACCAGCCGGGCGTGGTATTTCAATCGCATCACGATTGATCCACACAACCCCGACGTGATCTACATGCCGAATGTTGCTCTTTACCGATCTGAGGACGGAGGAAAGACGGCCTCGGTGTTGCGTGGAGCACCTGGCGGGGATGATTATCACCAGCTTTGGGTCGATCCGAAAAACTCTGCCAGCATGGTTCTTGGAACAGACCAGGGAACCACCATCAGCCTCAACCGCGGCCAAACCTGGAGCAGTTGGTATAACCAGCCCACGGCGCAGCTTTACCATGTGACGACCGACAACCAGTTTCCCTATGCCGTTTACGGCGCGCAGCAGGATAGTGGCAGCGCGGCGGTTCTAAGCCGCACCGATCACGGTGAGATTACGCCGCGGGACTGGTTTCTTCCCAGTGGCAGCGAAAGCGGATATCTAGTGGTTGATCCGAAAGATCCCAACGTTATTTATGTAAGCGGGACTTACGGTTCCGTGGCTCGCTTCAACAGAAGCACCGGTCTCAGCCAGGATATTACTCCATGGCCCACCATGGCGTTTAATGATGAGATCAATCAACGCAAGTATCGTGATCCCTGGACGCCCGCGCTCGTCCCCTCCCCGGTTGATTCAGCAAAACTCTATCTCGGAACGCAGTATGTGATGACGACTGTCGACGGTGGCCTGCACTGGCAGACCATCAGCCCCGATCTCACTGGATCGAGTCGTGAGAAAACGGCGGCTTCGGCAACTCAAGTTCCTCCAACTCTTGAGAAGGCCAGGCGCGAGGGTTACGGGGTGATATTCACGATCGCACCATCGCCGCTCAATCGCGAATTGGTCTGGGCGGGAAGTGACACCGGATTGATTCACGTGACTCGCGATAGTGGAAAGAACTGGAAAGACGTCACGCCGCCAGGATTGACCGCCTGGAGCCAAATATCACTGATCGAGGCTTCACATTTCGATCCCGCAATTGCTTATGCCGCGGTCAATGGCAGTCGCATCGACGATCAGACACCTTATATATATCGCACCCGTGACTACGGGGCTAGCTGGCAACTGATCACGACCGGCATCGTCGCGCCCGCATTCTCGCGCGCTGTGCGGGAAGACCCCCAGACCAAGGGCCTCCTCTTCGCCGGAACCGAATTCGGCGTCTACGCATCGTTTGACGATGGCGATCACTGGCAGTCTTTGCAATTGAATCTGCCGGTGACCGGAGTTCGTGATCTCACGATCCACGGCGATGACCTGGTCATTGCCACCTACGGGCGCTCTTTCTGGATTCTCGACAACATCACCCCACTTCGACAGGTGCGGATGTTGGCCGCAAATAAGACGGGAACGCCGTGGCTGTACCATCCTGCTGCTGCACTTCGCGTGGATAACGACTCGTTTCCCGGCACGCCTCTGCCTCCGGAAGAACCCGCGGCCCAGAATCCGCCGAACGGCGCGATGATTGACTATTTCCTTCCATCTCAGGCGCATGATGTTCAGCTGGAAGTTCTCGATGCGCAACAGAATCTCGTCCGACGGTTTTCTTCTGAAGGTCATTCTGTAGAAGAGCGAATCCCGACGAAGTACCTGCCGCTTCCCGTCGCCGAGCGCTGGTTCGCCAAACCGGAAGTCCTCGAGAAAACTCCCGGTATGCACCGCTTCGTCTGGGACCTTACCTGGGGCAGTTCCGGAGGTCCGACCGAGGACGAAGACGCCGACTACCACCGTCCGAGGGGACCAAAGGCAGTGCCAGGAATCTATCTGGTACGACTGACAGTCGATGGAGAAGTTCAAAGCCAGTCGCTGACCGTTGTCATGGATCCGCGCTCGCCCGCGTCTTCCGAAGTGCTGGCGCAGCAGTTGCAACTAGGACGACAAATATTTGCCGAGACCATGGAAGCGTGGCGCGCCCTGGCCGAAATGGATTCGGTTCAGAAGCAGCTTGCGGACATCCGAAAGAAGCTCGGACAAGAGAAATCGGAAACACAAAATGCCTTAGTCCTATCAGCGCTAACGGATGCTCAATCCGCAATCGGTAAGCTTGTCATCAATAAGGAGCACGCGGCCACAGAGGCCCCCGGACTGCAGGATGCATACACCGGTCTGGCGTCTGCTCTACGAGTAGTCGAAAGCGGGGATCGTGCCGTGCCGTCACAAGCGATTGCGGTTTACAAAGAATCGAGCCAACAGGCGAAGACCTGCATCGCGGAGTGGAACCAGTTCAAGCAAAGGGAGTTGGCGCAACTCAACCAACAACTGGGTAAAGCGAACCTCGCTCCCATCGCGATTGCCGAGATTGAGCGGGAGGTCGATTTTCTGATGTCGCGCTAGACAGACCAGGAAACTCTTCTGAGCGTTATGTTAACGCCAATCGCCGACGAACGGATGCCCCATATTCGTGCACCCAAGCGTTGTACAGGCTGGCCATCCACTGACTCTAGGATTGTCGGCAAACCGGAAACTATCCAGAAACGGGCTTGTGGGAAGTGATGACCAGGATTCCGGAAAATATCAAGTCGAACCAAGACCCGCCCGGGCTAGCCTGATGAGTTCCTTGGTCAACAAACCGCAGAACGACGCGCCGGAGTGCGCGGTGGAACTATCAGCCGCCGAGAATCAGACGATGCCCTTGTGGGGGAATAGGGATCTTCTACTGCACATCCGCAACTGCGGAGAGGTTTCAGACCAACCGCTCAACCCTTCGCACAAGCGTCGAAGGACCAACCTTGAGCGCTGAAGACAGATTAAATATTGTTCGTAGAGATGGCGATTTCTCGCCGCGCTCCAGTTGCCCGATGTACGTCCGGTGGTAGCCAGATCGTGCGGCAAGCTCCTCCTGCGACAGCCGGTGGCTTTCGCGGACGCTCCTTAGGACTAGCCCGAAGGCGCTCTCGGGGCTTTTTCCACGCCCTGACCGTGCCAACCGCTTCGCCATAAGGCACGATCATCGAGGCAGTGAATACTATTGTGCGACCGACTATAGTATGCAAATACTCTTGATATACTGCACAAAATGAGAGACGATCATTCGTTACGGCTGCTCCTTTGAGGGTTGCAGTTACGCGGCATAAAAACGGCGCCTCGTAGAAACGGAGTAATGCGGTTTGCCATTCTGCAGGGGAAGATCATGAGAGGGCAAAAGCGAAGCGAACCGACCAGCGACCTCCGCCTCTACAACTCAGCAACTGGCAAGTGCGACCTCTCAGAGGAGGAGGCACGGAAACGCGAAGCCTACCGTCAGGCAGAGTCGGAAGCGGCAGATCGCCAGCGCCACAAGCGCCTGGAACGGTGGCGGAACACACCGCTCGACCCGGAAGCAAAGGAGGCACTGGGCAACGTTCCGCCCCAAGTGGCCTGGTCCCTAATTCAGGCGCTGGTATTTCAGGCATTCGATACGCAGCCGGACGAGGCCCAGGAACTTTGGGACAAGTACCAACCGCCGTGCCGGGACGAAATGAGCCTGGACCTCGCACTCCAGCACCTCGACCCGGTGGTGGGAATCAACAACTTCCAGTACCTCAATGAGAAAGTCAACCTCAAGGACGCAATGAAGTCGAAGCCGCTGGACGTGCTCGAGGAAGTGCTCCGCATGGTGAGCCTCAGCAGCAAATGGCATAGCGAGGTCTCGATTTAGTGCCTCTCGTCCGGAGGCCACTCCCCAATTGACGAAAGCCCAGAATCCTCGGCTAGACAATTTTGGGCAAGGCTGCAAACGCTCTCTGCGCCGTTCCCTTGCTGACCCCCAGCTCGGCCTGAACTTGCGACCACGAGTTCCCACGAGCGCGAAGAGCGGCAACCCGTGAGGCATCCACAATAACCCGCGGCCTTCCCAGTCGCCTCCCTTTGGCGCGTGCGTTCCTTATGCCGGCGCAGACCCGCTCCTGGATTAGCGCTCGCTCGAACTCCGCCATCGCGCCGATTATTTGGAACATCAAGCGACCCGATGGAGTGCTCAGATCCAGGTTGTCCCTCAGGCTGATGAACGCC
>JBEKYF010000003.1:0-75491 GCA_049511255.1 Terriglobales bacterium | reverse complement strand
TGGTGGGCAGTGCAGGACTCGAACCTGCGACCTCCTGCTTGTAAGGCAGGCGCTCTAACCAACTGAGCTAACCGCCCGCTCCGCGCGGATGCGATCACGGCGCATTCCCGCCGCTCGCGAGAAACCTTGTGCAAAACTTATGCTGAGGATACTGGACCCTTCCCTTGCCGGTCAAACAGCGCTTGGGGCAAGTGGTTTGCCCGCATGGGTTCGGCGCGCGGGCAACGTGCGAGCGGCGCCCGAGACCCAAACAGTGCAGAACTCACCGGCGCGGCTGTTACACTTTCTGCGTGCGAAAGTTAATCGTCAATGCCGATGATTTAGGTCTGACCGCTGGAGTGAATCGAGCCATCGTGGAAGCCCACACCGGTGGAGTGGTGTCGTCGGCGACGTTGATGGCCAACAGCGCTCGGTTCGAGGACGCGGTGACTGCGGCCCGCTCGGCCCCGAATCTCTCGGTGGGTTGCCACGTCGTATTGGTGGACGGAACGCCGGTGTCGCCACCGGACGCAGTGGATACGCTGCTGGCGATTCGCTCGGCGGAGCCGGGCAAGTTTTACTCCAGCCTTTCGGCGTTCGCCGCGCGCGCCATGTTCGGAGGCTTCGATCGCGATCAACTGGTCGCAGAAGTTACTGCGCAAATAAGGAAAATTCAATCCACCGGTCTCCAGGTGACTCATCTCGATACCCACAAACACGCCCACATTTTTCCGGAGATTCTTGCGGCGCTCCTGCGCGCCGCGCGGATTTGCGGGGTTCGCGCCATCCGCAATCCGTTCGTTCCCCTGAAAGCGATGCCCGCGCGGCAATTCAAAGGCAAGCGCGATCTCTGGAAGCGTTATGGCCAGGTGCGCATGCTGCATGCCTTCTCCGGGCAATTCCTTCACCGGACCAAGCGCGCTGGACTGCTTACGCCCGACGGTATCGTGGGAGTGATCGAGACCGGATTGGTCGATACTCCGAACGACAATTCCGGCTATAGTTCTCTGCTGCGCCAGACGCTCGCCAGCCTGCCGGAGGGAACATGGGAGTTAGTCTGTCATCCCGGGTACAATGACGCCGACTTGCGCGCAGCCCGCACGCGATTGCTCGATTCGCGCGAGCAGGAGCGGCGTCTGCTGACCTCGGCGGAATTGCGACAGTTTCTGGAGGAGCAAAAGATCCGTATCATCAGCTATCGAGAGTTCGCGAAAAAGTTCGCGGAAAAGTCCGGGGAAACCGCTCTTGAATGATGATTGGCAGTGCCGAAAGTGGTGCTCCGCTCGTTACTGCGCCGGCCGACTTTGTAATGTCGCGGCGCGTCAGACGGCGGTATGATCACAGGAGCCGCATACGAGGATAAGACATGGCTGACCATCAGACCGAACCTCGCCTGAGTGTGGACCTGCCGGTGCGGATATGGGGAATGAGTTCCGACGGACGCCCCTTTTCTCAACATGCTCGCGCTCAGAACATCAGTTCGGAGGGTGCGCTGATTTCGGGCGTCGAGAGCGAACTGAAAGTGGGTGACGTGATCGGAGTGCAATGCGACGAGAAAAAAGCGCGCTGCACGGTAATCTGGGTGATGAACACCGGCCCGGTCAAGAAAAATCAAGTGGGAGTGAAGTTGGTCGCCGATCAGGAGTGCCCGTGGAAAAACTATCTGCCCCTCGATGGCGCGACGGTGACGATTGCTCCCTCCAACCGGCGGCGCTGGCACCGGCATAAGGTCACCATTCCCCTGGAACTTCGCGACGAGCGCGTCAACGCGCCGATCCGCATTAATGCTACCGACGTGAGCGGCAATGGATGCTACGTTGAGAACATGCTGCCTTTTCCCCTCGGAACTGTGCTGCGGGTGGATTTCTGGCTGGATTCGGAGCACGTCAAAATCACGGCAGAGGTCCGGACGTGCGATCCGGGCGTGGGCAATGGCATCGAGTTCACCGGAATGCCCGTCGATGGCAAGGCCCGCATGCAGGCCTACCTGGACGCGATTGACCCGCCGATGGGAATCTCGGGTCCCAAGCCGGAATAGAATTGCTTCGAACTATGCGGTTTCTGCGTAGCGGGCGAGCACAATCGCGCGAATCAGTCCGCCCATGGTGAATTCGCGGGCCTCGATTGCGACCGGCATCTGCAATTCGCCGAGCGTCGCCGAAGTTACCGGACCAATCGAAGCAAACTGGACATGCTTGAGCCAGCCTGCGATGCGTGAACCTTGCTTGAAGTTGCCGAGCAGTTCGGCGAAGTTCTTCGCACTGGAGGAACTGGTGAAGGTCACGATGTGCGGGCGGCGAGCTGCATTTTTCATCAGCGCGCGCAGGCGAACCCGTGATGTCTCGGGCACAACGGTTTCGTAAGCTTCAATCACATCGACTTCGGCTCCGGCCGCGCGCAGTTCCTCTGGAATCACGTCGCGCGCGACTTTGGCTCGTATGAGCACGACGCGCTTGCCGTTGACCTTATCCCGCAGCCCCTTCACTACAGACTCGGCAACGTACTCCTCCGGAACCATCTTGACCTTCAGACCATGCTTCACGATCGCTTTCTTGGTTGCAGGCCCGATCGCGGCGATCTGGAGATGCTTGAGATTGCGGCGTGTGATGCGAAGTTTCCGGATGCGCTCCCACATGGCTTCGACGCCGTTGGCGCTGGTGAGAATGAGCCAGTCGTAGTTCCCGATATTTTTCAGCGCATCGTCGACCGGACGGTACGATTGCGGCTTGCGGATCTCAATGAAGGGAATTTCGATTACTGCTGCTCCCAGACTGCGCAGGCTGGCGGAAAGGCTGCCGGCCTGGTGCCGGGCGCGTCCGACAAGAATCCGGGTTCCGGCGAGGGGATGCTTTTCGTTGGGCTTCATGGATCAGATGTTAGGTCTCAGGTCTCAGGTGTCAGGTTTTCCTGAGACCTAACACCTGAGACCTGCTTCTACGGTTGCTGCGGTAGAGCAAAGCCTTCGCCATAAACTTCTTCGAGAATAACATCGCCGCCTCGACGGAGAAGAGTTTCGCCGACTTCATGGCCCAGGCGCACGGGATCTTCGCCGTCGCGGGTTTCGCGCAGAACTTTTGTTCCATCGGGATGGGCTACGAGCGCGTTCAGACGAATGCGGCCTCCCATTACTTCGGCGAAGGCTCCGATGGGGACTTGGCAACCGCCTCCGAGTTTGTTGAGCAGGGCGCGCTCGCAGGTGGTGGCGGCGCGCGCGGCGCCATCATCGAGAAATGCCAGAAGCGCCCGCGTTGCCGTGTCGCCATTGCGAATTTCGATTCCCAAGGCGCCTTGTCCGGCGGCGGGGGTCATCACCTCCTCGGGGATCACCTGACGGACCCGTTGCGTTTTGCCGAGGCGATTCAGGCCGGCAGCGGCCAGAATGATGGCATCGTAGTCGCCGGATTCGAGTTTGCGCAGACGCGTGTCCACATTGCCGCGGAGCGGGTGAATCTGAAGATCCGGTCGAAGAGCCTTCAACTGCGCCTGGCGGCGCAGGCTGCTGGTGCCAACGTTCGCCTGCTGCGGCAGCGCTTCGATGCTCGGGAAGTTCACAGAACAAAAAACGTCGCGCGGATTTTCGCGGGTGGTGATGGCGGCAATCTCGAAATCGGCGGCCAACTCCGTCGGCAAATCTTTCAAGCTGTGCACAGCGAGGTCAACCCGGTTGTCGACGAGAGCCTCTTCGATTTCCTTGGTGAACATGCCCTTGGTGCCGACTTTCGCCAGCGCAACGTCGGTGATCTTATCGCCGGTGGTCTTGATGATCTCGAGTTCCACGGTATGGCCCTGAGCGCGCAGCAGATCGGAAATGTGATGGGCCTGCCAGAGCGCAAGTTGCGAGCCGCGGGAGCCGATGCGCAGCCGAGCCATCAGTCTTCTGCTTCCGGGCGGCGGGCGGACTTCGAAGCGACCGCTTCTTTCTCTTCGTCTTCGTTATGCAGGTTGAAGAGGCGGCGCACAAGGTCGATGACGGTGGTGGATTCGGGATCGCGCGCAGCCGTCTTCAGGGCGCTGATGGGGGTGTGCATGATTTTGTTGACAATGCCACGAGTGAGCGCTTCGACGGCAAGTTCCTGGTCGGTGGTCATGGAACCGAGGCGGCCACGAACGCGATCAATCTCGGCCTGGCGAATGGTTTCGAGGTGGTCCTGCAGGCTGACAATGGTGGGAACGACGTCGAGAGTCTGCAGGCGAGCGTGGAATTTTGCGACCTCGCCGTTGATGATCGCCTCCGCCTTTTCGGCTTCCTTCTTGCGATCGGCGACGTGCGAACTCACCGCTTGCTGCAGGTCGTCGATGTCATAGACGAAAATGCCATCGATCTTGTTCATCTCGGGGTCGACGTCGCGGGGCACGGCGATATCGATGAAGAACATGGGCTTGTTCTTGCGCAGCACCATGAGCTTTTCGCCGTGTTCGCGGCGGAAGATGAAGTGGGGCGAGCCGGTCGAGGTAATCACGATGTCGGCGCGATCGCAGGTGTCATAAAGCCGGCTGAATTCGATCGCCTGTCCGTCAAATTTTTGCGCTAAGCGGATCGCCCGGTCGTAGGTGCGATTGGCGACAAACAGAGACGCGGCGCCGTGCGCCAGCAGATGCCGGGCCGCTAACTCGCACATCTTCCCCGCACCGACCAGGTAGACGCTCTTGCCGTTCAGGCTTCCGAAGATTTTCTCTGCCAGTTCGACGGCCACCGAAGCAACCGAAACCGACGAAGTTCCGACGGCGGTTTCGGTACGGACGCGCTTGGCCACCGCAAACGACCTGGTGAGCAGCTGATCGAGCTGCGCGCGCACCGCTCCCACGGCACGGGCGGTGGCGTAGGCTTCCTTGACCTGCCCTAGAATCTGGGGCTCCCCGACGACCATGGAATCGAGGCTGGCGGCAACGCGAAAGATGTGGCGGACGGCTTCATCTTCGCGAAATTCGTAGAGATGCCTTTCAAACTGGCTGAGATCGACGGCGAAATACTCGCGCAGGAATTCGCGCAGGTCGCCGTTGCCGTTCTTCATGTTGGCGATAAATTCGACACGGTTGCAGGTGGAGACGATCATGCCCTCGGCAATGGCGGGATGCTCGGATAGGCGCTTGCAGGCCTCGGGCAAGCGCGATTCAGGAATGGCCAGGCGCTCGCGCACCTCAACCGGCGCGGTCTTGTGATTGATGCCGATGAGCTGGAATCTCATGACGCGATAAACCTGTGCATTCCGCTGAAGTAGTTGGCGATCCAAGCCACGATCGCCGCGACGAAAGCCACACTGGCAAGCGTAGCAGCGCGGCGTCCACGCCACCCGGCGCTCAGCCGCATAAACACCATCAACAGGTACACCGCCCACATCAGGACGGAAAGCAGAATCTTGGGATCGAGAAAATCAATGCGGCCGTAGGTGGATTCAGCGACCACGATGCCCGCGATCAGGCCCAGAGTCATGAAGGGAAATCCGAGCATGAGCGAGCGATAGCCGATGTCGTCAATGACCTGCAGAGAGGGCAGGCGCGAGAACATTCCGCTCGAACTCTTGGACTTCAGCGCGCGTTCTTGCAGAAGGTAAAGAATGCTGGCGCCAAAGCTGAGGAAGAGCGCCGCGTATCCGGTGAAGATCATCAGGATGTGTACTGCCAGCCAGCCTTTTTTCACGACATCCGAGGCGAAGACCAGCGGTTGCTGACCGGTGGCGGCCACGAAGGTCAGCAGAAAAACCAGGGGAAAAATCACGATGCCCGGCGTGGTCGTCCTGTACACCAGATAGGAAATCATGAAAACGACCATGATCAGGAAGGCCAGCAGCGACTCTGAGTTGTGAACCGAGGCAGAAGCAAGCTGGCCGGTTTCGACCACGGCTTCAGTCAGCGAAACGAAATGAAACACCATGCCGAGGTAGGAGGCATGGAGCGCGACTTTACCGAGGACTTCGGAGGTGCGAGTGAGCGCGACCAGCGCATAGAGCAATCCCGCAGCGTAGCAAACGAGCGCGACACGCAGCCAAATCAGGGTCATCGTTTTTTGGGTGCTTCCGCAGGCCGGTGTATACCTTACCACCCCACCTGGTAATTATAGTTTGCCGGGCGGAAGGGTGCGGAGGAAACGGACGCCATCACAAGTGTGTGTGACATGGGTCACATGCGGGCAAATGGGACGGCGTGCGAAATCGTGATGTTTACACAGTTTGCCCGGACGAGCGGTCTGTACTAGACGTCTCTGTCTCAATTCCTCACGGTTAAAACGGCGCAGCCTGCGCCGCACACTACTTCATACGCAGTCGCCCACGGCATGTGGGATTTTGTATCGATATGGGCTGAGCGATGCAAACCCAAAATGATCGCATCGGCCTTGAGACTATTGGCTGCGTGCAAGATTTGTTCACTCGGCAAACCGAACTCGATTAAAAATTCAGGTTTGACTGCCAGCTTCGCGCTCTGCGACGTCAATTCCTCAAGCCGCTGTAAGCTGGCCATCCGAGCCTTCTCTCGCGTTCGCATGACATCGCCGGCAGTGGGCAAACTCGAACCCTCCGCCATGGTGACCACGGGGAGAACATGGAGCAAAACAAGTTTTGTTCCGAAGTGATTGGCGGACGAGACGGCATATGGCAGGGCGCGTAAGGAGGGTCCACCGAAGTCGGTAGCGAACAGAAACGGCCGAATCGCTCGCGTGCTCCCGACAGGGGAGTCCTGCATGGAACCCGGACCAACCGTCAGTACCAGGCACTCGGCGTGGCGAAAGACCTGTTCCGCCACTGACCCGAGAAACAGTTTCCCCAAACCTCGTCGAGCGTGGGTGCCGATGACCACCAGCTCCACTTGTTCCCGCCTGACTATTTTTTCCACCTCTTCCCATACATTGCCGTGGCAAACGATGATCTCATGGCGCAGACCGGCCAGCGCCCCACTTCGAATAAGATCGTCCTCCAATTGACGGGCGTCCCTGCGAACTGCATCGATGGCGGCAATCACTGCGTCTGGACCCACGAGAGTGAATCCCAGCGAGGAGACCACGTGCACCAGGTAGAATTTCGCCCCATAGTGGCGAGCAATGGCGAGAGCATGACGGAGGGCTTTCTCGGATGCTTCCGAGAAATCGGTTGCGATCAGGACCGACTTCAGGTGAATGTCTCCAGTCGCTGCGACGAGTGACATGCGAACTCCCTTTCCCGATGCCGCGCCGGGATAACCCACCCATTCTACCTCTTAGGTAATGACGATCAGGGAGGACCGGCAGTACGGCGCTGTCGAATCTATTCCACGCCTAACGACGCCAGCGATTCTTCCAGCGACTGCAGATCCACCTGTAGTTGCCTGCCTTGCGCCTGCATTTCTTCCAGTTCGTCGAACGCGCGGAACAGACGCAACTTGACGGCGGCGTACTGCTCGGAATCAGCGAGGGGGCGTCCGTGGGATTCGGCCCAGGCGGCAACCACCCGGTGCGGGAGGGAAATACTGACCGCGTAAGTCAGCTTGCGGTCGGAGGTGACGTCGAAAATGTATTCATTGGCGTCGGATGTCGGGGCAAGACGTTTTCCGACGAAATAGTACTGGTAAACGTAGCCTTGGGATCCGGTGTAGGTCTTGAGGCGACGGATGGTCATGAGGGCGGTCGTTAGTCGATGGTCGTCGGTCGTTGGTCGTCGGTCGCTAGCTTGATGCAAGAACTGAAAGCCTCCCCAAGCGACTAACGACGAACGACCAACGACTGCTGCTAGATTTTTGCCTCGCGCAGACGTTTCACCGCGGTCTCCGAGGTGACCGGAGAATAATAAATCTCCTTGAAAGTGTACGACCTCGCCTTGGCCTCAAGAATGGGCAGAATTTCGATGTGCCAGTGGTAATCGTCATCGAGTGTTTTCCAATATCCGAGGGTTTCCGAAGGATATTGGCTGTTGGGTGAGGTGTGGAGCACGAGGTGGAAGGCCTCCGTGACGGTGCGAATACGTTGCAGGGTGCGCCGCAGGAGCGCGGCGAGATCGTTCAAGCTGCCCACGCGCGATGAACCGGTGCGCTCAAAGGAAGATTCATGGCTGCGGGGCATAATCCAGGTTTCGTACGGGACGCGCGGAGCATAGGGGCAGAAGGCCAAGTAGTCTCCGCAAATTTCGACGATGCGCAGGTTCTGACGCTCCTCCTGCGCCAGAATGTCGCAGAACACGCAGCGCTCTTTGCTCTCGAAATAGTCGCGTCCGGCGCGGAGTTCGTAGAGGACGCGGCGCGGCACGAAAGGCGTTGCGGTCAGCTGGGAAGTGGGGTGGTCGAACTCCTGGCCGGCTTGTTCCCCGTGATTCTTGAAGATGCTGATGTACTTGAACCGGCTGTCACGCTTCAAATCCTGAATTCGCAGCGCGATCAGACGCAGGAACTGTTCGACTTCGATGGCGCTCGCATCCCAGAGATGGCCGTCGTGGCGGGGATTTTCGAGCAGAACTTCGTGAGCGCCGACCGATCCCATGCGGTCGTAGAGGCCGTCGGCGCGGCGCGCTGGCTCGCCTTCGATATGGTAGAGCGCATGCGGATGGACGACGGAACGCGCCGACCATGCGCTGCCATCCACCCCGGGCAGGTTGGCGATGACTTGGGCTGGCTCGGCGGACGCACCGCAAAACCGGCAGGCTTCGGAACGTGGAGTGGGCTCGATGACATCGTCACCGGTGATTACCCAGGAACGGGTGATCGGATCCTTACGGAGTTCCATGGCGTAAGAAGAGCAAAATCGACGCAGGGAGTCAAATGGAGAATTTTGTAATCTGGCAATTTTGTAATTTTGTAATCTGAAAACCTTCCGGCAGGCTAGAGTAGTGAGGACTGGCAAAATTGCAAATTACAAAATTAGCGATTACAAAATTACCAATTGCCTATGTCTGAGCCCTCGACGCCGCTGATGCGGCAGTATGCCGCCATCAAGAAAGAGCATCCCAACGCTCTGCTGTTTTTCCGGCTGGGGGATTTCTACGAGCTTTTCTTCGACGACGCGGTGCTGGCTGCGCGCGAGTTGCAGATCACGCTGACCTCGCGCAATAAAGAAAAGGGCGTGGCCATCCCCATGTGTGGCGTGCCTTACCACGCCGCCGAGGGCTACATCGCAAAACTGATCCGGCGCGGGTTCAAGGTCGCGATCTGCGAACAGGTGCAGGTGCAGGCGCAGACGAAAGACGCGCGCCTGGCGAAGACGCTGGTGCGGCGGGAGGTGACGCGCGTCGTCACGCCGGGCACGGCGGCGGATTCGTCGCTGAACGCGGAGGAGAACAACTTTCTGGCGGCGGTGGCGACGGTCGGGGATCGCGTGGGTTTTGCGGCGCTGGATCTTTCGACGGGCGAGTTTCGAGCGACCGAGTTCGTGGGCGAGTCGGCCGGACGCCGCATTCAAGAAGAACTTGAACAATTGCGGCCAAAAGAAATGCTATATGGATCTTCGGCTCCGCTATTCGAAAAGAAAGGTAGTGGAGAGACGGGCGCCCTCGCCCGTCCCCGCACAGACACAGGTCTCTCCTCAGGCACCGCTCCCGTGGCCCGGGTTTCCAGCGCCGGCTGGACGGAAACTCCTTTGGACGACTGGATCTTTGCTCCCGACCATGCCATTCCGCTCCTGGAGAATCACTTCGGCGTGCTCTCGCTGGAGGGCTTCGGGTTGGCGGGGAAACGGGCAGCGGCTTCGGCGGCCGGGGCGATCCTCTATTACATCCGGTCAACACAGCGCGGCACACTCGATCATGTGGACCGCATCGGCTTTTACGAGCGGCAGAACTGCCTCCTGCTTGATGCGGTGACGGTGCGAAACCTGGAGTTGATCGAACCACTATTTGCTGGAACGTTCGCGGGAACGGATGCCGGAATGACTTTGTTCCGCTGCCTGGATGCAACCGTGACGCCGATGGGCAAGCGCTTGCTGCGTACCTGGATGCTGCGTCCGTCTTTGGATCGGGCCGAGATCGACGGCAGGTTCGATTCCGTTGAGGTGCAGGTCAAAGACACGGTGCGGCGCGAAGAATTGCGGCGGTCGCTCGATGGAATTCTCGACCTCGAACGTCTGCTGAGCCGGGTCACGCTGGAAACGGCGAATCCACGAGACGTGCTGGCTCTGGCAGCGTCGCTCGCACGAATTCCCAAAGTGCGGATGGTGTTGGCGGAATTGTCTGAGTCACGACTTTCGGCGTTGCGACTGGCGACGCTGCACGGAGTGATCGACGAACTGGGCGATCTGCGGGAGAAGATTGATCGCACGCTGGTTCCAGAGCCGCCGCTCACGCTGAGCGATGGCGGTGTAATTGCGGCGGGCGTCGACAAAGATCTGGACGAACTCCGCGACCTGAGCCGCAACTCGAAGCAGTACCTGGCGCGAGTGGAGCAGCGCGAACGGGAACGGACGGGGATTGGGTCGCTTAAGGTAAAGTTCAATTCGATTTTTGGCTACTACATCGAGATTTCAAAGGCGAACCTGCACCTCTCGCCCGCCGACTACGAACGCAAGCAGACGCTGGTGAATGCCGAGCGCTTCACCACTCCGGAGCTGAAAGAGTATGAATCAAAGATTCTCGATGCCCAGGAGAAGATTGTCGAAATCGAGCGGCGGCTGTTTGCCGACGTGCGTTCTGCCATCGCTGCCGAGGCCAAGCGCATCCGGCAAACCGCGCTGGCACTGGCGGAAGTGGACGTCCTGGGCTGCCTAGCGCACCTTGCGGCGCTGCGGAATTACTGCCGCCCGCACTTCGATGAAGTTGAAAAGGCCGAGGACGCGGGCGATCTGGAAATTGTCGAAGGACGTCATCCGGTGATCGAACTGCAGGAACTGGCCGCAGGGAGCGAGCGCTTCGTTCCGAACGATCTGTTTCTGGATTCGTCGTCGGACCTGCACAAAGCGACGCACAATATCGTGGTGCTGACCGGGCCGAACATGGGCGGCAAGAGCACCTATCTGCGGCAGGCGGCGCTGATCGTGATCATGGCGCAGATGGGTTCGTTTGTTCCGGCGCGTGCGGTGCGCCTCGGCATTGTGGACCGCGTGTTCACCCGCATTGGCGCAAGCGACAACCTGGCTCGGGGGCGGTCTACGTTCATGGTCGAGATGACGGAGACCGCCGCGATTCTGCACACGGCGACGGCGCGCTCCTTGATTTTGTTGGACGAAGTCGGGCGCGGCACTTCCACCTATGACGGACTGGCAATCGCCTGGGCCGCCATCGAGTATCTGCACGCGCACGTGCGGGCCAAGACTTTGTTCGCCACGCACTATTTCGAATTAACCGAACTGGCTGAGCAATTGACTGGCGTGAAAAACTATCACGTCTCCGTCAAAGAGACTGGCGGAAGCGTTGTTTTTCTGCGCCGCGTCGAACCGGGCGCGGCCGACCGCAGCTACGGAATCGAAGTCGCAAAGCTGGCGGGATTGCCGAACGAAGTCGTGGTGCGCGCGCGCGAGGTGCTGGCGGAACATGAATCGTCCGAGCACCGGCTTTCGGGGCATCTGACGCCAGGAGCGGAGCCGGAGCGTCCGACGCAGTTGACCATCTTCACCCCGCTGTCGCAACCGGTACTGGAAAAACTGCGCGAAGTGGATTTAAACCGCCTGACGCCGCTGGAAGCGCTAAACTTGCTGGCGGAGTTGAAGAAAGAAATCTAACCGCCGAGGTGCGGAGTTCGCGGAGAAGATCAGACAGACCAGGATCCTGACCCGTGTTCGAGATGTTTCACAAATCACTTTTGGGTAGGGCACGGCTTCAGCCGTGCCGTTTAGCTCAGTAACAATGCGGGCTTTAGCCCCTGAGGGACGTGCCTTCCGGGCTGAAAATGAGAGTGAGTGACTTGACACTGCACATCGGCCAGTCGCTTATCATCGGCTTCGATGGGACCGAGATGTCCTCGCGGCTCGCTTCCCTGCTCACGAAGATTCAGCCAGCAGGCGTGATTTTCTTTGCCCGCAATATCACCTCAGCCGAGCAGACGCATACTCTTCTGCGCGAATGCCACAAGCGCGTTGCCACGCCGCTTTTCACTTGCGTGGACCTGGAAGGCGGCACGGTGGACCGTTTCCGCAACGTGATCGGCTCGGCGCCTTCTCCGGCAGAAGTCTTTGCCACGGGCAACCGTGCCCTCTTTCGCAAGCATGGACGCTTGATCGGCGAAAACTGCCGCGCGCTTGGCTTCAACGTGGATTTCGCTCCGGTGCTCGACTTGGCCTACGAGGCTTCGCGTTCCGTGATGAGTTCGCGGACGGTTTCGGACGATCCCAAGCAGGTGGTTGCCTACGCGCGCGAGTTTCTGCGCGGGTTGGGCGATGCCGGCGTGCTCGGCTGCGGCAAACACTTTCCTGGACTGGGCGAGAGCAAGCTCGACAGCCATCGCGAGCTACCCGTGATTAAGAAGCCGCTCAAGAGGATGTGGGTCGAAGATCTCTATCCGTATCGAATACTGCATCGTCAATTGCCATTTGTCATGATTTCTCATGCAGCGTTTCCGGCGGTGACGAAGGGGCGGACCAATGAACGATCAAACGAGCGGACTCCGGCATCGCTTTCGAAGAAGTGGATCACCGACATTCTGCGCAAGAAGATTGGCTACCGGGGCCTGATCTGTTCCGACGATCTGGAGATGGGCGGCGTGCTGGCGGCGGCCCCTATCGAACAGGCGATGATCGGGCACATCCGCGCCGGGGGCGATCTCGGCCTGATCTGCCATCAGGAAGACTTCATTCTTCGCGCACATGAAGCAGTCGCCCGGGAGGCGGAGCGCGACGGCCGATTTGCCCGTCGCGTGCGGGAATCGGCGCGGCGCGTGCTGGCGTTTAAAAAGAAGTCGTTTAAAAAGAAACCGGGGGCAAGTCGCCACACCCCCGCTCCTACTTCCGCACGAGTTGGGAAGCTGACGCGACAGCTCTGGGAATTCGGGGAAGAGGTCCGGCTGGCAGCGTTCGATCGTGAGGAACGCGCATGATTGTTGCCGGCGTGATGAGCGGCACCTCGGCGGACGGAATCAATGTAGCGCTGGTGCGGTTTGCCTCCGACGGGGCTGGACGGGCCAGAGGCCCGTCCCCACACAAAACCGAGCACTCAGACTTCAAACTTCTTGCGCACGAGGAGTATCCGTTCCCTGCCCCGATTCGACGCGCAATCTTGGCAATGATGAACGCGGAATTGGCCCACGTTGCGGATCTGGCCCGGCTGAACTTTCTTCTGGGCGAACTGTACGCGGAGGCGGTGGCGAGGACGGCGCGCAAGCATCGCGCGAAACTTGACTTGGTGGGCTGTCATGGACAGACGCTCTATCACCAGGGAGAGGCAGAGCGCTTTCTCGGGCGAAAGTTGGCAGTCACGTGGCAAACGGGCGAAGGCGCGGTGATCGCCGCGCGGCTCGGTGTGCCGGTGGTCTCTGATTTTCGTCCCGCAGATATTGCGGCCGGGGGAAAAGGCGCGCCGCTGGTGCCGTTCCTCGACTATCTTGTCTATCGCAATCAAGCGGTGGGACGCATTGCGCAGAACATCGGTGGAATTGCGAATCTGACGGCGATTCCCGCGGGCGCGTCGCTGCGCCAAGTGGTTGCTTTTGACACCGGCCCCGGCAACATGGTGATTGACGCTGTAATGGAAGAGCTGTTCGGGAAGCGTCTCGACCGCGACGGCAGAGTCGCGGCCGCGGGACGCGCACTGGATGGCGTGATTGTTCAGTTGATGCGGGCGCACTTTTTTCGGCAGAAGCCTCCGCGGACAGCGGGCCGTGAGGAATTTGGCCGGGAATACGTGGGCCAATTTCTTCAGATCTGCCGCGGCGCCAGTAAGGCTGACGTGGTGGCGACGGCAACGGCGTTGACGGCGCGATCGATTGCGGACGCGGTCCAGCGATTCGTGTTGCCGCGATTTGGGGTTCGACGCCGTGATCACGAAATGATTGTCTCGGGTGGAGGCGCGAAGAATCCGACGCTGATGACCATGTTGCGCCATGAAATCGCACCTCTGGGGATCGGACTGCATTTTTCGGATGAGTTCGGCGTTCCGGCGGAAGCGAAGGAGGCAATCGCTTTTGCCCTGCTCGCGCATGAGACGTGGCATCGGCGGCCATCCAATGTGCCGTCGGCTACGGGAGCAAAGCGGGCGGCGATCCTGGGAAAGATTTCGCATGTGTAAGACGGCAGCGCGGGTGCGAGCAAGAAGCTGGTCCTTCGCTTCGCTCAGGATGACAGTTTTTTTTAGAACAACAAGTTTTTTCAGGACGGCAAATTGTTTATTATTCCTCAGCGGATGCGTGTTGCCGCTCCTTTCCTGCTCACAAGCTCCCGATCCCAACACGCTGGTGATGATTATTGAGAGCAGCCCCACGGATCTTGATCCTCGGGTGGGCCTCGATGCGCAATCGGAGCGCATTGGCGAACTCATCTTCGACGCGCTGCTCACGCGCGACGAGCACTTAAATGTCCAGCCCGGGCTGGCGGAGCGTTGGGAGATTCCCGATCCGCTGACCTACGTCTTCCATCTGCATCGCGGCGTAACTTTTCACGATGGGCGTCCGCTGACTTCCCGCGACGTTAAGTGGACGTTCGACTCCCTGCTCCAGGGCAAGATTCGCAGTACAAAGTCGGCGGCGTACCGTTTCGTGGATCACATCGAGGCGCCCGACGAGTTCATCGTGGTATTTCATCTCAAAGAGCCCAACGCGACCTTGCTGTGGAATCTCTCGGAGGGCGCGAGTGGAATTGTGCCCTACGGGGCGCTCGATGAGATCACGCGCAAGCCGATTGGCTCCGGACCATTCAAGTTTGTCAGCGCCGAGCAAGATAAAGAAGTCCTAGTCGAGCGCAACGACAACTACTGGGGAGCGAAGGCGCGCTTGGCCAGGGTGCGCTTCACGGTCGTGCCAGACACGACGACGCGGGCGCTTGAACTGCGCAAGGGCAGCGCCGATGTTGCGATCAATGCGCTTACTTCCGACACCATCGTGGCGCTGGAGCGCGAGCCGAACTTGCAGGTCGAGCGCGCGCCGGGCACGGTGCTTTCCTATCTCGCGTTTAACCTGCGCGATCCGACCCTAAAGGATGTGCGGGTTCGCCAGGCGATCGCGTATGCCATCGACCGCAGTCCTCTTCTCGAATACATCTGGCGCGGCTTCGCGCAACCGGCTCTGAGTGTGCTCCCACCGCAAAGCTGGGCGTATGACCAGGGCGTGGCCGCCTACCCACATGATCCAGAGAAAGCTCGCCAGATGCTGGATGCGGCCGGCTACCGAGCTCGCGATGGCGTTCGCTTCCACCTGACGATGAAGACGTCTACGGAGGAGTCCACGCGGCTGCTGGCGGCGGTGTTGCAACAGCAATTGCGAGAAGTAGGCATTGCGCTCGACATTCGCACCTTCGAGTTCGCTACTTTCTTTGCCGACGTCACCAGCGGCGCTTTCCAGCTCTATTCGTTGCGCTGGATCGGCGGGAATGAAGACCCGGATATTTTTGAGTATGCTTTTCACTCCAATCGATTCCCACCCAATGGCGCAAACCGAGGTTTCTATTCAAGCCCGCGGGTCGATCGTTTGATTGACGAGGCGCGCCGCGAGACCGATCAAAATGCCCGCAAGCGGCTCTACGCTGAAGTTCAGGAAGTGCTGGCGCAAGATGTCCCATACATAAACCTGTGGTACTTCGATAACGTGCTCGTGCACACCCGGCGGATGCGGAACGTAAGCCTGAATCCGTCGGGGAATTACGACTTTCTGAAGACGGCGGAAATCAGTAGTCAGTAGCCCCGCAGCCAGTGGGCAGTTTTCAGCGTGGTAACATCGAACGTTGGGCGCACGATTGAACGGGAGCAGCGTTGTTCCTGAGACCTGACACCTAAGACCTGAGACCTTCATTTTGAAAATTCTTTTTATCGGTGACATTTTTGGGCGCCCTGGGCGCACGATCGTAAAAGATCGCCTGCCTGGACTGCGAAAGCAGTATGCCGTGGATCTGGTCATCGCCAACTGCGAAAATGCCGCGGCTGGCTTCGGAATCACGCCGCCGCTGGCCGAAGAGCTTTTCGATCTGGGCATCGACGTGATGACCACCGGAAATCACGTCTGGGATAAACGCGAGATCATCGAATACTTCCAGATGGCGGACGGCAACCCTCACAGTCCGGCGCGCCGGTTGTTGCGGCCGGCAAATTTTCCGCAAGGCTTACCCGGCTGGGGAGTGTACGAAGGCCAGAAAAACAGCGTCGGTTATGCCGTCGTGAATCTACAGGGACGCGTGTTCATGGGATCGAGCGATGATCCCTTTCGCTACGCTGACCGGCTTCTGGAGAAGATCCAGTCGGAGATCGTGGTTGTGGATTTCCATGCCGAGGCCACTTCCGAAAAAGTCGCCTTCGGATGGTACCTCGACGGGCGAGTCACCGCCGTCGTGGGCACGCACACGCACATTCCTACCGCCGATGAAACCGTCCTGCCGAAGGGCACTGCCTACATCACGGACGTCGGCATGACCGGGCCGTATGACAGCGTCATTGGGGTAAAGAAAGAATTAGTGATCGAGAAGTTTCTCAGCGGGATGCCGGCGCGCTTCGAAGCAGCCAACGGTGACGTCCGCCTGTGCGCCGTGCTGGTCGAGTGCGATGACCAGACCGGACGCGCCACACGGATGGAGCGGCTGATGCTGCGGTGAACCCGTTACGACCGTAGTTCCCAACCCTGGATTTCTCTTGCAAGACATCAGCGCCGGGCATTCTATAGTAAGTAATATGCGATGGCTGCCAGCAGGAATTTCGTTGTTGCTTGCCGGAGTGTGTTTGGCCACAGACAGTCCTCCGGCGGTGCCATCGCTCTGCTCGAACTCCGCGGGTGCGCCCGCCTGCCGCGGTCCGGCGAAAGACCTGAAGGCCGCTCGCAAAGCTTTCGCGCGCGGCCTCAAGCTCGAGAAATCGCAGCATCTGGAAGAGGCTTTTTACGAATTTGAGGAAGCTTCTCGCCTGGTTCCGCAAAACGTGGAGTACGTGACCGCGCGGGAGATCACGCGGCAACATCTGGCCGGGATGCATCTGGAACGCGGAAACCGCGACCTGCTCGATGGCCGGCAAGTGGAGGCGCTGGCGGAGTTTCGAACCGCGCTGACCCTCGATCCGCAGAACGAATTCGCTCAGCAGCGCATAAGCGACGCCCTGGGGCCCGTGCCGGTGCACACTGCAAGCCCGCCGCAAGTGGTCGCCAGCGCCGATGCGCTCACCGCAAAACCGATCGACGGACGCCATGACATCCACTACCGCGGCGATTCACGTGGTCTCGTCACCACGGTCGCCGCGAACTACGGGCTGACCGTAGTCTTCGACGATACCTTCCCCAGCCGCCGAGTGCGATTCGATATTGAGAATGCCGATTTCGGAACCGCCATGCAGGCGGCCTCCGCGGTCACGAAGAGCTTTAGCGTGGCACTGGAAGACACGGTTCTTTTTGCTTGCGCTGACACCCCCGACAACCACCGCCTTTACGACCGTATGGGCATGCGCTCCTTCTACATCCAAGGCAGCAATTCTGCCCAGGATTTGAACGAGCTGATGACCTCGCTACGGACGCTATTTGAATTCAAGTTCGCGAGCCTCAACGCCGCGTCGAGCACGATTACGTTGCGCGGACCGCAGGCGGCACTGGAAGCCGCAACCCAGTTTCTCGGACAGCTGAATAGTCCCCGGCCGGAAGTGATGTTCGATCTGAAAGTCTTCCAGGTAAGCCACACCTACATGCGTAATATCGGGTTGCACGTCCCGGACAATTTCAATCTTTTCAATATTCCGGCGGCCGCACTGGCGGCTCTCGGCGGCGGACAGAACATCCAGACCCTGATCAACCAACTGATTGCCTCGGGCGGCATCAACCAGGCCGGCAATCAGACCATTTCCGCTCTTCTCGCACAATTGCAAGGCCAGCAGAATTCGATCTTTAGCCAGCCGCTCGCGACCTTCGGCGGTGGGCTCACGCTGATGGGCCTCAGTTTCGATCAGTTGTCCGCCGCGCTTACCATGAATGAGAGTTCTGTCCGGCAGCTCGAGCATGTCCAGTTGCGAGCCTCACAGGAGAAGGACGCCACTTTTAAGCTGGGATCGCGCTATCCCATCCTCAACGCCAGCTTTGCGCCGATTTATAACAGTTCCGCCATCTCCCAAGTCCTCGGGAACCAGTCATACGCCGCGGCTTTCCCTTCCGTCAATTATGAGGACATCGGACTCACGCTCAAGGCGAAACCGCTGGTTCACAACAACTCAGACGTAGCCCTCGAGCTGGAGATTCAATTCCGCACCTTGGGAACCACCAACACAAATGGCATTCCTGACATCTTGAATCGTGAGTACAAGGGGGGAATCCTGCTCAAGGAAGGCGAACCGGCCGTGGTAGCGGGAATGATCACTGCATCCGATCAGAGGAGCCTGAGCGGTCTGCCTGCGCTCTCCACGATCCCGGGCCTCGGCGTCCTCACATCACAGACTTCCAAACAGGAAGAGGACGACGAGCTACTGATCCTGATTACGCCGTACGTCGTCCGCAGCCCGGAGCGCACCGAAGCTCCGGAAATCTGGATGGGGAAATAAGAAATCGGGTGATCGGCCCGATCTACATCTGGCTTGCCTGGAAGTCCACAATCTTCTTCAACAGATCGACGGGCGCTCCGCCGGGTACGTTGCGTCCATTGATGAACAGAGTCGGCGTGGCATTCACGCCCACCGACTTTCCAAGCGCAACGGAGGCCTCGATTCTGGCTTTCGTATCCGATTTGACTGCGCAGGCGGCGATCTCGTCGGCATTCGCGCCCGATGCGGTCGCGATGGCTTTCAGCTTTTCATCAGCATTGGCCGCGGTGATATTGGCCTGCTCGTCAAACGTCTTCTGGATAAATTTCCAGACTGCGTTGTCCGCAGGCTGCCCTAGCGAAGCGCGCCCCACGCAATCAACATAGCCGGCCGCCTTCTCCGCCCAGTTGTGCGCGGGCAGCGGAAAATTCTGGAAAATAAAGTGGGCCTCGGGTTCCAGCGCAAGAAGCTGATCAATCACGGGCGCCGCCTTCGCACAGTGCGGGCACTGCATATCGCTGAACTCGACAATCGTCACCGGGGCTTTCGCCGGTCCCTTGGCGGGGCCGTTCACGCCTTTTTCCAGCTTGGCGCGAGCATCTTCAAATGGCTTCACACCGAAGGGAAGGATTTCGCCCGAGATTGCGTGCTTGCCGTCAGCGCTGACGAGCAACCGACTCTGATTCGCGCCCTGCGCGTTGGTAAGAATAACTGAGACTTCAGCCAGTCCCGGCACCTCGGAGGGACGAATCTCCGCCACCTTCCACGTGATGGCGGCATCGTAGCCGAACATCTGGAACAGGAAAGAATTGACCGTGTCTTCACTGGGCAGAACCGTCGAGACTGCGGCGGCGGCCGAAGTCGCCGCTGGTTTAGCTGCCGGTTTTGCAGGGTGACCGGGTTGGGTTTGAGCGATGGCGATGCCGGAGAACAGAAGAGCAGCGAGCCAGGTGCGATGCGTGCGTGTCATATTTTGGAATTCGATTGGAGTTTGATTGTTACAAAAACCGGCGAAGTTGTCATTTCCGAAGCTTTGCTAGTGGACAGCCGGGCGTCCCCGCCCGGCTGGGCGGGCGAGACGCCCGTCCCTCCACCGTCGTATAACTCATCACGCAGACATGGTGCTAGAACTCCGCCTTGGCCGCGATTGGGAATCTCCGGCCATAGCCGAACGCTTTGGCGGAAATCTTGATTCCGGGCGCTGCTTGTTGCCGCTTATACTCGCTGCGCTCCACCATTCGAATCACCCGCCGCACCAGATCTAAATCGAAATTGTGAACGCGAGCAATCTGTTCGGCCGAGCACGACTCCTCTATAAAGTCTTCGAGAATCACATCGAGCACCTCGTAGGGCGGAAGTGAGTCCGAATCCTTCTGATCAGGGCGCAACTCCGCGGACGGTGGTTTCTCGATCGTCGCTTCCGGAATTACTTTGCGCCGCGAGTTCACGTAAGCGCTCAGCCGGTAAACCAGCGCCTTCGGCACATCCGAGATCACCGCCAGCCCACCCACCATATCGCCGTAAAGAGTGCAATAGCCGACCGCCAATTCGCTCTTGTTGCCGGTCGAAAGCACCAGCGCGCCGAACTTGTTCGACATGGCCATCAGCAGCAATCCGCGGGCGCGGGACTGAATGTTTTCTTCGGTGACGTCTTCTGGCAAACCAGCAAACACGGGGGCAAGCGTCTGGCGCGCGCCCTCGTAGATGTCGTTAATTGAGAGCAGTTCGAAGCGAATTTTCAGGTTCCTGGCCAGTTCCCGCGCGTCGTCAATCGACCCTCGCGACGAGTACGGCCCGGGCATGCCGACGCCGATGACGTTCTCAGGGCCGAGCGCATCGGCCGCGATCGACGCGGTGAGCGCGGAATCGATGCCTCCGCTGAGTCCGATGATCGCTCGCTGGAAGCCGCATTTGTGGACGTAGTCTCGCGTGCCCAGAACCAGCGCTTCATACGCGCTAGCTTCTTCACCCGCGACCTGCGGGTGCATATCTCCGATGAGTTGCTGGGAGTCGAAATAGATCAGGTCTTCCTCGAATGACTTCGCTTGCGCGATCACGTGTCCGTCGGGCGCAATCACCAGGCTCGATCCATCGAAGACCAGGCTGTCGTTTCCCCCGACCTGGTTCACCATCGCGACCGGGACTTTCTGATTTTTCGCGATGGCTGCCAGCATATCCCGGCGCAGTTCGCGCTTGCCCAGCCAAAACGGAGACGCGGATATATTGAGCACGAAGTTCCCGCCGGCTCGGACCAGTTCTTCGACCGGGTCGATGCCATACAGCCGCCGGTTCCAGAAGCGCTTGTCGTTCCAGGCGTCCTCACAGATGGTCAACGCCATCTGCTTGCCGCAAAAGCTGAACAGTTGCTGGCTCTTGGCGGGAGCGAAGTTGCGCATCTCGTCGAAGACGTCATAGGTGGGCAGCAGCATCTTCGACTGGATGAATTCGATTCGCCCATCGCGCAGCAGGGCGGCGGAATTCATCACTTTTTTGCCAGAGTCCGCCTCCGCCGGGGTTACCATCCCGCAGATCACGGCAATGCCCTGAGTTTCTGCCGCGATCCTCTCGGCGGTAGCGCGATTGCGCGCCACAAACGAGGGCCTTTCGACCAGATCGAGCGGCGGATAACCGCAGACGGCGAGTTCCGGAAACAGAATCAGGCCAGCGCCGGCACTCCGCGCCTGAAGCGCAAACTGGATGATCTTGGCGGCGTTCCGAGAAAAGTCTCCCACGGTGGGGTTGATCTGGCCCAGGGCAATCTTCACGCTCATAGTGTAGAGGGTCAGGGTGTAGAAGGTCGAGACCGGAAGGCGCTAATGGCGGGAAAGAAACGACTTTCTTGATGCTAGCAGCGTGAAGTACTCACGTTTTCATTCAGTCGCCTTCATTCATTCTACCGACGGGGCGGCCGACGAATTCCAGTTGGGACCTGGGTCTGTACCGGGGCCGGACGGTGGCGGCGCGCCCGTCGGTGGCATGCTGGAAGGGTTTGCAGGATTCGACTCCGGCATCTCTTCTCCGGGACGCCGCAACGTGGGCGCGGTCGGGGGGCGTTCTCCCTGTTTCTTGGCAACGGTTGGCGCGCCCGAATCAACTTCCTTTTCGACACGCACGATTTTCTGGCCATCCACCTTCATGGTCTCGACCCGCACGACTTCATCGCCAACGAAGCGCACAAAATCCACATCCTGCGGGGGCGTGCCGTAGATCCATTCTTCGTACTCAACTTCGTTGGCAGTCTCGCGCACTTTCTTTGCCGGACGTCCTTTGGCGTAGATCACCATGTCGTGATTCATTCCCACCAGCACATGGTGATTCTTGATGGCATCCTTGACCTGGGGAGAAACGGTTTCCAGATAGGCTTCAAGAGCGGACTTGGCATCGAAATCAAATACTGGACGCAGCAACTGCTTCAGCTCTGGGCCGGTCAGTTCCGGAACATACTTGTCGAAGTAGAGATCCACGAAAGAGCCGCGGGCGTTGGCCGAGGAATCCGAGGGCGAAATTGGGCCAGATGAGTTCGCACCTGAAATCTGGATGCGCTGATACCATTTCTGCCTTTTGATGGGACCGCCGTTGATCTCAAAGCGGATGTGGTCTTCCTTGATGACGACGTCGCTGATGCGTGCCCGGTCGCCGGGTTTCGCGGCTGGTCCCCAGAGCGCCATCAAACGTTGAAGTTCCGGGCCGCTGGGGGTCAGTGTTCCATTTTTGAGTTTCAGTCCAGTCTTCCCCATCGGAAAACTCGTGCGGATGTAGACCAATTCTGCATTGAAGGCGTGGACAATTTCTTCGCGGGTCTCCTTGGAAATCTTTGGGGGCGGAGTATTCTCGGCGAGCGCCAGTGCGGAGACGGCGAAAAGTATCGCCAAGAGCCGATAACAAACGGAGCAAACGTGAAAGGACCGCATGCAGCACCCCGGACCGACTGGCTTAATTATAGACCGGCGCCAACACTAGTTCTCAGTTCCCAGTTCTCAGTTCTAAGTGAGAAGCGCCGGGATTAGCTACTGAGAACTGAGAACTGCCGGCAGTCACCGGCGGTGTGAGTACTTCGGTAACGGTGAGCTGTACTTTAAGTACCTGAGGTCATCACTCGAAACCAACTTAAAATGAATACAGGACGGACCAGCTCATCCCCGCGCTTGGGCCGATAGGACTGCCTTTTGCCATTGAAGCTTCCCATTCCCGCGCGCATTCCGCTCCTTTACGTCATCCTTGGCGTGCTTTTGGCCATTAGTGTCCTCCCCATGTATTTCTATTCGGCGCAGATCGAGACCATGAACCGGGAGCGCCTGAAGACCAACGAAATGCTGTTGCAAAACACGGTCACGCGTTCGCTGGCCGACGACATTTCGCAGCATCAGGAAGCGCTGCATATGATGCTGGCCAATTTGTCGTCGTCGATTCAGGTAATGATGCTGGCCAATCCGAACGGGAACGACCTTAGTGCGGAGAAAAGCGCTCAGAAACTTCTGACGCCAGAGCTGCGCGCCATGCTGGAGAATTTTGTTTCGTCGTCGAACGACATTGCATATGCCACCCTGCTGACTGCCGATGCCAAGGGAATTTCCGCCGGGCGTATTGAGCCCGACGCTTTTCTGCAACGGGAACTGGAGCGAGCCTTTCAAGCCGCCCGCGAAGGACGCGGCTACAGCGGGCAGCCGTTGATGGTGGGCAGCGGAAAATCCGCGCGAACGGTCATGTTGGTCAGCTCGCCGATCATCTATGGGGGACGCTTTCTGGGAATGATCGGGTCGGTGGTCGATATGGACTATCTGATCCGCCGGCTGCAGCAAGTCAGTCTGACCGGCTTGATGCCGTATGTCGTCGACAGCCAGGGAAGGCTGGTGGCGGCCGCGACTGGCCAATATGCTACCGGACAGGACATGAGCCATTTCGAGATCGTCCGCAGCTTTGTGGGTGAAAGCTCAAAAGCCCAGTTGGCGGCGACCCGCGAATTCACGGTTCGTGACGGAAAAAGCACGACCGACATGCTGGGAACGTACAGTCCGGTGACCTCGCTGGATTGGGCGGTCGTGGTGCAGAAGCCGCGCGAGGATGCGTATCGCGGAATCTACGAGATGCAGCGTACTGGGCGCTTGCTGGCATGGCTGGCGGTGTTTGTGAGTGTGGGTGTGAGTATTCTCTCGGCGCGGCGGATCACAAGCCCGCTGCAAGTCCTGGCGCAGTCCAGCCAGGCCATTGCGCGCGGTGATTTTTCCCAGCGCGTGCACCTGAAAACGCGCACCGAGATCGGGGAACTGGCGACCACGTTCAACACCATGTCGGAAGACTTGGAACAGTTCGTCGAGGACCTGAAGCGTGCCGCGGATGCCAACAAGGCGCTGTTCATGGGGTCGATCCAGATGCTGGCCGGCGCCGTCGACGAAAAAGACCCTTACACGCGCGGCCATTCCGACCGGGTTACGAAATACTCGATGATGATCGCCACAGAGATGGGGCTGGATCCAGGATTTCTGGAGATCCTGCGAGTCTCGGCGCAGTTGCACGATGTCGGAAAAATCGGCATCGAAGACCGCATCCTGAAAAAACCCGGAGCTCTGACCCCGGAAGAATTCGAGATCATGAAGACGCACACCACCAAGGGCGCGAACATCCTGCGTCCGGTGCCGCAGTTGCGCGAGATGCTGCCCGGAATCGAATTGCATCATGAGGCGCTCAACGGGCGCGGCTATCCTTACGGCCTGAAAGGCGACGAGATCCCTCTGCTGGCGCGCGTGATTGCGGTCGCCGACACCTTTGACGCTCTGACCACGAACCGTCCTTACCAGCGCGCATACGATCCGGTAGAAGCTCTGCGCATCATTCAGAATCTCTCGGGACAGCGCCTTGACCCCAGGGCCGTGGCCGCGCTGCTGGCAGTGTTTGAGCGGGGAGAAATTCGTATCCAGAAATCACTGACGCAGACGATCCCGCTGGAATCGGCCGCACCCGCTCCGTTGCCGCTCCGACCCGGCGATCCACTCACGGTCGAAACCACACGCGCCTGAACGGCGATCGAAAAACCTGCCTTCCCTTCCCGCCTATATAATCGGTGTCAGATACCTCATGATTCAAACCCTTTTTGGCAGTCTGGACGAAGAACAGAAACCAAGTTTCATTGAGCGCATGAAGGAAGCGGTCTCGCGCACGCGCGAGAACCTGGCCGAGCGCATCGAAGATGTCGTCTCCATCGGCAAGGAGATCGACCGCTCCACCCTGGACGATCTGGAAGCTACGCTGATTGGCGCCGACCTTGGCACCACGACCACCCATGAAGTTCTGGAGAAGCTGCGCGACAAAGCCGATCGGAAGCAGATCAAGGATGTGAATGAACTCAAACGGCTGCTGAAAGAGGAACTGCTGGCGATTCTGACGTCTACCGGTTCGCGGCCCGTTACCAAGGTGGATGGCACACCGGAGGTGATCATCGTGGTGGGCGTGAACGGCACGGGCAAAACAACGACGATCGGAAAATTGGCGCAGGTGTTTCGCGCGCAAGGAAAGACGGTGCTGTTGTGCGCGGCGGATACGTTCCGCGCGGCGGCGATCGAGCAACTCGAGATTTGGGGACAGCGCACGGGAACGGAAGTGATCAAGACGAAAGCCGGGGGCGATCCATCGGCCGTGCTATTTGACGCGCTGCAGGCGGCAACGTCGCGCAAAACCGATTACGTGATCGTCGACACTGCCGGGCGGCTACACACCAAGCAAAACCTGATGCTCGAACTGGAAAAGATGAAGCGCACGGCACAGCGCATCGTGCCGGGGGCGCCGCACGAGACTTTGCTCGTAATGGATGCCACGACTGGTCAGAATGGATTGCAGCAGGCGCGACAGTTCACGCAATCATCCGGAGTCACGGGAATTGTACTCACCAAGCTCGATGGCACGGCCAAAGGCGGCGTCGTGGTCGCAATTTCGCGCGAGTTGGGACTGCCGGTGCGATATGTGGGAGTAGGCGAAAAGGCGGGGGATCTGCTGCCGTTTGATGCTAAGGAGTTTGTGGATTCGTTGTTTGCGTAAAAATAACAGCTAAGAGCTAACAGCTACTCATGACCATCGACGAACAACACATGCGGCGAGCGCTGGAGTTAGCGCGGGCGGGCGTTGGGCTGGTCTCGCCGAATCCCGCGGTGGGCGCGGTTGTGGTGGACGCGCCGAGCCGCGAAGCTGGGGCCGGCATGCACACGTATGATGGCGTGAAGCATGCCGAGGTTCTCGCACTGGAGCAAGCCGGGAATGCGGCACGCGGCGCAACTCTCTACCTGAATCTGGAACCGTGCTCGCATCAGGGCCGGACCGGTCCGTGTGCCGATGCCGTGATCGCCGCCGGAATCAGCCGCGTGATCTGCTCCATGGAAGATCCCAATCCACAAGTGGCGGGTCAAGGATTTGCGAAGCTCCGCGCGTCAGGGATCACTGTACAGGTCGGATTATTCGAGGCGGAAGCCAAGAAGCTGAATGAAAGTTTTGCCAAGTACATCCGGCGTGGTAAGCCGCTGGTCACGCTGAAATCGGCGATGACGCTCGATGGGAAAATCGCTGACGCCACCAAACCGGGCACAGAGCCGGGCTCGGCCACGCCGGCGACGGAGGGAGCGCGCAGCGGATACCACTGGATCACGGGCGAGGCGGCGCGCGCGCATGTGCAGCAACTGCGGCATCAAAATGACGCAATCATGGTTGGAGTAGGGACGGTGATGGCGGATGATCCGCTGCTGACCGACCGGAGTGGCCTGCCGCGGCGGCGCAGACTGCTGCGCGTGATCCTGGATTCTTACTTGCGCATCCCACCGGCGTCGCGAGTGATCCAGACCGCTGAGAACGACGTTCTGGTGCTGTGTTCCACGGCCGAGGAGCAGCCGAGGCAGGCGCTCGAAGCGAAGGGGATCCGCGTGCAACAAATATCGGCGACCGCCGACGGGCGGCCCGACTTCGCCGCGATTGTCCAGAGCCTGGGAGAACTGGAGATCACCAGCCTGCTTCTCGAAGGTGGAGCGCTGGTGAACGGAGCGGCCCTGGCGTCGGGCGAGGTGGACAAGGTGTTTCTCTACTACGCACCCAAGATTCTTGGCGGGGGCGCAGTGCCCTTCATCGCCGGGGAAGACTTGCGCGGGAGAGCACAGTGCGTGCAGCGCTTCGAGTTACACCGCTTCGGCGAAGACTTCGCCCTGGAAGGTTATCTCCGCGACCCGTACTCTGGACAGGCATGAGTTCTACTGTTGTGTTTTTTACATTCGCCGCATAAGCATAGTTTGTCATCTTGAGCGAAGCGAAAGACCTATGCATTTGTCGTAGCGCTGGAATACATAGGTCCTTCCCCTTCGGCTGCGCTCAGGGTCAGGATGACAACTGTGGATTAGATGCCGCGATACTGCGGGACACTACGCTGGGAGGTGTAGCTTTCATGTTTACCGGAATTATCGAGGAAGTGGGCAAGGTCGTAAAGATCGAGCAGCGGGGTGAGAACCGCCGCATCACCATCGAGGCTGCAAATACCCCCAAAGAATTGAGAACTGGCCACAGCGTCGCGGTAAGCGGCGTTTGCCTGACGGCGCTTGACATCAAACCCAAATCATTCTGCGCGGACCTGGCGCCGGAAACGTGGGTGCGAACTTCGTTTTCACGGATGCACGAGGGCGCGCTGGTGAACCTGGAGCTGCCGATGAAGGCCAACGGGCGCTTCGATGGCCACATCGTTCAGGGACACGTGGATGGCGTGGGCAAGCTGATCGAGTTCGAGCGCATCGCGGATTCTGAGAACTGGTGGTTGCACATTGAAATCCCGTCAGAGATCGAGAAGTACACGGTGTTTAAGGGATCGATCTCGATCGAGGGCATCAGCCTTACGGTCGCCAAGCTCGAACGCAATCGCTGCACGATCGCGATCATTCCGCATACGGTCGAGCTGACCAATCTCGGTTCGCTGAAGCCGGGAGACCCTGTCAACCTGGAAGCCGACGTGATCGCGAAGTATGTCGAGAAGATGATGAAAAGCGAGCCGGCGCAGAGTTCGATCACCGTGGAGGAATTGGTGCGGCAAGGCTTCTAATGGAGGGACGGGCGTCTCGCGAGCCTGCCCTGAGCGCAGTCGAAGGGTCCGCCGGGCGGGGACGCCCGGCTCTCCACGAGCACCCGCCTGCCCTTAAGCTTCCAGCTTCAGCTCATCCAGTTCCAGGAATTCATGAATGATGGGCTCAGTCGATTTCTCCATGTCCTTGTAGGGCCCAAAGAAGATCGCCCGGCCTTCGTGCAGGAAGACGACACGGTCGGCCAGCTTCTTGGCCAGGCGCATGTCGTGCGTAACGACGACTGAGGTCAGGTGCAGTTGCAGTTTGAGCCGGGCAATGAGATCGCCGAGCAGATTCCCCATCAGCGGATCCACCATGGTGGTGGGCTCGTCGTAGAGCACGCACTCGGGTTGGGCGGCCAGCGCTCGCGCGATGGCGACGGAACGTTTCATGCCGGTCGAAAGGTCGGAAGGCAACAGGTCGCGCATCTCCTTGACGCCGACCATTTCGAGCAGGCCATCGACGACCTGGTAAATCTGTTCTTCTGAAAGCTCTCTTTTTTCGCGCAAGGGGAAGGCAACGTTTTCACCGACCGTTAAGGAATCGAAGAGGGCGCCGTTCTGGAACACCATGGTGACTTTCTTGCGGACTTCTTCTAGTTGTTTCTCGTTGTAGTCGATGATGTCCTGACAGGCGACGATTGCCCGGCCTGATTCCGGTTTAAGGAAACCCATGATGATGTGGAGCGCAACCGATTTTCCGACACCGCTACGCCCGAGAATGCAGACCATCTCACCCGGCAACACCTCGAAGCTGACGTCCTTGAGAACGACCAGATCGCCAAATGCTTTGCAGACGTCCTTAAACTCGATGTAGGGAGATTGTGTGTCCGCAGCGCTCATGGCTATCAGCATGGCATGAGATGGCAGCGCGGCTCAAGCGCTAGCATAAGCACCGGCTGGCGCTAGCGGGCACTAGAAAGACCGGCGCTCGGCCGCCAGGCGGTCCTGCGGGGTGTTCACGTTGAAAAAACTCTGCTCGGAAAAGCCGGCTGCTTCCAGTTCAGCCTCTTCGATCACCCGGACGGACACGCTCGAAAATGCCGCATCGATCTTGTACTTCCCTGCCCGAAGAGCCTGCTCGGCGGCGAGCGCGAAGTCGCGACGATAGACCGCGCAGAGCGGCTGAAATCCCTTGCCGGTGCGAGGCACGGTGATGATGGCGTGGTTATTTTCGTCTTCGGCCGCAGCGAAAAGAAATGCGAGAAGCTCACTGGAGACGAAGGGCATGTCCACGGCGAGCATCAGGTTCAGCTCCGCAGGTGAATGCACGAGCGCAGCTTGAATGCCGGCGAGGGGACCGCATCCGGAGAAAATATCCGCCACGACTGATCTGCATTCCGAAGATCCATATTTCGCAGATCCGTATTTCACAAATTTTGCAGGATCGCCGACGATCGTCACGTTATTGCAAACCGCGTCCATCACGATGAGCGCGCGATCGAGCAATGTTTGGCCGCCAAAATCCAGAAAGGCTTTATCTATATTGCTGCCCATGCGGGAACTCTTGCCTCCGGCAAGGAGGAAGCCCATGCGCGACGGTTCGCTTCGTGCCATATGGAAAAGCATAAGGCCTAAGCCGCGCTACACGAAAGTAACCTATTCAGAACGGCGAAGCCGTCGGAAGATGGAGGTGTCCGATTGGTACGGGGGCGCTACTCGTCATCATGCCGCAAAAACTCATGGATGTTCTTATGCTGGGACGCTGTTCACACGAGTTTTCCTGGCCGCGCCGCGCGGCCAGTGGAAAGTACTACCAAGTCTGCCTGGTTTGCGCGACCGCTTACCAGTACGACTGGAAGACCATGCGTCGCGGAGATCGGGTCGACGAACCGGTGGCGGAGACCACGACCGTCCGACGCCGCTCCGGTCAAAAGCAACCGACCTGGATGCCTCGGGCGCGGCGCCTGCGATCGAACCTTCCGGTTCGATACCGCGGAAAAAACCTCAATACCTGGTACGAGGGCGTGATCCAGAACATCAGCCAGTCGGGCGTAATGTTTCACGGCCCACAGCAACTGCCGGCGAATGCGCTGGTGGAACTGATCTTCGAGATGCCCGAAGAAATCTCCGGACAGAAGAACAGCAATGTACTTTGCCAGGGAAGGCTGATTCGCACCAAGGACGCGGTTGACAATACCGAAGACGCCTTTGGGCTGGCGGCCTCCATCCTCGATTACAAGTTTCTCCACCAGGACTGACCAGTGCTTTTTTGTTGACGGCGATTTTGTGTAGCGCGGGCAATTTGTGTCCGCGGCCGTTGCACTGGCCTCGTACCTGCGATTTCCCGCTTGCCTTCGGAAGCGCGAATAGTCCTTGCCCGCGAGCGGTTGCTGTGCGCGCGCGCTGCTGCTAGAGTTTCTCAGGACATCGAAAGCACTCTTTGCCCGCCTTGATCTAACATCGCTAAGTCCGATAGCTGGAGCCGACAGCGTTTTAAGGAATGTCTGGAATTGGAGCCAATCTGAAGAGTTGGATCGCGCGGAATCGCCGTGCGGCGCTGGTGCAATACGGAGGAGCCGCGCTCGCCGTGTGGGTAGCGCTCAGCCTCTGGACCTTTTCCGGCGTGCTGCACCGCCATCTCTTTGTACTCTTGCTGGCGGCGGTGCTTTTCACTGCTCGATTCCTGGGCTTTGGCCCCGCGGTTTTCTGCTCGCTGGTTTCGACCGCTTGCCTGGATTTTTTCGCGGTTCCGCCCTACTTCAGCTTGCGTATCCACACGGGCGCCGATGTGGAGCGGCTAATGGTTTTCCTGGCAATTTCCGTTTTTGCCGGGAGTATGGCCCGGCAGAAAACATTGGCGGAATCGCGCGCCGATCGCACCACCCGCGAGATGGCTGCCATCGTGGAATATTCCAGTGACGCGATATACAGCACTCATCCGGACGGCATCATCACCAGTTGGAATCGCGCCGCCGAGCTTCTGTATGGCTACACTGCCGAGGAGGCAATCGGGTCGCCGGTCGCACGACTGGCGCCGCCGGAACGCCTCGATGAGGTGGAACATAACCGCGAGCTACTCAATCGCGGCGGGCACGTGGCTTCCTATCGGACCGAGCGCATGCGCAAGGACGGCACACGCTGCCCGGTGCTCCTATCGGTGTCGTCGCTTCGAAATGCGCGCGGCGAAATCGTGGGAACTTCGGCCATCGCACGTGATATCTCTGCCGAGAAACAGTCCGAAGAAGCCGTCCGCCGCAGCGAGAAGCTCGCCACCGCCGGACGGCTCGCCGCTTCGATCGCGCACGAGATCAACAATCCGCTCGAGGCCGTCGTCAACCTGCTTTACCTGGCGCGCCATGACTCCAGCCATGCCGAGGAGTATCTGACCCTGGCAGAGCAAGAGGTGGGCCGCGTGGCACAGTTGGCACAACAAACTTTGGGATTTGTCCGCGATGCCAGTTCTCCGGGTTCGATGGATCCTGCCGCCATCATGGACGAGATTCTGCAGCTGTACTCCCGCAAACTGGAAGGTCGGCAGATCCGCGTGACGCGACGCTACCGCGGCAGTTGCCAGATCAGCGGGTATTCAGGCGAGTTGCGGCAGTTACTCGCGAATCTTCTGGTGAACGCGGTGGATGCGATGGCGGACGGAGGTTCTCTGCAAGTCCGCGTGGCGACGGGCCGCGACTGGTCCAATGGCATTGAGGGAGTCCGCATCACCGTGGCCGACAACGGCAGCGGGATTCCCAGCAACAATCTGCGCCAAATCTTCGAGCCTTTTTATACGACGAAGAAGGATACCGGCACCGGCTTAGGGTTGTGGGTGTCGCGCGGCATCGTGCAAAAACATGGCGGATCGATTCGCGTGCGGAGCCGGACAGATGGGCGCGCGACCGGAACCGTGTTTTCGATTTTTTTACCTCAGCGGCATGAAATCAGCCAAGTGGCCTGAGCAGCCTTTCCCTCTTTATTGACAATAACTTGCAAGCGACAGAGGTACAGTGACCTTCGTACTTAGAATGCCCCACCCGAGCCGCTTATAATCATCCAAGTCCTACCAGACTGAGTACTTAGCCGACGTGGAACCTTTTTTTGCAGCTGCGATCTTCGCTCTGGGGCTGTGTTTTGGCAGCTTCCTGAACGTGTGTATTTACAGGTTGCCGCGTGGCAAGTCGGTGGTGACGCCGCGCTCCGCGTGTCCGCACTGCGGAGATCTGATCCCGCTCTACCACAACCTGCCTATACTAAGCTGGCTGATTCTCCGCGGAAAATGCCGCTCGTGCCAGCAACCCATATCACCACGCTATCTTGTGGTCGAAGTACTCGCGGGCTTGCTCTTTCTCGGCTGTTACGCTCATTTTGGTTTGACGCTCGGGATGTTGAAGTGCGCCGTGCTCGGCTACCTGCTGCTGGGGTTGATCTTCACCGACGCGGAAACCAAGCTTCTTCCCGACGCGATGACTCTGCCCGGGCTGGCTCTGGGAATTTTGTTCAGCCTGGTGGTTCCGGTGAATGACCTGGCTTCGCGAATCATGCCCGGCCTGGTATCGCCCGCCATGCGAAGCGAAATTTCATGGCGCATCTGGTCTCTGTCAGACTCGCTGCTGGGAGCGGCCGTCGGCGCCTCGTTTCTATATGGCGCAGCAGCCATTTACCTGCGAGCCCGTGGGGTCGAAGGGATGGGATTCGGCGACGTCAAGCTGATGGCGATGATCGGCGCGTTCCTCGGAACCAAGCTCACGGTCTTAACCATTTTTGCCGCGTCGCTCGCGGGTTCGCTGTTTGGGCTGAGTACGGTTCTCGCGGTCTGGGTAAAGCGCCTTCGCCGGATTGAGGCGCGCGGCAATTCTTCGCGCGTTTCCTCGGACATTTCTTCGGGCGTTTCTTCGCGCATTTCTTCATATGAGGCCCGGCGGCGCGCTTGGCGCTCGGCACGCACGGCACTCCGCTATTACGAGATGCCGTTTGGCGTGTTTCTCGGCAGCATGGCGATTTTGTCGTTCCTGTTTGGCAACCGCCTCCTGCACTGGTATTGGAGGGCGCTGTGAGGCTGCTGATGAATCCGCTGGCGAATCCGATGATACTGCGCATGGGCCTGCTTCTCGTCGCTGCCATCGCAGCTTTCGGGTTGGGCTTATTCCTGATTCGGCGCCTGCGGGAGAATCTCGTACCGGAACCCGAATCGCTGAATCACTCTCCGTTGGCGGCGGAGGGATTGCCGGTGCACGCCTATCACGCCGTCATTCAGCAACTGAAGCAGCAAAAACATGAGCTCGCCGCCCAGCAACTCTCGGAGCGCAGAAAAGCTAAGGCCTCCGACACGCTGAGCTCGACCATACTCTCGAACCTTTCCTGCGGCGTTCTATTTTTCAATACCAGCGGCCTGGTGCGGCAAGCGAACTCGGCTGCGCGCAAGCTGTTGGGATTTGCCTCGCCGGTGGGACTGCATGTCGCCGATCTTTTCCGTACGGCGACGCTCCGCCCGGAAAACCATAGTTCGAGTTCAGGTTCGAATTCAGGTTCGGGTTCGGAATCGAGTGTCGAGCAAGCTCTTGCTCCCGCTCTGGCGGGGAAGGCAACGGTTCGAGGGCTGGTGGTGAATTACTTCACACGGGATGGAGAAAGCCATGTACTCGAAGTGATGGCCTCTCCAGTTCTGTCTGAAGACGCGAGTCTCATGGGCACGACTCTTGTGCTAACCGACAGGACCGACATTGAGCGCATCCGGCACGATCAAAAGATGCACCAGGAAATTTCTTCGGACCTCGCGCTCGGACTGCGCAATTCCCTGACTACGATCGCGGGATATGCGCAGCAACTGGCGTGCAGCCGGGACCCGGAACTGGCGCATCAGTTGGCCGACGGCATCGCCCACGAAGCGGCACAGTTGGACCGGACCATTGGCAGTTTCCTCGGAGGCGCCCAGGCTGCAACCACAAGTTCTTGATATTAGCGATTGCAGGCCGCGATCAGAATCGCGGGCTTGCGAAAGGATGATCACATGAAGCACATGAAATGGATGGCAATCGGTACACTGCTCCTGTTGGGGGTCAGCGGCGCAGCCGCTCAGTCACTCGGGGATTACGCGCGGGAAACTCGCAAGAGCAAAGCCGCGACGAATTCGACCAGCCGCCACTACGATAACGACAATCTGCCTACCAACGAAACTCTGAGCGTGGTCGGGCAGCCGCCGCCCGCCGATGATGCTGGGAATGCGAGTTGCACGCCAGCCACAAAAGCGGATCCCGCTGCGGCCGCCGCCGAACTTCAGAAGACAGCGGACGAGTGGAAGAAAAAGCTCGACCAGCAGAAAGAGAAAATCGATTCCCTGAACCACGAGCTCGACCTCGAGCAGCGTGAATATCGTCTGCGCGCGGCCGCCATGTATGGCGATGCCGGCAACCGTCTGCGCAATGAAGCAGCGTGGGATAAGGAAGACGCGCAGTACAAAAGCGACATCGACAGCAAGCAGAAAGCGCTTGATGCCGCCCGGCAGGACCTCGACGAGATGCAGGAGCAGGCGCGCAAGGGGATTGTAGAGAAGGAAAAGGACAACGACAAAGACACCGGCAAGGGCAGCGAAAACAAGGACAAGGACAACGACAAAGACAAGGACAAAGGGTAAAGATCACCGATAGGTCTTCTTCACCGCCCCGGGCATCAGGATTCCCCGATCCGCTCCCGTATCTGCCGCGCGTGATGCCGCCCGTGGACCCAGTGGAACTTACGCCACTCGTCGGCCGTCAAAGGCCCGAGAAACGGGTGGTCCAAGATTTTCATCCGGGCGCCGAACCTGCGCTCGCAGTCCTCCAGGCCCGAGGCCATCCTCTGAAGCTCCGGCGCGACGCCTTGCTGAACCTCCTCCGGCGACATTCCGCGCGGGGTCGCCCGCTCCGGCGCCTTGCGGCCGGCTGGCATATATCCGAAATTCACGACGAGCAGCGTGGCCACGCGCTGCTTCAGCGTAGCGCGCGTCGCCAACGGAGCACCCTGTTCCAGGCATTTTGCCATTCCGCGGTTGGTGTTCTTGTAGGTAAGGAAAAGGTGCTCCAGGATCTGGGCCGCAGTCCACTTTCCGGCAGGAGCCTGCACCAAGGTGCTCAGGCTGGCGCCCGCTATTGCATCTTCGAGTTCCTGCCGCAAACGTTCGAGATAGGAATTCATGGCGCCGGTTCAGTACAATGATTCGCGAAACGACGATTCGCCGAACACCGATCGTGAAGCAACGGATCGCGAAAAGACGGATCGCGGATCGCCGGCCAAACTACTCCAGAAAGCCGGATCAGGAAAATCGTCGATGAAAAAACTAGTCGTTGCAGTTGCAATTCTAGCAGCCGGATTGATGGCCGGGTGCTCTTCGGAACCAAACAAGCCGACAACGGCGGAGACGCCCCAACCGAAGGCTCCGGAGGCTATTACCGGAAGCAGTGCGTTCTACAAGTGCTACATCTCCGCCCGCGGCTGGGCGCCGGATGTTCAACCGTATCGGGTGGAGTCACAACCTGCCACGGACTCCAAGGGCCGGGACGGCAAGGCCGGCGAGTGGCGCGCCGGATTCGCCTCCCCGTCGCTGCACTCGACCAGATTCTATATCTGGGCAAACGGCGATATTTCTCACAGCGTCGACGACACCTACAGTCCGACCAATTCCAGCACTCAGATTTTCAACGTGCAGTTTCTCAAAGTGGATACGGATAAGGCCTTTGCCGTCGCCCAGCAGCACGGCGGAGACAAGCTGCTGGAGAAGGAGCCCGACACGCCTGTTCTTTATGTGCTGGACTGGAACCGGCAGACGAACGAACTCCTGTGGCACGTAATCTATGGAACGGACCGCGATACCGCCAAGCTGCGGGTGGTCGTGAACGCATCCACCGGGGATTTTTCGCGGGTGGAGAAGTAGGAGAGCAGGCCGGAATCGGAAGGACTCATTGCGCTTTCGGGAGCCGGCCCAGTGAGGCGCGCGCATCCTTGGCAAGCGGGCCTTCCGGCAGAATCTTCAGATACTGTTCGTAGTATTTTCTGGCTTCGGTTTTATCTCCCAGTTTTTCCTGGCACACGGCGAGACGGAAGCTGGCAATGGCGTCGTTGTCTTTGTAGTAAAGAGCTTCCTTGTAGCGATCGAGCGCGGCGCGATAGTTCTTGCGCTTGAAATAGTAGTCGCCGACCTCAATGTCTTTCAGCGCCTTCAGCGGGTTCCAGGGATGGAACTCCTGCACGCCGGAGTTGTCCGGGGCGCTCGAGGCCTCGGGGATGTCGAGGCCCGCGATGGCATCTCTGCTGCCGGGATGGTTCTTGGCATCGTCCTTGGGCGGGCTGATGTCGATCCTCGTATCGTGGCTGGAACTTTCCTGGGCCTCGCGATTGCGGTCGGCAGTCTTGTCCGAGGCCATCTTGTCCGACGAATCCTGTGCCTGCGAAAGAGCCGACAGCAGCGCCAGGAAAACAATCAGGAATCGAATACGCACGCCTCCATTGTATCGCTTCAGAGGAAGGTCGAAGCAGGGCCGATGAGCGGAAACGTCAGAGGAAGCGCATATCAGCAATTTCTCAGTTGGCGTAATTGATTCCATGACAATGTCGGCTCCCACGCCCGAGTAAACTTTGGTGGTGCGAACCAACCAAGGCTCGGGAGAAAGGAGCCGAACATGCTACGCCAGATTGCAACAGTTATGGACTGGTAGCCCTAGGACAGAGATAAGAGTCCCTCAAATGCGACCTTAACTCGAAACTAAATCTATCTTTCCGAGGGTGGCTTTTGGGCCTTCGAGAAGCCCCTGTCAGTGTGCTGGAAGAGTCAGTGGACAACCACTGCTCCCTGATTACTTCGGTGAGCAAATAAAGAGTAACCGCCTTTTACCAGCCCTGCTCGCCTATGCTTAAATCGAGTCATGATGCAGATTCAACGGCTAGTTGGGAGTGAGGTGGCAATAGAGGCTCTCAGTGCGCGATGGCGGCGCATCGCGCTGTTGCTGTTGGGGTTGGTGTTGCCGCAGATCCTGCTTTATGGTCCCTCGTTGACCGGAAGCAAGGTTTTATTGCCGTTAGATATCCTTGCTGCGAAGGGGGTGTACCTGCCCGCCCCCGCGAATGGCGTAAGGCCAACTCCTTACAACTTTGTGTTGCAAGACCAGGTGCTGATAGGAGCACCGGCCATGGAGTATGCGGCGAAGGAGATGCGTGCAGGGCGGATTCCGCTGTGGAATCCGCTGAGCTTCGCAGGAGTTCCATTCGCCAGCTTCCCGAAGTACTCTCCGTTTTTCCTGATCTTCTGTTGTTGGCCCTCGCCGACGACACTGGCGTACATTCAGTTACTTAAGTCGGTTCTGGCAGGGGTTGGGGCGTACCTGTTTTTCAGGCGGGCACTAGGTGCGGGGTTCTGGGCGGCGACTATTGGGGCTTGGTGCTACCCCCTCACGGGCTTTTTCGTGCTGTGGCAAGGATACGCCCTCACGTCGGTAGTCGCATGGCTGCCGTGGATCCTGTTGGCGGTGGATTACACGATCCGAGAGGCAAAAGGGTTTGGTTTCATCCTGTTAGGGATCTTTACGGCAGCAGCGGCGCTGAGCGGGCAACTTGACGTGGCGGCACTGGTACTGCTGAGCTCGGGCCTGTATGCGATCGGTCGCCTGGTCGAAGTCTACGGATGGACGAACTGGAGACGAGGCGCCATTCCAGCGATCGCAGCCCTGATCTTGGGCTGGGGGTTGGGGCTTTGCATCGCCGCGCCGTACATAGTGCCACTTCTTGAGTATTCGCGCACAGGCGAGCGTTTTAGCAGACGCGCCGCGGGGGAGGAGGAGCGGCCGCCGGTTGGACTTGCGGCATTGCCCCAAATAGTGCTGCCCAACCTATATGGTTCGACCCGGACGGGATCAATGCGGATTGTTGACGGGAACCAACTGGAGAGTTCCGCTGCGGGATATGCGGGGCTGTTGGCGACGTTGCTTCTGGCCCCTCTAGCGTTCTGCCATCGTAATCTGAAGGGCAGGAGCTTCTTGTGGTTGGGATTGATGGTGTTGTCGTTGGGGTGGGTGCTGGACATTCCCGGGGTGGTACACCTCATGCAGCTGCCAGGCGTCAACTTCCTCTCCTACAACCGCTGGATGATGCTAACGGGGTTCGCGCTAACAGCGCTCGCCGTCACCGGGATCGACGCAGTTATGAAAGGAATGGTGAAGTCGCGGCACTGGTTCGCAGTCCCTGCGCTGCTGGCGGCGGGACTGTGCGTGTGGTGCCTCTATCGAATGGGCCACTTGCCGGCGAAATTGAACATTCTTGACGCGCCTGCGAACGCAATGTACATGGGAATTCCCGCCCGTCGGGCCCTCGCCATGGCGGGAGAATACTTTACGTTCTACTATGCGATCGGAACAGGGCTGGGGGCGCTGACCGTGGGGGGGTGGGCCTTGCTGTACTCGGGCGCGCGAAGTCGAGGCTGGATGGTGGCAATCGCGGGCAGCCTAATGATGGCGGAGTTGCTGATATACGCCTACAACGTGAACCCGCAGTGCGATCCGGCGCTGTACTACCCGCAGGTCTCAGCGTTGGAAGAGTTGAAGCAGAGACCCTCCGGGCGGATTTTGGGCGTGTCGTGTTTGCCGCCGGCACTAAACTTGATGATCGGATTGCCGGATATTCGTGGCTATGACGCCGTCGATCCCAAGCGATTGCTGGACGTGCTGGAGTTCGCGCAACAGCAGGGGACGTCAGTACCGCCTCATCCGTACGCGCGGACGCAAGCGTTCATCCCATGGGGCACTTGGACGAGTGACGGGGCGCTGCGCGTTTCGCCAGTGCTGAGCATGCTGAACGTGCGGTACCTGATTTTTTGCCAGGATTTGTCGAGCCAAATCAAGGCAATCATCCGGGGTGATGGTTATACGGTAGTGGAAAATGAACTCGCAATGGCGCGAACGTTCGTGCCTCAGACAGTCCAAGTAGTGGACGAAGGGCAGCAGTTGATGGACCAATTGCGAGCGGTGACCTTCGACCCTGCGCGGGTGTCCTATGTAACTGAGCATCTGGACTTGCCCGCGGTGTCCCGCGGCACCACGAAGATACTAGAGGAATTCCCCGGACGCGTGGTGCTCAATGCGTCCATGGACACCGCGGGCATGGTTGTCCTGGCGGATTTGTGGGACAAAGGATGGCAAGCGCAGGTCGATGGCCAGGTCACGCCAATCCTTATAGTGAATCACGCTATACGTGGCGTCGTCGTACCGCCAGGGCAACACAGGGTAGTATTCCGATATGCGCCAGACAGTGTCCGGATTGGCTGGATGATTTCGGGCGCGGCGGTTGCGGTGGGATTAGGAATGGCGGCGTGGATCATGCAGTGGAGGCGAAAGTCGAGACGGATCAGCGCAGGTGAACTGAAATCTGTCAATTGAGAACCTTACTCATAGAGCCGGTCGTGGGCGAAACGCCGATGAGCTAAACCGAAGACAAGAGCCCGAAAAAAAACCAGGCCGCCCACTGATGGGACGGCCTGGTTTGGCAAAGTCCTCCGGGGAGGAGGGCAAAACTTGTACTTACATCGACGGCGGATTCGCGCTCGCCGTCGGAGTCTGGTTGCTGGGCGCCTGCGCTGGGGTCGTCGAGGCCCCAGTATTGGTCATCAGCCGGATATCCACGCGGCGGTTCTTGGCGCGGCCGTCGCGAGTTTTATTCGACTCGACCGGCTTATCCTTGCCCAGCCCGATCAGATAAATCTTGTAGCCCGGAACGTTCTTCTCCGCAGCCAGGTACTGAATCACAGCATTGGCACGGCGTTGGCTCAGATCGTAGTTGTACTCCGAGCTGCCCACCGAGTCGGTCGCGCCCTCTACCGTGATGATGTATCCCTTGGTAGTGGCAACGCTGGCGGCAAGCTGGTCGATGGCTTCCTTGGCTTCCTTCGTCAGATTGTCCCGGTCGAATCCGAAATGCACCGCCGTCTCCACCACTGGGCGATAGTTATCGAGGTTGATGACCGTGTTGGTCAGAATATCCACACGCTGGGACGCGCTGTTCGCCGACAGTTGCGCCTTATCGGCCTCGCTTCCCGCAGCCAAAGCCTTCTGGTCCACCGCTGCGGCCTGCGCCTGCACGGCCTGGATTCCGGCTTGGGCGCGCTGATCGACGTCCTTAATGTCTCTTGAATTCTTCGCCGTCAGGTCGTCGAGTTCGTTAGTTTTGTTGATGAGCGGCGTGGTCTGTTCACGCACGTAATTCTTGGTTGAACATCCGAGAGACGCGGCCATCACCGCCGCCAGCATTAGGGTCAATGTCAATGAGGTGCGATTCATAAGTTGGAGGGCTCCTTGCCCAAGTATTGCTCGGTACTTAGACCTATTCAAGATCCTGGTAAAAGTCTGCGAACTTGACCCACTCCCTGTTAAAGCACGGGGGATGCCATTTCGCGTTCGCAAAAGAAACTACTAAACCATTCTATATCAATATCTTGGAAGTGGCTGTGGGAAATGCATGAACCGCAGACCTAGCAATCCCGTTACAAACCGTAGAAATTTTATACTGTTTGTTTTCTGGCTGCGGATTCTTCCTCATTGTCATTGTCAGGACTCTTTACGGCTGCCTCACATTACCGGCGGGGCACTGATCCCCATGGCCGCGAGAACGCGAATCAGCTCGCGGCGAACCACAGCCACGGTTGCCAGCAGGAACTTTCTCCGGCCCTCATTCGCTTCGATCAGGATTGGATAGCGGTGATAGAAAGTATTGAAAAGCTGCGCCAGTTGAAAGGCGTGCTTGGCAAGATAAGCAGGTTCGGTAGTCGCGATGCACTGGCTCACGATGTAAGACGTTTTCGCGGACGCCAGCCAGAGCTCCCAGATGTCGTTGCCGGATTCGCCAGTAAGGTACTTGGCGAAATCTTCCGTCGAGACGCGGCTTCCCGCGTCCAGGCAAAACGCATCCGGATCGAATCCACCTTTGCGGAAAATGTTGGAAGCGCGGACAACCGCATACTGCGCGTAGGGGCCCGTGTCACCCTCGAAACTCAACGCGTCCTTGAAATCGAAGGCGATCACCGAGGGTTTCGTGAACTTCAGCATGAAATAGCGCAGTGCCCCGATCGCAATCTGCGAAGCAATGCTGGCGCGCTCTGCTTCGCTCAACTCGGGATGACGACCATCAACTTCTTTGCCAGCCGAGGTGATGAGAGCATCCAGCAAATCATCCGCCTTCACGCCGAAGCCCTTGCGCCCGGAGACCTCAATCCACGACCTCGCCTGATCTTCTTCGCTGAGTTGGTAGCCGAGTTCGGCAGCGCAGCGCGGCGTGAGTGCGACCATCTCGTAGGAGAAGTGCGTGTAGCGATCGGCGGCTTCGTCGTGGCCGAGCCCGCGCAAAGCTTCGATCACCGTGTTCTGCGCCTCGGACTGGCGCGCATCGATGACGTTGTAAATCTCGGCCACATCGCCAAAGTGGGGATGCTCTCGCTCGCCGTCGGTGGTTGAGATCCAGCACTCGTGGGCATTGGGATAACGAAAGAATTTCCGATAGCCGAAATCGCGCCCGAGCAGGCCGAACTTCCACATGTGATAGGCGATGTCTTTGCCAACGTAACCGACCGTGCCGTTCGAGCGGACAATGACTTTCTGGTCTTCCTCCGTGATCTTGTCCTCGGCGATCTGGCCTTCCTCTGTGTCCTCCGTGTCCTCTGTGGTTAAGGTTTTTGCCGCGGAAGTTCCGGCGCGCCGCATCACCCAGCAGCCGCTGTTCTTGCCCTCAGTCTCGTAAGTAAGCACACCGGCTTCCTGCAGCTTGGTAAACGCAGCATCCCAGAAGTGCAGGTGCAGGATCTCGCTCTCGCGCGGCAGGAAGTCGTACTCAATATCGAGCCGATCCATGGTTTCGAGATGGCGTTTAAGGACAGCAATCGAAATCAAGTCCGCAATCGCCGCCGTCTCATTGTTTCCTTCCTCAATCGCGTGCAGCGTCGCAGCGCGCGCCTGCAAGTTCGACTTGTCCTCTTCATACCAATGCGAAACCCGGGCATAGAGATCCCAACATACATAATCGAACCGGGGCGCGGCGGCGAGCGCCTCGATCTGAGCACGCGACTTCTGCTCGATATGGAGGAATCCCACCACCACGTCGGCGACCTGCACTCCGGTGTTGTCGATGTAATTCTGGACGTCCACTTCCCTGCCCGCAAAGCGCAGCAACCGGACGAACGTATCTCCAAGAATGGCGTTGCGCAGGTGCCCGATATGCGCCGCCTTGTTGGGATTGATGCTCGAATGCTCGACCAGCACCTTGCCGGTGGGAACATCCGCGGACGGAGACCGATCAGCGGCAAGTTCCGTGGCCAGCTCCGCGCGGTTTACGCGAACGTTGATGTAACCGGCGCCGGCCACCTCGAATTTCTCAAAGCCGGGAATCGCACCGATCCCGGCGACGATCTCTTCCGCGATCTTGCGCGGCGCCTTGCGAAGTTTCCGGGCGAGTTCGAAAGCGATCGGCAGCGCGTACTCGCCGAATTCGATTTTCGGCGGCTGCTCGACGACAATGTTCGTGATTTCCAAGTCGTAAGTACGACGCAGAAACTCGCGCAGATGTTCGACCAGTCGGCGTTCCAGATATCGATACAAGGATGCCCTCTAACTTATTGAAGGAACAGTGATTCTAACAAACCTGCGGCGCGCGGCGGGTTTGACGACAATGCGAGTGGCACCTATGATGAAAACTCGGCGGAAAACCGCTATTAGCCGTTGGCTCTTAGCCTTTAGCTAAAAGCCAAGAGCTAACAGCCAAGAGCGATTTTCATCATGCGCATAGCCTACCTCGACTGTTTTTCCGGCGTCAGCGGCGACATGTTTCTAGGCGCGCTGGTGGATGCCGGCGTGTCTCCAGAGCTTCTGGCAGAGACGGTCGCGGCGCTCGATATCGGTGCGCGGCTGGAGATTTCGCGGGTGGTGCGAGGCGGAATTTCGGCGACCAAAGTGGATGTGTACGCGAACGGCGAAAAAGACCTGCCGCGGGAAGCTTTCTGGCAGCAGCAGGGGCACGATCATGCTCATAAACACTCACGCGGCCGAGGGCTGAACGAGATTCGCCGGATTATTGAAAAAGCACCCATCAGCAGCGATGCGAAAAGAACCGCGATCAAAATCTTCGAGACGCTGGGCGAGGCCGAAGCCGAGATTCACAATACGTCCGTCGAGCAAGTCCACTTTCACGAAGTTGGCGCCGTCGATGCCATGGTTGATATTGTCTGCGCCGCAGTGGGGGTGGAATCTCTTGCGGTCGAAGAATGGGTATGCTCGCCGCTGAATGTGGGAGGTGGAACCGTCAAGTGCGCGCACGGAACCCTTCCCGTACCGGCGCCGGCGACGCTGAAGTTGCTTCGCGATGCGCCGGTGTATTCATCGGGACCACAGGTCGAATTGGTGACGCCGACCGGCGCGGCAATCGTGAAGACGCTGAGCGGCCGGTTCGCGCCGTTTCCGGCGATGAAGATCGAGAAGGCGGGATACGGCGCGGGAACTCGGGATTTTCCCGAGCACCCGAATTTGCTGCGGCTAACGATTGGAGAAGCTAGGCCGGCGGACGTCGCGAGTCCATCGCCGAGTACATCGCCAAATGAATCGAATGACAGGATCACAGTCCTCGAAGCGAATCTCGATGACCTGAGCCCGCAGGTGCTTGGCTACGCGATGGAACGGTTGCTTGCGGAAGGAGCGCTGGATGTGTTCAGCGTCCCGGTGCAAATGAAGAAGAGCCGCCCCGGCGCGTTGCTCACCGTGCTGGCGAAAATGGAAGACGCGAATCGCCTGACCAACCTGATCTTCGCCGAGACCACAACTCTGGGCGTGCGCCGCCGCGAGGAACAACGCCAAACGCTCTCACGACGATGGCAAACCGTGGACACAACGTGGGGTCCGGTGCGGATCAAGATCGCCAATATGAATGGCACGGTCTCGAACTATGCGCCCGAATATGAGGACTGTCGAGCCTTGGCGGAGGCGCAGCATGTACCGCTTCGGACTGTCATGCAAGAAGCGATCAAGCAGTATCTTCGAGCCGAGCGAAAAGCATGAACCTGCGCCTCGTGTAGAGACGGGGCTTGCCCCGTCTCAAGCAGCGCGACACTGCCGGAGACGCGGCAAGCCGCGTCTCTACAGGAAACTTAGACCGAAACCAAAATCATGAGCAAAAAGTTCTACATCACGACCCCGATCTACTACGTCAACGCGCATCCGCACATTGGGCACGCCTACACCACCATCGCCTGCGACACGATCGCGCGGCGGCACCGCATGCTGGGGGATGACACCTGGTTCCTGACCGGCACCGATGAGCACGGTCAAAAGATCGAGCGCGCAGCCCAGGCTGCGGGCAAGACGCCACAGCAGTTCACCGATGAAATTTCGGCGGAATTCCGTGCCCTCTGGGATCGTATGGGCTTGACCTACGACGATTTCATCCGCACCACATCGGAGCGGCACAAACAGGGCGTGCAGGCGCTGTGGCGCAAGATCAGGGATAACGGCAACGGATACATCTACAAAGGAACCTACTCCGGTCAATACTGCGTTTCCGATGAGCTTTACGTGGACGCGGTCGGGCCGGGCGCCCCCTGTCCGATTTGCGAACGCCCGACGGAAACCGTCCACGAAGAAAACTACTACTTCAAGCTCTCGGCATTCCAGGACGAGTTGATCCGCCTTTACACCGAGCAACCGGATTTCATCCGCCCCGAGACGCGGCGCAATGAAGTGCTCTCGTTCGTGCGCGGCGGCCTGCGCGATCTTTCCATCAGCCGCTCGACGTTCTCCTGGGGTATCCCTGTGCCAGACGATCCTAAGCATGTGGTCTACGTCTGGATGGATGCGCTGGCGAACTACATTACCGCGCTCGGCTATGGTTCGAGGGACAGCAGCAAGTTCGACAAGTACTGGCCCGCGGACCTGCACATGATCGGCAAAGAGATTGTGCGCTTCCATTGCGTCTACTGGCCGGCGTTCCTGCTCGCCGCCGGATTGCCGTTGCCCAAGTGCATCACGGCGCACGGCTGGCTGCTGTTTGAAGAAAGCAAAATGTCGAAGTCGCGCGGAAATATCGTGCGCGCCGAAACCATCGTGGATGTGCTCGGCACCGACGCCCTGCGCTACTTCCTGCTGCGGGAAGTCGTCTTCGGACAGGATGGATCGTTTAGTTTCGATGCGCTGGTGCAGCGCTATAACTCCGATCTCGCGAATGGGCTCGGCAACCTCGCCAGCCGCACCCTGACCATGATCAACCGCTATTTCAAAGGAGAAGTACCGTACCCTGCGCACGCGCACACTCCGGCGGATGCCGCAATTGCCGATGCGGCAAGAAAAGTTATCGCCGACTACGGCACACTATTTGACCAATACCAGTTCTCGCGGGCGCTCGAAACCGCCTGGGGACTAGTCAGCGCGGTAGACAAGTACATCGTTGAAAACGAGCCCTGGTCTCTGGGCGATAAACAGGACGAAGAGAGCCGCTCGCGCTTGGCAACCGTGCTCTACACCAGCGCCGAAGCTTTGCGAATTGTCACCGCTCTCGCGCATCCGGTGATACCAGACGCCACCGCGAAGATCTGGTCCCAGTTGGGCCTAGGAGACATCAAGAAATTCGACCTGACCGAATTGCAGTGGGGACAGTTGCATCTCGGCACAAAGTTGGGCGCCGTCCAGGCCGTGTTTCCAAGGGCAGACAAATCGGCAGTAGAGAGGATGCAGAAAATGGAAGAACAGAGTGCAAGTGGAGCGACGGGCGTCTCGCCCGTCCAGCCGAGCGAAGCTCGGCCCCCGGCCGCACCCAAAGCACCGGCCGCCATTCCCGATGGCAAGATCAGCATCGACGACTTCGCGAAAGTAGAATTGCGCGTGGCCCAGGTGAAGACCGCGGAGCGCGTAAAGGGAGCCGACAAATTGCTGCGTTTGGAAGTCGATCTCGGAACCGAAGTGCGCCAACTGGTGGCCGGCATTGCCGAGGCTTATGAGCCGGAAACACTGATCGGACGCAAGGTCGTGATCGTGGCCAATCTAGCGCCCCGCAAACTGCGCGGACTCGAATCAAACGGCATGATCGTTGCCGCCGCGCCCGAAGGCGGCAAGCCGGTACTGGCAAGCTTTCTGGAAGATGTACCCGTCGGCACGCGCCTGAAGTAGCGCTGCCGAGCTTCGCTCGGCCTGGAGGGGCGAGGACGCCCGCCCCCACACAATCTCGCGAACGACCGGCGACTAACGACCAACGACCGTGTTCATCGACTCTCACGCACATCTCGAAGGCAAGCGCTACGATATCGATCGTAACGAAGTGCTGGCGCGTGCGAAACAGAACGGGATCGAAGCCTTTCTCGCGATCGGAAATGGCGATGGGCCAGACACAGCCGACTGCGGGATTCGGTTGGCGGAAAAATACGACGGGAAACCGGAATATCCGCGAATCTGGGCGAGCGTCGGAATTCATCCTCACGAAGCAAGCCTTGCGAACGAGGCTGCTGATTCCCAAATGCTGCAATGGGCGCGGCATCCCAAAGTGATTGCGTGGGGAGAAATCGGCCTCGACTATTTTTACGACCACTCACCCCGAGAAGTACAGAAAGCAGTCTTCCGCCAGCAGATGGAACTGGCGCGCACGGCAGAGTTACCCATCGTCATCCATTGCCGTCCATCCGACAACAGCGAGAACGCCTGGGACGACTGCCTATCCATGATCATCGAACATTGGACTTCCAGCGGCTTGGGCGGCATTCTGCACTGTTTCACCGGAAGCGTCAAGCATGCGCGACGCGCACTCGATATGGGTTTCATGATTTCTTTTGCCGGCAATGTCACCTTTCCCAAGGCGCAGTCGATCCGCGACGCGGCTCAAATGGTTCCGCTCGACCGCATGCTGATCGAAACCGACTCGCCATACCTGGCGCCGATTCCGCATCGCGGCCAGCGCAACGAACCAGCGTTTGTGAGGGACGTAGCCCGCCAGATCGGCGAACTGCGCAACTTGTCCGCGGAGGAGATCGGCTCACGAACCACGCAGAATTTCTACAAGTTCTTCAGACTCGCGCCGCAACCTGCAAACCCCGAAGCACGCGCATAACAGGCCTGCGCAGACGATGCCTCTTCTGTTACCCTCTGGAGTACATGTTTGGGGCGAACGATCCGCGGGGCTCTGCGCTTTCGAGCGGGGGCATCCCTCAACATGACAATCTGGAGAGTTAAGAAGGCCGTCATATTTCTTGACAGCGATTTTGACGGTGACATCCCATGCCCGATAACAGTTTCGATATCGTCAGCAAAATCGATCTCGCGGAAGTTTCCAACGCCATCCAGCAGGCGATGAAGGAGGTCAGCACTCGCTTCGATCTGAAGGACTCGAAGTCCCAGATCGCGATGGAGGGCACGGACGCGATCCTGCTTCACTCCGCCGATGAATTCAAAATGAAGGCGGTAAACGACGTCTTCCAGCAGAAACTGGTCAAACGCGGTGTCCCGCTGAAAGGCTTGACCTACGGGGCGCTGGAGCCAGCCGCCGGAAGCACGGTGAAACAGAAGATCTCCATTCAGCAAGGAATCCCGATCGAAAAAGCGCGGGAGATTGTGAAGCTGGTCAAGAATTCAAAGAAAAAAGCGCAAGCCTCAATCCAGGGCGACGTAGTGCGAATCAGCAGCAAGGATCGCGATACACTGCAGGAAATAATCGCGATGGTCAAGCAGCAGGACTTTGGCATTGATTTGCAGTTCACGAATTACCGGAGCAACTGAGCAAATTGGCTACCACGACGTCCATCAACGGGAAAGAACTCTTCGATCTTCTGCGTGACGATATTGCCGCAATCGAAGAACAGTTCGGACGCGACACGGTCTCGGATGTTGCAGCGATTACGGAGATCGGCGAATACCTGCGCGCCGGCGGCGGAAAGCGAATCCGTCCGGCGCTGTTGCTGCTCTCCGCCAAACTGCTCGGCTACAAAGGCGATAGCGCGGTAAAGCTCGCTTCGGTGGTCGAGATCATCCACACCGCGACGCTCGTCCACGACGACATTATTGACGAGGCCCAAATCCGCCGCGGCCGTCCCGCCGCCAACACGCAGTGGGGCAACTCGATGTGCGTGCTGGTCGGCGATTGGCTCTACATGCAGGCATTCAAGATCGCGGTGCAGGAGCGCAATTTCCGCATCGTGGACATGCTGATCGAACTGACGCAGCAGATGGTCGAAGGCGAACTGCTCCAGATGGAGAAGCTCGGCAAGCTGATCTCGCTGCAAGAGCATCTTGATCTGATCTATCGCAAGACGGCGTGCCTGTTCTCGGTGTGCATGCGAGTCGGCGGCATCCTGGGCGGCGCCACCGCGCCCCAGGAGGAACGCCTTGGCCAGTACGGCCGCGAGCTTGGTTTAGCCTTCCAAATCGTGGACGATGTGCTCGACCTCACGGCGTCAGAGAGCGTGCTCGGCAAGCCCGTTGCCAGCGACTTGCGTGAAGGCAAAGCCACCATGGCCGTCATTCACGCGCTGGAGCGCTGCACCGCCGCCGAGCGTCACCAGATCGAAACCATCCTGCGCGATCGCGCGTTCAATGGCGTCACTCACGCCGAGATCCTGACCATCCTGCATCGTTATGGTTCTCTCGAATACGCCTCCAAAGAGGCCGCCCGGTATGCCGAATCGGCGCGCAACGCCATCTGCATATTTCCGGACTCGGAGATCAAACGGGCGCTGCTCTGGGCGCCGGAGTTCGTGGTGGCGAGAGAGAAATAGCGGTCGGCATTTAGCGCTCGTGTAGGGACGGCCGCTCCCGCGAGCCTGCCCTGAGCGAAGTCGAAGGGTCCAAAACGAGCGCAGCTCGGCAGTTGCCAGTGAGCGCGGCAACTTTGGGATTCGCTCTTAGCCCTTCACCGCAATCCCCACCATCTCAAAACGCCCTTTAAGCAACGGCTTGCTCGATCCCAGAAACGGAGTAGCGCCGTGGCGGGATTGTTATACTAGAAAAACCTTTTTTCACAATGACCGGCTTGCTCTCACTGATTTCGCATCATGGCTACCTGTTCTTGGCGCTAGTGTGCTTTGCGGAGGCCGTCGGTCTTCCACTGCCCGCCGCACTCGCCATCCTGACCGCCGGCGCGGTCGCTGCTTATGGAGGTCTGCACTTCTATCTCGTCTTCGGCATCGCCCTGCTGTCGATGATCAGCGGCGATGTCATTCTCTATTTCATGGGCAGGGTCAGCGGATGGGCATTGTTGGGCTTTCTGTGCCGGCTTTCGGCAAATCCGGAAACTTGCATTCTGCGATCGGCAGAATATTTTTACCGGCGCGGCAAGCAAACGCTGCTTTTCGCCAAGTTCATCCCCGGCATCAACATCATGTCTCCGCCGCTCGCCGGAAGCATGAAAATGCGGCTGGGAGATTTTTTGCAATTCGATGCCCTCGGAGCAACTTTGTATGTGGGTGCGTATGCCGTCGCGGGATATCTCTTCAGCGACGCGCTGCGCGCCATGACGCGCGGACTGCGCTCCGTTGGCTTCGCCGCCGAGGTCATCTTCGGCATCGGACTCGCCGCCTATGTCGTCTATCGCATCTGGGTTTACCGCAAGTACCGTCTGCTCGATGTGATTCCTCGCATACAGGCGGAGGAGCTCGCAAAAAAACTGGCATCCGACGCGGCTCAGAACATGCTCATCGCCGATGTCCGCAGCCACGGCTACTACGATGCCGACTCCGAACGCATTGCCGGATCAATCCGCATCGAGCCCAACAACCTCGTCGAAGAAATCAAAAATCTGCCCAAGGATCAAGAAATTTATCTCTACTGTACTTGACAACGCGAAGCCACCAGCGCCCGGGTGGCGCGCCAATTACAGCAGCTCGGATTCAAGGTGTTCGTCATCGCCGGTGGCCTGCGTGCCTGGCGCAAGGCTGGGCACCCGGTGGAACGAGTTCCCCACGACGACGTGGTCAAGCTGCCGATGTTCAATTAACGCAAATCGATAAAACACATCCTTGGCGCATCTCCGTGACCCGCGTCCTTGGCAGAGTCGCAGCAGTTTGTTATCGTGCCCTTATGGGGCGGACGCAGAGCCTTTGCGGAGTAATTCTTGCGGCGGGCGAGTCTTCACGCATGGGGCGGGACAAGGCGCTGCTGCCCTGGCCTCCATCCTCAATCAGTGACACGTTCCTATCCGCCACCATACGGCTTTTCCTTTCCCACGTTGACGTCGTGCTGGTCGTAGTCGGCAAGAATGAAGCCGCGTTGGCTCCCATCGTTTATGCCAACGGAGCGTCGCTGGTAGTTAATCCTGATCCGGCGCGCGGGCAGTTCAGCTCCTTGCGGGCCGGCCTGCACGAAGTTCTCAACCGGGGCAGCGATGCTGCGATGGTCACGCTCGTCGATCGGCCTCCAGTCAAAATGGCAACCATTGAAACGCTCGAAGCCGCGTTCGCACACGCCACGGCACAAAGGAAATGGGCTGTGATCCCGGAATACCAGGGAGAACATGGGCATCCAATTCTGCTGGGCCGCGAGATGCTGGAAGCGTTTCTGAGGGCTCCGGAAACAGCGAGCGCGCGCGACGTCGAGCACGCGCACCAGACTGAGATCGAGTACGTTCCAGTGGACGACCCGCTGGTCGCGGTCAACGTGGATACGCCGGAACAGTATGCTTCCTTGAATTTGCCCCCACAGCATCTGCCGTCGAGTTAATTCCCGCCAAGGCCCTATATTTATATTGATCGAATGATGACAAGTCTCGCACCTCCTCAAACTGAATTCATCGAAAGTGTACTCAGCCTCAAACCGCGCGTAGCCGCATTCGACTGCGATGGCACGCTCTGGTCTGGAGACGCCGGCGAAGGCTTTTTCTCCTGGGAACTTGATCAGGCGCTGCTGCCGGACGAGATCGCCCGTTGGGCACGTTCCCGCTACGCCGACTACAAAGCAGGCGTGGTCCCCGAAGAGGTCATGTGCGGAGAAATGGTCACCATGCATCGCGGACTGCGCGAAGAAATCGTGCAGCAGGCGTGCGACACATATTTTGCCCAGGCCATCGCCCCCAACATTTTCCCGGAGATGCGCGAACTGGTCGAGCGCCTGCGCCAATCCGGATGCGACGTCTGGGCCGTTTCCTCCTCGAACCAGTGGATCATTCGCTCGGCTATGAAGTTCTTCGGCATCCCGCGAAATCGCATTCTGGCTGCGGAAGTGGCAGTAGAGAACGGCATCATCACCGATCAGCTCATTCGAGTTCCCAGCGGTCCCGGCAAGTCGGAGGCGATTCGATCCGCGCTCATGCTCAAATCGTCTCCCGATCATGTGCCCGATTGCGCCTTTGGCAACGCGATCTGGGACCGCGAGATGCTCGCCATGTCCAAGCATCCATTCGCCATCAATCCAAATCCGGATCTGAAAGAGATCGCGCTCGCCAACGGCTGGAAAATATATCAGCCGGACACGAATCGCTCGGGCCGTTAGCACGATCCGATTCCATTTTTTTTGGATTGGTTACTCAGAAGGTATTAATGCGTGTTTACCACCACCCCCCTCCCCCCGATCTGCTGGAATCAAGGGGTTACGGGGGATCGCGACGCCAAAATCTAGAGCGCCAAGGACTTATTTTCAAGATCTTGCGGAATAAGGACTTAGCTTGATTTCTTGCCTGATTCTCTCGAAATTCATAGATTTGGCGGCGTTTGGCTCCTGCTCGTCAGCTCAACTCATGTTTATCACAAAGTTACTGGCGATTTTCCTGGTGCGGCCGGGGTGGCCTTGGTTGGGGTTGGCGCACCTCGGCTGCGACACATCAGCGGACATTGTCGCGCAGGTTCCGGTTGGATGTCTGTGATGGGGCACACTGGACGTTTGTGATGAAAAAGGATTGGAGGCTTGCCTATCCGCGCGCGGCGGAATCCCACTCATCGCAAGTGCGCGATGAGTGGGGCACCCGGCTCAGCCAAGCGCCGAATATCTATGCGTTCTCCAAGAACTTCTCGAATACAGGGATGACAAGTCGTTCGACATCCTCCAAACAAAACTGAAGAGTGTGATCGACCGTGAGTTCCGCTTTATCCAAGCCGAGCGACTCTTCGTCGAACGCTACAAACGGTGTGAAGCCACCTGCCACCTTCACACCTTTGGGATAAGGGATTTCAATTTCTGCGCCGTCCTCTGCGTGGATAGCGCTGGAATCATGCGTAGTGCTCCACAGCCTCACTTGGGCGTGGCCTTTGATCAAATTCAAGTATCTGTGCTTGTCGATGTTAGAGAGTTTTGCCAAGTACCAGAGGGCGCTAGACCCATCCCTTCGGTAATACGGTTGCAAACTCTCAATGAATGCGAATGCTCCTCTGCTGATTCCAGGGAGAGACCTGTTAAAGAAGTTATACGGCAAGGGAAGATCGCAAGGCACAGGCGGGTTCCCTTTTGTGGGTATCTCAGTGAGCAAGGGAAACTCACAGCGTTTTTTCCATCCGGTGGGGAGTTGAATTTGCATGGTGTTCAACTTGACGAGATCGAACGCCAAGTGATCAATGGCGGACCTGATCTGATAAAGAGCTTCCCCTGCGTAGAGAGCAATTTCTGGAGGCGGGGGAACAGCGAAATTCAGTGTGTATTTGCCGTTCGCATCTGCGGCGATTCCACTAGGCTCGTCGGCCAAGTATTCCCAGATGGCGTTACGTGCAGCGTCGATATGTACCGCTGCCCGGATGAGTTTTAGTTTGGCAGATTCGAGACCGCTAACCATTTCGATAGGTTAGCATGATTTGGTTAGCTAAGTAAATTAGTGCCTTTGTTTTCGCCTTTGTTTCTTATACTTACGGGCATTTTTGGAGCTATGGCCGAGCGAACAATAGACGAAGATGGGATGGCGCCGGGCGGGTGGCCCGGGCCATCGGCTTAGGCGGTGTCCGCACCCACCCCTTGCAACTTGCGCAAGGAGTGGGCCACCCTGCTCTTTACTTCACCCTACTTTTCACTCGGCAAGCTGAGTTGGGGTCCGCACCCACCCCTTGCAACGTGCGCAAGGAGCGGGCCACCCTACTCTTTACTTCACCCTACTTTTCACTCGGCAAGCTGACTTGGGGTGGCCCACTCCTTGCGGGTTTATCGCAAGGGGTGGGTGTGAGCGCCATCACAGCTTTCGCGGTTCATCCGCGAATACACTCTCCCGATGCCGACCGGCCTCAAGCGGTATTACGGCGCTGATCACGCGCACTTTATAACTTGCAGTTGTTACCACCGCGTACCGTGGCTGAATACGGCGGAGCGTCGCGATCTGTTCTTATCGATCCTGGAAGAGGTACGGCAGCGCTGTCGCTTCGTTGTGCTCGGCTATGTCGTTATGCCCGATCACTTTCATCTCCTGATCAGCGAGCCGCAGGTCGGAGATCCGTCGAAAGTGATGCAACTGGTCAAGCAGCTCTATGCGCAGCGGGTTGTGCCGCGGACGCGCCGGAAGCGGAGCGAAGTTCGAGTGCAGGACCCGCCACCGGAATCCGAGGCGGGGCACGTTTGGGAGGCTCGCTTCTACGATTTCAATGTTTGGACCGAGCATAAGCGGGTGGAGAAGTTGCGCTACATGCATCGCAATCCGGTGAAACGCGGGCTGGTTAGCGAGCCTGAGCAGTGGGCTTGGAGCAGCTTTCGAGATTACCTTCTTGGGCAGACTGGGATCGTTCGCGTTAACGACACTGGCATTATGACGATGCGGGTTCGACCGCCTGCGGCTTAGGCGCTGGCAGCGGCTTAGGCGCTATCGGCACCCACCCCTTGCGATAAAGCCGCAAGGAGTGGGCCACCCCCTTCCAATTCATCACAAACTTGGTGTGATGGGGTTCACTTACAAATAGCGCTTTTACGGGGAATCATGGCAATCGGGATATTGCCGCTTTGACAGCGGCCTTGTCCTTGGTCGCCGCGGTTAGACGCGGTGAGCGGCGTTTCTATGGAAGGTCTTATCTTATGCTCATCTTTATATTTCATACTTCATGCGGGAAACAGGAGCTTACCAATGTCTTTATATCCGGAGAGTGTTGCTCGATGTCAGCATATTAAAGTCAACGGGACGCAGTGCGGATCGCCGGCACTGCGTAATGAGAAGTATTGTTACTTTCACATGCGATGGGCTTTGAAGAGCATGGAGATTGACGAAAATCGGCAGCGGGAGCGGTGGAACGTGACGCTGTCGCTGCCGGAGGATGCGGATTCCATACAGATGGGGCTGGGTGAGGTGATGCGCCTGGTCCTGACCAACCGGATTAATCATTCCACGGCCGCGCTGTTGGTGTACACGCTGCAGACGGCTTCGGTCAATCTGAGATATACCTCGTTGCAGCCCGAACCGACTCGGGTGGTGATTGATCGCGAGTGCGTCGAGCGGCGTCCGCTTGGGGCTACGGCTTGGTCGGCGGTCGCGGGGTGCGAGTACGACGAGGTGAACGAAGACGGCCGAACTGGGAATGGTTCGAACGAAAAGGTCATGGTCCGGTTCGAAGAGGGAGACTACTGCTGCTGGCCCAACACGCCCGTACCTGAAAATGAGCGCTTGTTGCCGGGCGAATCTGAGGAACGCAGGCAAATCAGGGTTGAGAAACAAAGGCGCATGGAAGCTGAGGCGCAACAATCGCAGGCTGGGAGTTCAACGTAGGGTTCCAAGCCGAAACTCAGAATCAGGGTTGGCATTAAGATTTCAAGTTAAGACTTCACGCTAACTGGAAGCTTGCTCAGAGGTTTCGCAAGAGCGCGGCGAGCGTGTCCATGGCCAGGTGGCTGGCGTGGGCGGAGGCTGGCGGCAGGCCCCCGACTTTGCGGACCAACTCTTCGCGGCTCAGGCGCCGGGCTTCGTCTACATTTTTGCCTTTGACCAACTCGGTGATGGCCGACCCGCAGGCCATCGCCGGGACGCAGCCCTTGGCGCGAAAACGAATGTCGGCGATGCGTTTTCCTTCCAATTTGAGCGTTAGCTCCAAGACGTCTCCGCAAGCGGGGTTTTCCAATCGCGCGACGGAGTCGGGAACTTCAACCGCGCCTGCGTTTCGCGGGTTCTGAAAATGGTCGAGAAGTTCGGCAGAATACACAGAGCGATTGTAATGCGCCAGCCGCATTCTCTTACGGAAGTCCCGGGGAGAAGATGAAACGCGGCGGCTTAGTTTAGGATTAGCATCATGACCACATCGAATCCATTAAACATCGAGGAAGTGCGCAAGGAAGTGGACCGCTTGAATTCCGAAGCGCGCTCGGCGGACCAACTGATGAAAGGCATCACGGTTCTCCTGAACAAACACATGCTGAAGTACAACTGGGTGGGCTTTTACATGCTTGAACCTGGAGCCAATCCGCCCATGCTGGTGCTGGGATGTTACCAGGGAGCGATGACTCCGCACACCCGCATTCCTCTGAACCAGGGGATCTGCGGGGCGGCTGCATCTTCGGGGAAGACGGTGGTTGTGGATGACGTAAAGAAAGACCGGCGCTATCTTGCCTGCTCGCTCGAAACCAAGTCGGAGATCGTAGTTCCCGTCTTTGTGCGCCACAAGGTGGTTGGAGAACTCGATGTTGACAGTCACTTCCTGGCGGCATTTGCCGTCGAAGACTGTGAACTGGTTGAATATTGCGCTCGGCTCGTGGGCAAGCGACTGGAGAGCAAGTAAGCCATCATCCCGTAGTCCCACATTTCTGAACGTCATTACTTGGGCAACATGAAACGAGTTGTAGCCGCGCTGATCCTGAAAGATGACCTCATCCTCGCCTGCCAGAGGACGCGGCACCAGCCTATGCCGCTCAAATGGGAATTTCCCGGAGGCAAGATCGAAGAAGGCGAACAGCCTCGCGATGCCATGCGCCGGGAACTGGAGGAAGAACTGGGAATTGTGGCCGAGGTCGGCGTGGAGGTCGCGCGCATCGTCCATGAATACCCGGGCGGCGGGTCGGTGGAACTCCGATTCTTCGAAGTGCGCAGTTACCAGGGTGAAGTTGAGAACCGAATTTTTCGCGAAATCCGCTGGGCGACGCGGAAGGAACTGCTGGAACTGGACTTTCTCGAGGCCGACTTGGGATTGGTGAACGATCTGGCGGCGGGAAAAGTACTTTAAGACTTCGCCATCGCCAGTTCCTTGTCAAGACGTGCGGCATCGCGCAGGCAGATGCACAGGTCCTTCGCTTCGCTCAGGATGACAATTTAAATTGATGACGATGGCCTCCCTATCCCGTCCCGCCGCGCACGGTTCCGTAGACCAGCAGCACGGTCAATGCGATCATAATCACGGTGGTCGCCCAGGCGATGATGTTGAAGGTGGGCTTATTCATGTATTCGCCCATCAGTTCCTTCTTGTTGATCAGAAACAACATGAAAATCAGCACGAAGGGCAACACTGCGCCATTGACCACTTGCGAAAACACGATGATCTTTACCAGCGGAATCCGTGGTATCAGGATTACGGCTCCCCCGGCAGCAATGAGCGCCGTATAAAGCCAGTAGAAGGCGGGGGCTTCGGAAAATTTGCGGCCCACGCCTGACTCGAAACCTAATCCTTCACAAACCGTGTAGGCCGTCGAAAGCGGCAGAATCGAAGCGGCAAAGAGTGACGCGTTGAAAAGCCCCAGCGAAAACAATATGTAGGCGTAGTCGCCCGCCAGGGGACGGAGCGACTGGGCGGCGTCGGCAGCATCGCGAATGTCCCGATGACCATGCAGGTAGAGCGTGGCGGCGCAGGCCACAATGATGAACCAGGCAACCACGTCGGTGAAGATGCAGCCCACAATCACGTCGAGCCGTGAAGCGTTGTATTGGCGCCGCGTGATTCCTTTTTCCACGACCGACGACTGCAGATAGAACTGCATCCAGGGCGCGATCGTGGTTCCGACCACGCCGATCACCATGTACAGATAGGAGTCCTCCTTGAAGGCCGCCAACTGCGGAGGCTTCACCGTGGCCCTAATGGCCTCCATCCACGCGGGCTTGGCGAGCACTCCGGCAAGTATGTAAGTGATGTAGAAGAACGACGCCGCCAGGAACACCTTCTCCACGCCCTTGTACTGCCCTTTGACTACGATCAGCCAGACGATCACGGCGCAGATCGGCACCGAGATGTACTTTGAAACCCCGAACAGCTCCATGCTTCCCGCAATACCGGCAAACTCAGCGATGACGTTGCCGAAATTTGTAATCAGAATGCCGAGCATCATGAGGAAAGTAATCCGCAGGCCGAATTCTTCCCGGATCAGATCGCTCAGGCCCTTGCCCGTCACCGCGCCCATGCGGGCGGACATCTCCTGCACCACGATCAGGGCAATCGTAATCGGGATCATCGTCCACAGCAGCGTGTAGCCGAACTGCGCGCCGGCGGCGGAATAGGTGAAGATGCCGCCGGAATCGTTGTCGACATTCGCGGTGATGAAGCCCGGCCCTACGACGGCAAAAAACAGCAGGATCCGGAATTTCCACCTTCTGAGGAATCTCATGCGCACACGCCGCAAGGATCAAATTGGCAAAACAGAACGATCAGAATAAATGCTGAAAGCGCTGTCTGGATAGGTGAATCTGCAAAAGTGAGAAACTTTTTTGTGCGAAGTTGCCAACGCGGCTGGAGGGACTGCGGAAAAACTCGCGGCCGGAGCCGCTCTCGGCGGCTAAAGCGAATCGAGATTGCTGGGGCCACGGGCAGCTGCCGAGCTTTCGCTCGGCTTGGACCCTTCGACTTCGCTCAGGGCAGGCTCGCGAGGACGCCTGTCCCCACACGAGCGGGGCTACAGTTTTGCGCGCAGCATCGCGATCACGTCGTCTGGCGTGATCACGCCCGCCAGGTAATTGTGTTCGTCGATCACCGGCAAGGTCAGCAGGTTGTACTTGTCAAAGAGTTCAACGAATTCCTTCTCTTTCGCGTCTTCGTGGCAGGAAATGAGAGGTTCTTGGCCCAAAGCCAGGAGGGGAGTCGAGGGGGGTGCCAGAACGATCTTCACCAGCGGCACCGCGCCGGCCAGGGTTCCGTGAGAATCCGTGAGATAAATGGTGCTCATGTTTTCCATGCGGCCTTCGAAAGTACGCATGGCCTCGATCGCGTCGTTAGCGGTGGCCGTCACCGGCAGTGCAATGAACTCGGTGGTCATGCGGCCGGCAGCAGAGTTCTCTTTGAACTCGAGCAGCTCACTGACTTCCTGGCGCTCTTCGGGCTGCATCTGCACCAGGATTTCTTCCGTCCGCTCATCGGAGAGGTCACCCAAAAGGTCGGCAGCCGCGTCGGGTTCCATCTCCTCGACGATGTCGGCGGCCCGGTCGGAATCGAGCGATTCCAAGACCGATTTCTGCACCTTGGGTTCGAGCTCTTCCAAGGCGCCGGCGGCGACGTCCTCGTCCAGCGTTTCGAACACTGCTTCACGCTCATCGGGAGCCAACTCTTCCACAATGTCGGCAATGTCCGCCGGATGGAGTTTGCCCAGCCGTTCATGCGAAATCTTCAGCCTGACGCGCCGCGCGGGGTCAGTCTCGATGAGATCCACGAAGTCCCAGGGAATGTCGCGGGGAGGAATCCGCAGCAGCAAGGCGCGAAGGGCAACCGCCGGGACCATCCCTTTGAGGAGGCGGCGAATGGCGCCCCGCGCGCCAACGTCCACACCGCCAACTTTTAAAACGGCATGATCGTGCGCGACGTCGTGATAGAAATCCACGTCGTTCACGCGCACCACTTTGCGGCCGTGCACGTCAATCACCTGCTGATCCAGCAGGTCGCGGCTGAGCAACAACAATCCTTCGGAGCCATCGGCCGGGGTCCATTCCGCGGCAGCGGTGGAGGCCCGAACGCCGCCATTAATTCTGGAAACGGAAGTCAAAGGCAACATGCGGTTTCCTGCGGGCGTTTTGACGATCAGCAGGGCAACGCGCATGCGGTCCTCCTGCGGGGCAAGCGCCACCTCCCGCACACGGCCGCTGGCCGCGCCGGAGGCGTCATACACGGTCGAGCCCAACAGTTCGCTCAACGAAACGGTGGCCATCTCCAAGAGAATACCCAAGAGCGTGGGCGGACGCCAGATGAATGAGGGCGCCGTCACTCAAGTTGTAACCAGGAGACATTTCTCTGGTGGTATGACACGTCGGCCCTGCGCCGGTTGACGCGCAACGATCGACTGACTAAACTCTGCCTTCCTCACTTCAAAGCCGCGCCGCTATTTGAACGCGCCGGCTGCAACGAGAAAATTATGGTCAAGCGTCCTCGCATCGCGGTTGTGGGCAGTGCCAATGTTGATTTGACCACGTTCTCAGACCAGTTTCCGAAGCCGGGGGAAACCATTTTTGGCCAGAAGTTTGATCTAGGCTTTGGAGGAAAAGGCGCGAATCAGGCGGTCGCCGCCCGGCTCTGCGGAGCCGACGTGTTCATGGTGGCGCGAGTCGGGGACGATCTGTTCGGTCCGTCAACCATCAGGAACTTTGAAAAACTGGGTATCGATGCCACGCATGTGCGCCAGGTAACGGGCATTTCCAGCGGAGTGGCGCCTATCTTTGTCGATCCTTCCGGGCAGAATCGGATCATCGTCGTCAAAGGCGCAAATGACGAATTGAGACCTGCCGACGTGGATGCCGCGGCGGATACGCTGAAGAGCGCCGACTGTATCGTTCTTCAGTTCGAGATTCCGCTGGAGACCGTGTACTACACCATCAAGTTTGCGCGACGAAACGGTATCCGCTGCATCTTGAACCCGGCGCCGGCGCAGCCTATCGACATCAACTTGGTTGCGGATCTCGATTACTTTGTTCCCAATGAAAGTGAGGCAGAGGCGATTTCCGGCATGCCGGTGCGCAATCTCGACGATGCCAAGCGCTGCGCGGGCAAGCTTCTTGCCAGCGGCATTCGGCGAGTGATTATCACTCTGGGTGCGAATGGTTCGCTGCTTGCCGGAAGTGAAGGCACGGAGCACGTGCCTGCGTTTAACGTGAAGAGCGTGGATAGCACCGGAGCCGGTGACGCTTTTATTGGCAGCTTCGCTACCTTCCTTGGCGAGGGTTTGCCGGAGCGGGAAGCCGTCAAGCGCGCCAACCTTTATGCTGGCCTTTCGACGACTGGAGTGGGAACGCAGAAATCTTTCTATGACCGGGCGCGGTTTGACACGGAGTGGAGTGAAAGAGGCAAGGGGTAGAGCGAAGCCGGAGTTGCTGTGACTACAGGCAACTGCCGAGCTTGCGCTCGGCTTGGACGGGCGAGGGCGCCCGTCCCCACACGGACAGGGATCTCACCGCTCCATCAGAAGAACTTTGTCCGCATCATCGATCTCGGTCAACTTGACCTCGATTACTTCACTGTCGGTCGTCTGCACGGTTCGACCTATGAACGTGGCCTCGACTGGCAATTCGCGATGGCCGCGATCAATCAGCACCAGCAACTGCACCAGGCTCGGGCGGCCATGCGAAAAAAGGGCGTCGAGGGCAGCGCGCGTGGTGCGGCCGGTATAAAGCACGTCGTCGACCAGTACGATCTTCCTACCCTCGATCGAAAAACCGATTTCCTTTTCCTGCACCACGGGCTTGGGCCCCAGTGTCGAAAGGTCATCCCGATAGAACGTGATATCGAGCGTGCCCACGGGAACTTTCTTTTTTTCGACCTGCTGAATCATTTTGCCCAACCGCTCGGCGATGGGAACTCCGCGACGGCGGATTCCGACCAGTCCCAAGCCATCGACGCCGCCGTTTTTTTCCAGAATTTCATGAGCGAGTCGCACCAGCGTGCGTTCAATTTCTGAACCCGACATTAACTGTGCTTTTTGCCTTAGAGTCGTTTTGTTGACCGCGTTCTTTTTAATGGTCATGCCACGAGAGCCTCGTCAAAATCAGTTTGGATTCGGAAAATAGCTTGCGGATCGGATCGATCCCGGCTCTTGAATGTATTGGAGTCTTCTTGTGAACGTCAAGCGTACCTGCGCTGATTGCGGCTCGGTTACGGGCTGGTCTCGGCCGGGCTTTCCTTCTTGTGCTTCGTGGAAAACAGGAACTGCATTCCCAAATAGCCGAAAAATTGCGGCTGGCCGCTCGCCGGGCCGCGGAAGCTGCGGCCGGCCATGAACAGCAGCACGAAGTGCTTTCCCAGCTTGTAGCGGCCTCCGCCATCAAAGCTGTCCCAGTGGTTGGAACCATTGGTGTTGGCAGTGGCATACAACTCGCCATCCAGCTCCAGCCGCTTGCTGACCTCCCCAGCTACCACCACGCCAGTGGCCCAGGCTGCGCCCTTGTTGCTGGCGAACCAATAGCCGGCTTCAGGATTGATCTCGAACGGCCCAACCTTCTTGGTTACCTCGATGGGAAGAAAGAACCGGGTGCCGTAGTCGACGAGTCCGCGCTGCAGCGAGGATGTGGGATTGTTGAACTCGAGCTGGGGATAGGTCGAGACCTCGAGCCCCTTCTCATTATTCTCATAGAAGCGCCACTTCACGCCCGCCAGCGACTTGCCCAAGCCGATGCGAGTTGGGTCGCCGTTGTCCCCAACCACGAGGTACGGCACCTGGTACTTGAGCTGGATGCGGGAACCAAGGCCGTAGTTGATGTCAAGGATGGGAGCGTTGTAAATGCGCTCGGTAGGATGGCGCTCGGTGTAGAGCGCGGCGTTGATCTCCCAGTTGCCGTCGCCGGGAGTGCCGGGGTCGTCGGTGATAAAGGGCGGCCCTCCCTGCGCCGCGGCCGGCTGCGAGAGCGTGGCCAGCATCGCGAGCAACAGCGGGGCTGCGAATATGCGGACTGAGATTCTAAGGCGGAGCCGCAAATCGAGTTTTCCTGAAGCTTCTCTCGACCGTGCGGCAGTCGTCATTCTTGAACGCCCGACATGCGCGCCAAAACTTCGAACATGACGGCAAAGTCCAGTTTCTCCCAGCCCATTCCGCGCGCGGCCGTGAGGAATTCGTTGCTGATGGCGGTGGTGGGAACCGGAACATTCAGCTTGCGGCCCACCTCCATCGCAAGAAGCATATCCTTCTGCATCATGTTGACGTCGAACCACGCTTCTTCCGGTTGCTGCAGGACGAAAGGACCGCGGTACTGAATCATGGGCGACCCGATCGCGCTGTGAATCAGAACATCGACCGCGACTTCGCGCGGAATCCCGCTCTTCTCCGCCAGCAGCACGCCTTCGGAAAAAGCCAGCATTTGCACGGCCAGGCTCAGGTTCACGGCAATCTTCATGGCCAGCGCAAGCCGTTGTCGCCGACATACGTCACCTTTGGCCCAATATCAAGTAGCAACGGCTTCAGGCACTCGAAAGTTTCTTTGCGGCCACCGACCATCACGGAGAGCTTGCCCTGCCGCAGCGTGATGACGCTGCCCGAAACCGGCGCGTCCACCATGTCGGCACCCTTCTCGCGAACTTTCGCAGCCAGCGCGCGGCTCACTTCGGGGCTTACGGTGCTCATGTCAATGTGGAACTTGCCAGGGCCAATGCCAGCGAGCAATCCGTCCGGGCCTTCCGTCACTGCCGCGAGCGCGGCGGCGTTCGTCACCATGGTAAACGTCACATCCGACGCAGCCGCCACGGCCTTCGGAGACTCCGCAAACTTCATCCCCTTGTCGATCAACCACTGCGCCTTGGAGCGCGTCCGGTTGTAGCCGGTCACCGTGTGCCCTTTTTCGAGCAGGCGGGCTACCATGTTGCCGCCCATCACACCGAGACCGATGAATCCAAGTTTGGCCATACAATTCCCTTTCGCGAATGAATTCGGCTTGACGTGCAAGTTGAAGTGCGAACTACTTCTTCACCGACGAAGACGAATCCGCAGGCACCTGCTTAAAAGCTACTGGACCCAAACCGTCTTGATGTTCACAAACTCGCGGATCCCATGCTCGGAAAGTTCGCGCCCGTGGCCTGAATGCTTCACGCCACCGAAAGGCAGGCGCGGATCAGAAACCACCATCTTGTTCAGGAAGACCATGCCGGCCGCGAGTTCGTTGATGAACCTTTCCGTTTCCGCCGGATCGTTGGTCCATGCGCTGGCGCCCAACCCGAAGCGGCTGTCGTTGGCAATCTGGATGGCTTGATCCACATCCTTCACGCGAAAAATTGACGCCACGGGACCAAACAATTCTTCCTTGTAAGCCGGCGAATCTTTCGGAATATCGGTCAGCACCGTCGGCGCGTAGAAGTTGCCGGGACGGTCCAGGGGATGGCCACCGGTGAGCACCCGCGCTCCCGCGGCCACAGTTTTTTTCACATCGGAATCAAGAGAAGTAACAGCGTCGGCGTTGGCCAGCGGACCGAGCTGCGTGCTTTCATCGAACGGATCACCCACGCGCAAGTCCTGCATGCGTTTGACAAACTTGCGCTCGAACTCTTCGGCAATTTTTTCCGCCACGATGAAGCGCTTGGCCGCGATGCACGACTGACCATTGTTCTGAATCCGCGCATCGACCGCAGTTGCCGCAGCCGCATCCAGATCGGCGCTGGGCATCACGATGAAAGGATCGCTGCCGCCCAGTTCCAGCACGACTTTCTTGATTCGTTTGGCGGCGGAGACTCCGACTTGAATCCCCGCCTGCTCGCTGCCGGTTAACGTCGCGGCGACCACACGAGGGTCGTTCAGGATGCCATCGACCGGCCCCGAGCCGATCAGCAGCGTCTGGAACACGCCTTCGGCAAAACCGGCGCGGCGAACTATGTCCTCAATCTTCAGCGCGCACTGCGGAACGTTCGAAGCATGCTTCAACAGCCCGACATTACCCGCCATCAGTGCCGGCGCGGTAAAACGAAACACCTGCCAAAAAGGAAAGTTCCACGGCATGACCGCCAGGATGGGGCCAATCGGCAGATAGCGGATGAAGCTGCGCTTCGCCCCAGTTTCCACAATTTCGTCCGCTAGAAATTTCTCTGCGTTCTCCGCATAGTAGCGGCAACCTGATGCGCACTTGAGCGCCTCGGCCACGGCGGCCTTCAGCGGCTTGCCCATTTCGAGCGTCATCAAATGGGCGCACTCGTCTTTTTCCTTTTCCAAAATCTCAGCCACGCGCATCATCCTGGTAGCACGTTCCGGGAACGAAGTCCGCCGATGGCTTCGGAACGCGGAGGCCGCGAGCTGCAACTTCTGCTCAATTTGCGCCCCGGTAAGAGGCTCAAAACTCTTCACGACTTTGCCGGTCGCTGGATTGGTGCTCGCTATTGCCATGCTAAGTTCCTTCCCTTCGTTTGGTAGCTACGGCCCAATTGTGCGGCCACAACCGCCAGCTTCTCGCCGCCAGCTGTTTTGTGGTCGGACCACAATACTAAATACTATTTGACGGGCAGGCCGCGTCAAGCATCTTCAAGTCGCCCGGGAGCGGCAGGAAACTGCTGGGCAGGGGGCATTCCTTCGTGATCCTTATCACAGGCGACTGTACCGCCCGTCATGGCTGCAGATACTGCGGGCATTGATACTGGAAGCGAAGTTGCGGACGGGAGGACAGTCATGATGATGTTGTATCGTCTCGTTCGGCTGATCGAGACCCACTCCCAAGCGCTGGCCACTTGCCTGCTTGATCAAGTTCAGAATTCCGAGTTAACCCAAAGCTACCAACAAAGTGTCCCAGCTGAAGAACTGAAAGAACGGGTGTACGAAGTCTACCGTCATTTAGGGGAGTGGCTCATGGGTAAGGATGAACTCTACCTTGAGCAACGCTATTTGCAGATTGGGGCGCGGCGGGCCGGCCAGCGGGTGCCTCTGAGCGCGGTGATTTGGGTGATCGTTTTGACAAAGGAGAATCTGTGGGATTTCATCAAGAAGGAATCGGTTTTGGAGCGGCCGGTGGAGGTGTTCGGCGAACTGGAAATGCTGCAGTTACTGGAGCAGTTCTTTGATCGAGCAATATATTATGCCTCGGTCGGCTACGAACAGGCAGTCACGGACCAAGTTCTTAATGAAACTAGCGCACCCAACAAGAAGATATAAGGTATAAGGGTCGCAAGAGATGTCAAGGGAACTCGAATACGCAACCAAGCTTCTACGCTGTCGCATCACAGGTGATTCTGATCACATAGCTTCGTGATTTCCGTCCTATGGGTCGTGCTTGGGCTCCGCCAAGCTATGCTTCGAGGAGGTCAGGCCGTGTCACATGAGAATCGCGATATTCTTGAAATCCTGCGGTTCGAGTTGGAATTCCTGGAAGACGGCGGGTATGCCGGCTCGCCACATGCGCCCTGGCGTGCCTCTTACATTTTTGAAGATTCTCCGAGCTGCCTGAACTTTAGGGATCCCGCCCGGCCGCATCCCTGCAGCGAATGCGCGCTGACGCAATTTGTTCCCCCGGAACTCCGCAAGCAAGATGTGCCGTGCCGATTCATTCCGCTTAACGACAAAGGTCAGACGGTCGATTCCCTCTACCGCACCGGCACACAGATAGAGATGGAAGATGCCCTTCGGCACTGGCTACGCCGGGAGATCAGCCGGATGGAAACGGAATCAACCCAAGGGCGATAGTGGGTGCAGGTCGGCTGCGTTCCGGAATAGCGCAAACACGGAAAGTCCCGGCTGTCAGGAGTTGACCATTTTTTCCAGCGCGGCTTTATTGCGGATGACCAGAGTGGCGCCCTTCAACTGCACCAATTGCCGTTTCTTGAAATCAGAGAACAAGCGGCTGACGGTTTCACGGGTCGTGCCGATCATTTCGGCGATTTCCTCATGCGTAAGCGCCAGCTTCACCTGCATATTATTCCCGTTGCCCGCTGTATTGGACCATCCGAGCAGCAATTGTGCGAATCTCGCTGAAGGGGAGTTGGTGAGTCCCAGGGTGCGGATCCCTTCATACGCCGCGTAGTAGTTGCGGCTCAATTGCTCCGCCACTCGCAGCGCCACTTCTCCATATTCACGCATGAAGTGCAGCAAGGCATCCCGGGTAATGAAATTTGCCTGGCCAGGCTCGATCATCTCGGCGGTCACTTCGTAAGGCCGATTGGAAATCGTGGCGCTGAGCCCAAGAACATCTCCCGCTTCGGAGATTTTGGTGATGACGGTTCTGCCCCCAGCCGATGACGTTGAAAGCTTCGCTTTCCCCGTGCAAAGCACAAATATCCCGCGTGGCTGCTGTCCCTCGATAAACAGCATGGCGGATTTTGGGTAGACTGCGGTGGATTTGATCTCATTCAACCTCTGCACCGCGGCAGGAGGCAGATTGCAGAAGAGATGTTCCTCCCGCATCGGGCAGGTGAGGCAGTTATCGAGGATATTCAGCCCGTAGGGCGCGCGCATTCGGAATCGGCCTTCCGCAGAAATTGTATCACTGATGTGATCAGGATCACGAAATGCCGTGACTTCAAGCATGGCCCCGGCAGCCCTTCTGCGCGGAAAATCTATCAGAGTCCAGTTGATGCCGGCTGCCTTCGAATTTTTCTACTGAGGTCTTGATCTCCTGGCGGCTTTGAAATGCGGAACTACTAAGGAGGGTGCTAAACACCATGGAAGAAGCACATCAGTTTCGAGTAGTTGCATGGTGGGCCTCGGGCCGGACTGGCCTTGCAAAATCCAGTTCCGCGCCGAACGCGATCCATTTCACTTCCCCGCCTGCTTTTGGCGGCTTGGAAGGCAGGTGGACACCTGAGGACTTGCTGCTCTGCGCGATCGCCAGTTGCTATACGACTACCTTCCGGACACTCGCAGAATATTCGAAGTTTGAGTACACCGACCTGCAGGTGGAAGTCGAGGGCACGGTAGGCAAGGCGGACACGGGATACAGCTTTGGCGAAGTGTTCATTCGCGCGAACCTGATGATTCCGCAAGAAGAGGAACGGGCACGGGCCATCAAGCTCTTACACAAGGCCAAGGGGCTATGCCTGGTGTCTCGCGCGCTCTCGGTGGAACAGCGCTTTGAATCACGCGTGCAGGCGGCTGAACGAGTGGAAGTTGGCCAACCTTTGTCGGTTTCTGGCAACGGGGACGGTTGCAGATCAAACCCGAAAACGCAATGATTGTCGTGCTTGCCGGAGCTGCTGCATGACTTTACGGCATCGCTATAGCCGTGCCCCGATAGGAAGCTCAAGTTTTTTCCGCAGCCCGTAAAGCTTGCCCCGATACGAAATCCCATTCGCGCACGAACTGCTAAACATTCGCCGATGGTCTATCCTTGAGAGGCGGTTTTTCGTCGCGAGAGGCGGTTTTTCGTCGCGGCACGATTGAGAGATGAGGAGCTTTTATGGGTTCGACCGAGGCTGGTCTCGTGGGACGACCGCCGAATGAAGACAAAAAGACAGTACCCGAGAGATACGGCCTCGATGCAATGTTCGCTCCAGGCTCGGTGGCCGTCATCGGCGCCACCAGTCGTCCCGGCACCGTAGGCCTCGCCGTTCTGGAGAACCTGCTGCGCGGTAAGTCTCAAGAAAAAGTGTATGCCGTCAATGCGAAGCATCCGGAAGTGCTGGGGCTCAAAACGTACGCGAGCATTCGCGACATCCCTGGACATGTGGATTTGGCGATAGTTGCCACCCCGGCGACGACGGTCCCGCAGATCATTGGAGAGTGTGTGGATGCGGGCACCAGCTCGGCGATTGTGATTTCGGCTGGATTCCGGGAGCGTGGCGCGGAAGGCGCTGCACTCGAGGAGCAAATTCAAGAACAGTTGCGGCGCAGTTCCATGCCGTTGATTGGCCCCAACTGCCTGGGCATTATGAACCCGACGACCGGGTTGAATGCCACTTTCGTCAAAGAGGCGCCCAAGGCGGGCAGCGTCGCGTTCCTGAGTCAAAGTGGAGCGCTTTTGGTGGCGATCCTCGACTGGAGCGCCCGCGAACAAGTTGGTTTCAGCGCGATCGTTTCTACCGGCTCGATGCTGGATGTTGGTTGGGGCGATTTGATCTACTACTTTGGCGATGACCCGCACACGAAAAGCATCCTGATCTACATGGAATCGGTGGGAGATGCGCGGTCGTTCTTGTCGGCAGCGCGTGAAGTCGCACTCCGCAAGCCGATCATCGTGATCAAAGCCGGCCGCTCGGCAGCAGCGTCGCGGGCTGCCGCCTCGCACACCGGCGCGCTCACGGGTAGCGATGAAGTGCTGGACGCAGCCTTTCGCCGGTCGGGAGTTTTGCGGGTACACAATATCGCGGACCTTTTCTATATGGCGGAAGTACTCGGCAGACAGCCTCGCCCCAAGGGTCCGCGGCTTACGATTCTGACCAATGCGGGCGGCCCCGGGGTCCTGGCCACGGACGCGCTGGTGGCCAATGGCGGAGAACTGGCCGAGCTTTCTCCAGAGAGCCTGCGGCGCCTGGATGAGTTTCTTCCTGCCCACTGGAGCCATAACAATCCGATTGATGTTCTTGCCGATACCGATTCCGAGCATTATGCTCGCGCCCTCGAAATTGCTTCGCAGGACCCGAACAGCGATGGACTCCTGGTCATCCTTGTTCCGCAAGCCATGGCCGATCCTTTGCAGGTTGCAGAACGCTTGAAACCTTACGCCAAAGAATATGGCAAGCCCGTGCTCGCCAGTTGGATGGGAGGAAACAGCGTTGCTGCCGGCGAAGCCGTCCTGAATTCGGCGGGCATTCCGACGTTCCCATATCCCGACACGGCCGCGCGGGCTTTCACCTACATGTGGCGGTACACGTACAACCTGCGCGGACTGTACGAGACGCCCGCATTGGCTGACCAGTCTGAATTGAAGAGCGTATCCCGCAATCAGGTCGGGCAAATCATTCAGAATGCGCGAAGGCAGGGCCGCGTTCTGCTCACCGAGTTGGAATCGAAGCAGTTGTTGTCGCTTTACGGGATCCCGACGGTTGAGACGCGCGCTGCGGCCAGCGAGGATGAGGCGGTTGCGATTGCTTCCGAACTTGGCTTTCCGGTGGTGCTGAAAGTCTTATCCGAAACCATCACGCACAAGACGGATGTTGGCGGAGTCAAACTGAACTTGCAAGATGAAGCGGCGGTTCGCTCTGCCTATCGCGCCATCGAGTCTTCGGTTGCGGAGAAGGCCGGCAAGGACCAATTCTCCGGCATTGCATTTTCTGGCGTAACCGTGCAGCCGATGGTGAAGCTCGATGGCTACGAGTTAATCCTCGGCAGCAGCGTGGACCCACAGTTTGGGCCAGTCATTCTCTTCGGTTCTGGTGGCGAACTGGTCGAAGTGTATCGCGACCACGCCCTGGCGCTTCCACCACTGAACACGACGCTGGCGCAGAGATTGATGGAGCAAACCCGAATCTTCACCGCGCTCCAGGGAATCCGCGGACGCAAGCCGGTCAACATGACGGCTCTGGAGAACCTGTTAGTCCGCTTCAGTCAGCTCGTGCTCGAACGGCGGTGGATTGCGGAAATTGACATCAATCCTCTGCTGGCTTCACCGGAGCGCCTGCTGGCCCTCGATGCCAGAATCGTATTGCACGGGCCAGGCGTAACCCTCGACCAGTTGCCCAAGCCCGCGATTCGTCCCTATCCCTTGCAGTATGTTTCGTCCTGGACAATGAAGGATGGAAATCAGGTTACCATCCGCCCGATCCGGCCCGAAGACGAACCGCTGATGGTTAAGTTTCACGAGACGCTTTCCGATCAGAGCGTCTATTTGCGCTACTTCTGTTCCCTCAGCCTGAGTCGGCGAGTGGCGCATGAGCGACTGTTGCGTATCTGTTTCGGCGATTACGACCGCGAAATGGCGCTGGTCGCCGAGCGCACCGATCCCGGCACGGGCGAGCGCCGGATCATCGGCGTTGGGCGTATGAACAAGCTTCACGCCAGGAATGAAGCGGAAGTCGCGGTGCTGGTTTCAGATCAGTGTCAAAATCTGGGCTTGGGATATGAACTACTCCGCCGTGTCGTCCAGATTGCCCGGGATGAGAAGTTAAGCCGGGTGTCCGCGGAAATATTGCCTGACAACATAGCGATGCAAGTCATCATGAAGCGCATTGGCTTTCGTGTTCGCACGGGTGAATATCTAACTTCGATCCAAGCTTACCTGGACCTGTGAACCCTTCAGGCGATTGTGACGGGATTGCAGAAACCGCAATCGGCATCGTTCTAAGTTCCAATCGTTCCCGCCTCTCATTTTTCCCTTTTGTGACCTGGGTCACACGTTCCTGTGAGCCGGGTTCGCGACAATATCACGTTGTTCGGTCATGCTTTATATGACCGTTCCCTGAAGAAAGGTTGTCGGAGTCACGGAGAAGTTCAGAAGGAGATGTCATGAAGCGCAAGTTCAAGACCATGGACGGCAACGAGGCAGTCGCATATGTCGCATACCGCCTCAATGAGGTCATCGCCATTTATCCCATCACGCCATCGTCGAACATGGGCGAATGGGCGGACGAATGGTCTTCGGAAGGTGTACCCAACATCTGGGGCACCGTGCCCCATGTGATCGAAATGCAAAGCGAAGGCGGCGCTTCCGGTGCGGTTCATGGCGCGCTGCAGACCGGAGCCCTGGCCACGACCTTCACTGCGTCGCAGGGCCTGCTGCTGATGATCCCCAACATGAACAAGATCGCAGGCGAACTTACGCCTACGGCATTTCACGTCAGCGCGCGCACGGTTGCAACCCACGCTCTCTCGATTTTTGGCGACCACTCGGATGTGATGTTCTGCAGAACCACGGGATTCGCGATGCTCTCGTCAAACTCGGTCCAGGAGGCCATGGACTTGGCGCTCATCGCGCATGCGGCCAGTCTCGAAACCCGTATTCCTTTCCTGCATTTCTTTGACGGCTTCCGCACTTCGCATGAAGTCAACAAGATCGAACTGCTCGCCGAAGACGACATGCGCGCCCTCATCAACATGGATCGTGTCATTGAGCACCGGCAGCGAGCGCTTTCTCCGGACCATCCCGTGTTGCGCGGCACCGCGCAAAATCCTGACGTCTACTTTCAGGCGCGCGAAGCCTGCAGTCCTTACTACGAAGCCTGCCCGGACAAGGTGCAGGCGGTGATGGATAAATTTTCCGAGGTCGTGGGGCGTTCGTATCACCTGTTCGACTACGTGGGCGCGCCCGATGCCGAGCGCGTGATGGTCATGATGGGCTCCGGGGCAGAGACCGCCCACGAGACGGTGGACTATCTAAACCGCAGCGGCGAGAAAGTTGGCTTGCTGAAAGTCAGGCTGTACCGCCCATTTTCCGTCCAGCGATTCCTCGAGGCGCTTCCCCCGACCGTGCGTAAGATTGCGGTTCTTGATCGCACCAAGGAAGCTGGCGCCGGGAGGGAGCCGCTTTATCTGGACGTGGTCAGCGCGATTCAGGAAGGAATCAAGCTGGGCTATGGAAAGCTGAAGGCCGCTCCGGAAACAATCGGCGGACGTTACGGTCTCTCTTCAAAGGAATTCACGCCGGCGATGGTCAAAGCCGTTTACGACAACCTGGCGGCGACGAAACCCAGTTCCAAGGACCACTTCACTGTCGGCATTCAAGACGACGTGAGCCACTCGAGTCTGGATTATGATTCCGATTTTTCCGTCGAGCCCGAAAGCGTGGTACGAGCCATGTTCTACGGCCTGGGCGCGGATGGTACGGTGGGCGCGAACAAGAACTCGATCAAGATCATCGGCGAAAACACGGAAAACTACGGGCAAGGGTATTTCGTCTACGACTCCAAGAAGTCGGGCGCGATGACGGTCTCGCATCTGCGTTTCGGGCCGCAGCCGATCCGATCCAGCTACCTGATTTCGAAGGCCAACTTCGTGGCTTGCCATCAATGGATTTTCCTCGAGCGCTACGACATGCTCAGCGCGCTGGTTCCGGGCGGCGTTTTCCTGCTCAATAGTCCGTTTAATAAGGACCAAGTATGGGACCAACTGCCGCGCGAAGTTCAGACGCAACTGATCGCCAAGAAGGCCCGGTTTTTCATCATTGACGCCTATCAGGTAGCGCGCGACACCGGCATGGGCTCGCGCATGAATACCATTCTGCAGACCTGCTTCTTCGCCATCTCCAAGGTCCTGCCTGGCGAACAAGCGATTGAAGCCATTCGCCAGTCCATCCGCGACACCTACGGCAAAAAGGGTGACGAGATAGTACAGCAAAACCTGCGCGCCGTAGATGAAACACTGGCCCACCTGTTCGAAGTCAGCGTGCCCGAGAAGGTCACGAGCCACACCGAAATGCCGCCCGCGTTCTCTCCGCGGGCGCCCGAGTTTGAGCGCGATGTGCTCGGCGTGATCTACGCCGGCCACGGCGATGAGATACCCGTGAGCGCGTTCCCAGTCGATGGAACTTTCCCCACCGGCACCGCCAAATGGGAAAAGCGCAACATCGCGCTCGAGATTCCTGTGTGGGATACGAAGATCTGTATTCAGTGCGGCAAGTGCGCGATGGTCTGCCCACATGCCGTGCTCCGCATCAAGGTCTACGACTCAAAGGAGCTAGAGGGCGCGCCCACGACCTTCAAGTCTACCGAAGTGCGCGACAAGGAATGGAAGGGTCTGCAGTACACCATCCAGATTGCGCCCGAAGACTGCACCGGATGCGGCATCTGCGTCGATATCTGTCCCGTAAAGAACAAGAGCGAGACCCGCCTGAAAGCGATCAACATGGTGGCGCAACCGCCGCTGCGCGAGTCGGAGCGGGAAAATTGGGACTTCTTCCTCAAGATTCCAGAGCTTGATCGCCGAAAAATCAAAGTCACGAATATCCGCCAGCAACAGGTGCAGGAGCCTTTGTTTGAATTCTCGGGAGCTTGTTCCGGATGCGGCGAAACGCCATATCTGAAGCTGGTGTCTCAGCTCTTTGGAGATCGTTCGGTGATCGCCAATGCGACCGGCTGCTCTTCGATCTATGGCGGGAACCTGCCGACTACGCCTTGGGCGAAGAATGCCGACGGCCGCGGGCCGGCATGGTCGAATTCTCTGTTTGAAGACAATGCTGAGTTCGGACTTGGTTTCAGGCTCTCCATTGACAAGCAGACCGAATTCGCCCGTGAGCTGGTGCACCGGCTCGCGGCAACAATAGGCGGAGACCTTGCAGCCGCTCTGCTCACGTCGCCTCAGAAAGACGAGGCAGACATCTTCGAGCAGCGGCAGCGCGTCGAGCTGCTGAAGGAAAAACTACAGGGTCTGAACTCCCCGGAAGCCAAACAACTGCTGGCTGTCGCCGACATGCTGGTGAAGAAGAGCGTTTGGATCGTCGGCGGCGACGGTTGGGCTTACGACATCGGTTACGGAGGTCTGGACCACGTACTGGCCAGCGGACGCAACGTAAATCTGCTGGTGCTCGACACCGAGGTTTATTCCAACACCGGCGGGCAGGCCTCGAAGGCCACGCCGCGCGCGGCAGTGGCCAAGTTCGCAGCGGGCGGCAAACCGACGAAAAAGAAAGACCTGGGGATGATGGCCATGAGCTACGGCTATGTCTATGTAGCAAGCGTTGCCATGGGCGCCAAGGACGAACACACACTCAAGGCATTCCTGGAAGCAGAAGCCTATGACGGCCCCAGCCTCATCATTGCCTATTCTCATTGCATCGCGCACGGCATCGACATGACGACGGCGATGTCAGACCAGAAAGTGGCGGTTGATTCCGGCGAGTGGCTGCTCTACCGGTATAACCCGGAGCGGAGCCTCGCGGGTGAGAATCCGTTGCTACTCGATTCCCGCACTCCCACGCGCAAAGTTCGTGACTTCCTGCAGCAGCAGACGCGCTTCAAAATGCTGCTCAAGAGCAACCCTGAACACGCCAAACTCCTGTGGCAGGAGGCGCAGCAGGATGCAGAGACTCGCTATCATCTGTACGAGTACCTGGCGCAGCGCAAACCAGAGCAGGCTGTGGCCCCGGCGGAGAAGCCTCACGATCCGCCCGTGCCGGTGGAAACGGGGAAATAGCGGCTCGCACTAACAAGAGGGAAGATCATGCAAGAGGGAACATCATGGATTTAAGCACGAAGTATCTTGGCATGCAGCTGCGCACGCCGCTGGTCGCCTCCGCATCCCCGCTCTCGCATGAAATCAGCGGAATCCGTAGCCTCGAAGATGCCGGCGCCTCGGCCGTCGTGCTCTATTCGCTGTTCGAAGAACAACTCCACAAGGAAGCGCTTGAGCTGGAACTCCATCTCAATGCCGGCACGGAGAGCTTTGCCGAGTCACTGACTTACTTTCCGCACACCAGCGAATTCAACACCGGCCCCGAAGGCTATCTGAATCACATTCGCAAAGCAAAGGACGCAGTGAACATTCCGATTATCGCCAGCCTCAACGGCGCGACCCTGGGCGGCTGGACCAAGTATGCCAAGCAGGTCGAGCAAGCCGGAGCTGACGCCATCGAGTGCAACCTCTACTTCGTTCCGACCAACATGGAGATCTCAGGTTCCGACATCGAGGAGGCCTACCTTGACATTCTCCGAGAAGTAAAGACTTCGGTTCACATCCCGGTAGCCGCCAAGCTCGGTCCCTTTTTCAGCAATTTGGCCAATGTGGCAAAGCGAATGGATCAGATGGGCACAGACGGCCTGGTGCTGTTCAACCGCTTCTACCAGCCCGATATTGACCTGGAAGAATTAGAAATCAAGCCCAATGTGCTTCTCAGCAGCGCGCATGAGTTACGGCTGCCACTGACCTGGATCGGCATTCTTTATGGCCGCATCCGGGCCAACCTGGCGGCGACCACCGGCGTGCATGGCCGCGAGGACGTAATCAAGCTGCTCATGGTTGGCGCTGATGTGACCATGCTGTGCTCTGCTCTATTGCGCCATGGAATCGGGCATCTACGTCATATTGAACAAGGCGTTCGAGAGTGGATGGAAGAACACGAATATGAATCTGTGCAACAGATGCAAGGCAGTATGAGCCAGCTCCGCTGCGCCGATCCCGGAGCCTTCGAGCGCGCCCAGTACATGAGAGCGGTGAAGGGGCTGCAGCACGTCCAGGTATGACTAGCCCACGTATGACGAGCCCACAGTTGATTGGCGCGGCAAGGCATGTGTCAGTGCGACGCGTGATCTCGCTCGCGCTCACGTGTGACGCATGTCACAGCCGCTTGGCTTCGCGTTCTGGACAATATCCTATAAGGAAAGTCACACGAACACATGTTCAAAATCCTGCACGCTGAGTTCCTGGCGCCCGGCATCAAGCGGTTCGTTATCGAGGCGCCGCGCATTGCACATAAACAAAAACCGGGACAGTTCGTAATCCTGCGGCTGTACGAACAGGGTGAACGCATTCCAATCACCATCGAACACTCCGACCCGGAGCGCGGCACGATTCGCATTGTGGTGCAATCGGCCGGTAAGACCACCAACCTGCTCAATTCGCTGAATGCTGGCGACAGCATCCTGGATGTGGTGGGGCCGCTGGGGAAACCGTCGGAAATCAAGGAGTTCGGCACCGTAGTGGTGATGGGCGGCGGCGTGGGTACGGCGATGGCTTATCCAACGGCGGCGGCGCTGAAACATGCCGGCAATCGCGTGATCTCCATCGTCGGCGCGCGCAACAAAGAGCTGGTCATTCTGGAGAAGGAACTGCGCGAGGTCAGCGATGCGCTGATGATTACGACCGATGACGGAACCTATGCCGACAAGGGCTTCGTCACGGACAAGTTGCGGCAGTTGATCGAGAACGGCACGCGCATTGATCTGGTGCTGGCGATCGGTCCCATCCCCATGATGAGAGCGGTGGCGGAAATGACGCGGAAAGAGCACATCCGCACCATCGTCAGCCTGAACCCGATCATGATCGACGGCACCGGCATGTGCGGCGGCTGCCGCGTGCTGATCGACGGAAAGAGCGAGTTCGCCTGCGTGGACGGCCCCGAGTTCGATGCGCACCGCGTGGATTTCGCCGTGCTGGTGCAGCGCAATTCGATGTACCGGGCAGCGGAGCAGAAGTCGATGGAAGAATTCCAGCGCGAGACCGAGTCGCAGGTCAAGTCCGTTCGTACCGGACAGATCGGCGCATGCGCGCTGCAAGGAGACGGCCAGTGACAGAACCCGCCAAGCAGCCCCCTAAACAAGCCTCGTTGAATCCTCTGTCCCTGAAAGAGCGGATGAAGCTGCCCCACCAGCATATGCCGGAGCAGTCCCCGCTGGAGCGTGCCACCAATTTCACCGAAGTGAACCTGGGCTATTCCGAGGAACTGGCGCGGCAGGAAGCGCAGCGCTGCCTGGAGTGCCCCAAAGCAACATGCAC
>JBEKYF010000002.1:0-79958 GCA_049511255.1 Terriglobales bacterium | reverse complement strand
TTTTCCGGGCAGAGGCCAAGCCATGAGGCGAAGGCCGAGGCATTACGAAACCGGCTGACATCGGTGCCGATCTCGGTAAGGATGACTTGCGCGGTGGCTGCGCTGACGCCGGGGATGTCGGTGAGATCGACGCCGGCAATGCGGTAAAGCTCACTCCCCTGATCCAACTCCAGGATCAGCTTCTGGTAGTAGCGATATCCCTCCAGTGACTGCTTCAGGGTGAACAGATGCTCCGGTCGGTAGTCTCCAACGCCCCGCTGGCGGGCTGTCTCCCAGGACTTAGTCTTGGCGCTGATGCGGGCACGGGTGAGGCGCACATAAATATGCTTCGGACAGCGGCAGCGGCCATCTTTTTCCTTTTGGATAAACCTGCAATCGGCTCTGTGGCGGTAGACGATGACATCGACTTCGGGGCGGGTGTCAAATACAAAGTTGACCGACATTCGCGGCTCCTACGGTCCAAGTTGGAGTTCCTAGCCAGTAGAAGAATACCCGCGATGTGTGCGGTCTGTGTGAGGATGATTCGTGTTTAACGCTAAACCGTTGATTCAAAGCACAAAATGAATGGTGGCCAGGGACGGAGTTGAACCGCCGACGCCAGCCTTTTCAGGGCTTCACTAAAACGTATTTACAATGACTTGGAACGCACGGACGACACCGTAAGTCATTGAAGATCACCCCAGGGAATGAGTTTTGTGGGCTTTTTTGTGGGCTTTGCCACAACGTCCACTTTCAATGCGTGCGTATGGACCTTCGCTATTGCCGCGGTTCTTCTGCAGATTTCGTAATTTGAATTGTCCGAATAACGGCCGATCAGTCGTCCTCTTGGCTATCAGCGGAGTCTTCACGCCCGTGCTTGCCGAACACTTGAACGCGTTCTCACGCACCGACTGCATCGCGGTCAGTGTCGACCGAATGCGGCGCAACTCTAAACCTATGGGAAAGGAGGTCGCATTAGCGTCACCGCAGGAAAACTGCAAACCTAGTTCTCGCTGCGGCCAGGTTGGCCGGTTTCATGCCTGCTTATGCGGTCGGTGCCACACCGGGATTTCGTCCTCTCCTCAGCGCAGCAGCTCGGAATGTCAGAGAATCTGAGCGGCAAGACGAAGTCAAGGAGGCACGGCAATGGCACAAAGGCATCAACGAGGTTGGCTAAAGAAGGAGAACCGCGTTCAGGGCGGAACATGGGTGTTCTACTTTCGAACCAGGCGAAAGTCCGATGGCAAGCGGGTGGAGAACAAGATCCCTATTGGTTTGGTCCAAGACCTTCCTGACAAAAGCAGCGTGTGGGCAAGAGTCGAACAACTACATCTTCAAATCAACCCAGCGGATTCGCGACGCGGATTAACCTTTGGCGACCTGGCATTGCACTATGCAGAACACGAATTGGTTGAGCGGACAGAATCCATCCATCCAAAGGCGCATACAACGATAAAAGGCTACGCACGAGTCCTCCACAACCGCTTGCTCCCACGGTGGGGCAACAGAATTGCGCTCGGTATAGAACCGCTCGAAGTGGAGCAATGGCTGAAGGCCTTGAAGATAGAAGAGGAGCTTGCAAACCCAACCCTCGACAAAATGCGCCGTGTTATGTCGCTGGTCTACAGGCACAGCCAACGTTACGGGCTCATTCCTCGAAATCAGGAGTCGAACCCGATGCGCTTCGTGCGTTGCAATACCACCAGCGGGTACGAAGCGATGATTCTCACCCCGGAACAAGCATACGCAGTATTACTCAACCTACGAGAGCCGGAACGTACTCTAACGCTCTTAGCCGCTGGCACGGGTCTGCGCATCTCAGAATGCCTCGGGCTGCAATGGCAAGACGTGAGTTTTGCTGAAGCCGTCATCCAGGTGCGCCGCACGTGGACATGCGGCAAAGTGGGCTGGCCCAAAAGCAAAACCTCGAAAGGCCCAGTGCCGCTACATCCTTTGCTGGCCGAATTCATGTTTCGCTGGAAACGGAAGACGCCATATTCTCAGCCGGGGGACTGGGTGTTTCCCTCCTTCAAGCTCAAGGGCCGGCAACCGCGTGTGGCTAACATGCTGGTGGAAGATTATCTACGACCAGCGGCAGTGAAGGTGGGCATTCTTTCATCGCACCGAGACGACGAAGGCAGACTGGTAGATGATGATCCGCGGCGATTTGGCTTCCATAATCTGCGTCACAGCCTGGCATCGTTTCTGGTCCGCATTAAAACCGATCCGAAAACAGTACAGACCTTGCTTCGCCACAGCGACGTCAAATTGACCCTGCAGTGTTATACCCACAGTGTCAGCGGGATCGCATGGCTGCGGCAGGGGCAATGCTGAATGCGATTTTCAGCCACGCTGCAGACCGAAGCGGACTGAAAGCGGACTGAGCGAGAGGCACTTCGAGTTTAAGTCCTTCACCATCTTCGTACCCAGGAACCGAGCCGGATCTCGTCGAAAAATAGCGGACTGAGAGCGGACTGGGAGGGCAAGACGCGATTCCGCTAAGTCCTTTGGAATGATGGTGGCCAGGGACGGAGTTGAACCGCCGACGCCAGCCTTTTCAGTTTACAATGACTTGGAACGCACGGACGACACCGTAAGTCATTGATAGTCACCTGAGGTCAACCGTTTTGTGGGCTTTTTTGTGGGCTACGAATAATGCAGTGTGCCCATACCCAGCAGAATTTCTGCGGGCGTATAGCTGCGTCAGCCCAGAAAAATTTCGTCGGGCGCCTTCATTCCAAACAGCGTTTTGCCGCGCTTGTTGTTCCAGCTTTCTATTCTCGTGCGGAGCAGATCATTAAAGCTGGTGCCGTACCTCTCGATAAGAGAATTATTGGTCGTGCCAGTGACATCGCTTCCCCGGAAGCGACCATCGACGATTGCAGCGAGGAGGACGCCATATCGCCATAAATCGGTTTCGGTTTTTGCCTCGCCCATCAACTTCGCCCAGTGCCTTGCCCAGCGATGTCGGTCCATTGCATATTTTGCTCCGGTGTAGGCCTCAGACAAAAATCCGTAGGACCCTTTCAGGCTCTCGATCGTTTCAAGTACCCAGTCGCTCTCTTGGGAAAGCCCAGCGACCGTGACCGCTCTCGCGACGTGAGACGGCTCCGGCCGGCTTCGACGGTCGATTACATATTCTCGGAGCGTTTCCTGTTTCCCAGCGCGGATCGCGGCCAGCACTTCAACCGCGATTTCGTGGTCGGTTCGTGCCTGGTCCAGGCGCTTGAACTTAAGCTTTTTCAATTCTTCACAGTCGGCCGCGCTCCACATCGAGACTGCGTCCAGACTCACACCCGCCCGGCCAAAGGTTACCCGCACATAAGGCGAGCTGGTCTTTAGCTTTTCAAACAAGGCAATTGCGGACTGCGGATCATCCTTTGAAATAATTTGCGCAACGAGTGACGCGATGTTGTGAACCCTTTTCAGAGCGTTGGCTTCTAGGCCCATGAAGCGTGTGTACCATGCCCGGACGATCGATGGGTCGCCCTTCGCAATCTCGGACACAAGATCCGAAGTAACGGACTGAACGATAAGGTCGGCGCCTGCCTGCGTTAGCTCTCGTTCAAAGTTCTGGACGGCCTCTCGGCTTCGCTGGTGACGCTCATACCAGGCATCACCGGTTTCAGCGAGCCGCTTAAAAGCGTCTGCGGGATTTTCCCGTTCGTTCGGTTTGTCTTTCACATGGAGGACGGAGGGCTGCTGCCGTCGGCCCACGCGTTCCTCGATATCGGGAAGGTTGGCGCTAACGTGATGGCCAACGGCCTTGATTATGGCTGAATCCACACGGCCTGCGACGGCAAGGACTGATCCCTGGCCCAGCTTTTGTATAAAGCTCAAATACGAGCTTAATGAAATCCTTTCAAGGCACGCTTCCACTGAAAGAAGACCTTGTTCAGCTGCGAGAATCAGGACCTCTGAGCCGTACCAGATTTCGAACCTGTCAGACGCATTATCGAGTTTTGCGGCTGTCCAGCCGCTCGCGACGACTGTGTTGAGCAACGTCGTATCCTTGAGGCGGCATATTAGCCCGAGAGCCGAGAGCCGCACGAGCTTGTTGGCTGAAGTTGTAAGCTGGCCGACAATCGCCTTGGATCTTTCGCTAATCAATGTCTGGGTATGCTGTGCAAACATCAGCAATCTGAATTGATTGACCTCGTCAGCGTCGCGATACGCCTTTTCGAGCTCCGCCTCGTATTTGAGCGGGTCGCTCGCCTGCATCAAATCGGCGAGATCAACCAGGATATTGTCAATCTTGGGATGGGTGAGGAGCGCATCCAGTTGGTCATTTCCCGTCATATGCGGAAATGCGATCAACAATCCGTATTGCGCCGCGACCCACAGCTCGTGATGTTTGTCACCTTGCGCTATCGCGTCTGTCGCAACCCGTGATGCTCTTTCGACAAATCGCACGGCGGTTGCATCGTCCAAAGCGGCGGTATGGTTTTCCAGAAGGAACACGGCAAAGCGAAACCCAACGTTATTGCGGGTGAGAGTGTCGGCGGCGAATCTTCGCATGGTTCCAATGGCGGCATCCGGCTCGAACCGGGCCAGCCCCGCCCTGGCCATGTCAAAGAAGTGATCTTCCTGTCCCTGTCCCAGGTCCCTCTTGAGTTGGGTGACGTTGATGGCGGAGTATGCTTTCGCTGTTGCAGCAATATTGTCCGGCCGCAGCGAGTTGGGGTCACAAGGATCGGTGGCACAATAGTTTTCGACTAATCGCCAGCCGCCATATTTTTCCCTGTCTTTCGTCAGAATCTCGACCAACTCTTCGGCTTGTTTAGCGTCCGGTGAAGCGCCCGTTGCACGGAGAATGTAGGTCAGGGCCCACCGGCCAGTCTTTGAAATCGCCTCACCTCTGAGAATCTCTGCGGCTTTCAAAATCTCGGTGCGCGCGTCAGCCCAATCTACGCGGTTGAATTGAACAAGGTCGTCGAATTCTTCGTGCGGATTGGTAAATCCGCCGTTGAAGGAAGCGGCAAAGCACCAATTTCGAAGCGACTCGGCGAAAGGAGCTAAGTGTGTTCCGGCAAGAAATCGAAAAGCGATCTTGTTCAAGCGCGAATAGTCGCCGCGCTCTTCCAACACCAGAGATTTCAGCAGCTCCGCTTCTGGAGCGCTGAATGCCGCGAGTTCGGCGTCCAGTTTATCCTTTCGTTTCTTGCGCTCGGCGGCGCGCTCTTCTTGGCTGGCGCCGGGCTTTGGCGTCATCATCAGACGTTCGGGAGCGGGGGAATACATGCTCAGCCAGCGGCGGATGTAAGTCGCAATGACCTGAGAGAAAGTGCTGTCGTGCCGGCTTTCAAGAAGGGCTTCTGTAAGCCAGGATAGGTTCGAAGAGACACTGTCAGCCAGTGCAGAATTTTCCAGCGCCAGCAAGAACGGTGAGGGTGCCCGACGAGCGAGTGCGCGAAATTCTCGGTAGCGCCCAGTGTCGAGGTTCTGCAGTCCAATAAACGCCTTAACAAGGGGGGCTACGACTTCATCAGGAGTATCATCCTCAAGCACGGCCGCCAATAAAGCTGAAATCAGGACATCAGTGGTTTTGTCGAGCGCTGCGATGGGGTCCAGAATTTTTGATAATTCATCTTCTATGTTTAACCGATTGCGCCGGGCGCGTTTGGCGGTGCTGACGAGTGAAAGGCCCAACGCAAGCGGCAGGCCGTCCTCCTTAAGGGTATACCGGGTGGGATCATCCGGGAGAGGCTCGAAGAATCGGCCCGCGGATGTGAGAACGAATTGATCGGCAAGCGAATGATTTGACTGGGAAGCTGCGATCCCGCGTGGCCGGTCAAAAACTGTGAGGTCGGCGGTTTGCGTTTGCTTTAGTCGCTCGACGATCACATCGGCATGGTCGCACACGTCGCGGACAAACTGGTGCGGCGGCAGAGGGTCGGAGGCTGGCGACGCCCCTGTCCGGATATACTCGAACAAAAGCCTGCTGACGCTCAGTTCGTCGAATTGCTCGATTTGTGAATTCTTCAACAGTTCGGCGGCAACCGCAAATATCCGCGGATTTCTCAAAGATCCGACAACCGACGGGTTCAGTTTCGATATCGACGTGCCGCGTGCGACCAGCAGGGTTTCCAGTTCGGCCGTGCTCCATTCAGGAACCTCAAAAGGTACAACGCGGCTTAGCAATCGATTTTTCAGGTTGTCACGATAGAAAAACTCTCTGCAGCTGAAAACAAGCTTTCCGCCAAGGTTGGCCAGAACCTCGCTCAGGGAATCGATAAGTTTCACCCAGGGGATGCTTTCGCGCTGATTGATGCCATCGAGGAAAACGACAAGACGTGGACGATCCGGCCCTTTGAGGCGCTTCCACCGGTTGAGATGTTTCTTCCAGCGCTTTTCTGACGTCTCCGTTGCGGTCTCGCCGGTCTGGAGTATCAGTTTCGAGATCAGGAGCTCCTCCAGACTCTCGAATGAAAACGGGGCTTTTATATCATCGGGAACCAACACCACCGTGAGGGGCTTTATCGGCTGATGGATCCAGGCTTGCGCAAACAGCCACGACTTGCCGTTCCCGTCAGCGCCAAGCACTGCGGCGATAGCGTCGTCGGGTTTACCGTAAATGGCATTCGAAAAACGCTGGCGCAGGTCTGTCCTGTCTAGGACGGCGGTGATTGAAGTGTCTCCGGGGGCGAGTGGCTGTCCGAAGACCGCGCGAGCCCGCTTCGCGCTCCCGAACACCGCCTGCAGCCATTTCTCGTTTTCCTTGAGCGCATAAGCGGGCGCCAGACTTGGCTGTTCAAAAACACGATTCAGCTCCAGCGTGCGGTCGGCGAATTGCGGGTCTTGCCGGACTTCATCAAGCTTATCCAGAATATTCTGTTCACTGATACCGGTTTTGGCGGCAATGAACTTCGCTGTCACGGCTGGTGCCATTGCCAAAATAGTGGCCAACGTGGGCAAACCAACAGTCGACCAGTCTGCAATAAGTATTGCTACTGAGAACTTCTTGCCCAGCGCGTTTGCGGTATTGACCACCTGGGTCGCAACGGTGCCCGTCGAACCCAAAATCCAAAGATCGGCCGCGCCGTCGTCGTCAGCGGCTATTTCTGCAATCTTGGTGAGGATCTCGTTTTTGGGAACTGTCTCGTCGTAGAGTTTTCCTTCAAAGCTGATTGCGCCGTCGTTCAGGACAGACTGGCCATCCTTGCCACGTTGAGAGCCCGAGTTGGCGAGGCCAAAGCTGGTCTTAATAATGTCCGTAAGTACGGCGGCCATCAGCCCTTCGAAACCGTCGGGCCCCGTTGGGTCCAGCTTTCGGACTAGATCGCGGAAGTCGTCAAATTGGTTATCACCAGTCGTCATCGGTCCTGCCATATCGACTAACCCGTTAACCATTGAGCATAGGCGCGAATGTCGATCATCGGCACGGTGGCGCTGCTTTGAAGACGGGCAATTAATTCAAACAGAAATGCGGTCGCAGGCTTGCCGGCGGGCGCGATGGCGTAACAACCGTCGGGGTCACAGCCGAACATGCCGTGCGCGGCAACGCAGCCAAGGTCCAGGCGCCCGTCCGGATCGCCGCTTGCGAGCGCGTCGGACAGAGGCTTTCCGAGCGGTGGATTCCAGTCGCTTTCAAATGTGAGAAGGCCGCCGATGATGTCAGGCAGGGGCTTCGGAGGATAGGTGCCGCCGGCGTGCGGTATGGGAAGGCTGGTCCGGTGCAGCCGCCTTACACTGGCAACTTTCTTCTGGGCGTAATCGATCTGCCCGGCGTTGATGGCCTGCTTCGCCTCAAAGACGGCATAGATGCTTTCCGCCGGCACGATGGTCTGGCCTTCATAGTGAAAGATGAACGGGGAATACTGGCGGTCAAACAGGACAACGTCGATCTGGTCGCTGAATGTTCCCTTGCTATCGACGACATGCGCGGAGGCTGCCTGATAACGCTGCGGCAGGTATGTCTGAAGGAGCTGAAGCCAGACGCTCTCGCTCGCGTCGCCCTTGGTGCCGGGGTGGCCGAACGCCTTTCGTGCGGTCGCCAGGCGCCGCTCGATGTCGTCGTGCAGGCCGGCGAGAAGTTGGGGCAGGGACCAGTCAGTCATATGACTATCTGTGACCAGTTGGTCGCTTTCAATGCCAGGTCGGCCGCTGTTTTGATTTTCGTTTTATCCGCGGCGGACAGGTCATCGGAAATTATGTTGTTGGTGTTGGCCGGGTCCACGACGCGGGCAATCTGGAATCTGTCGCGCAGGTATTCAAAAACCTTCCAGACGTTGCCGGAAATGCCGCCGCCATACTGTCCCGAAAGGGCACTAATGACGGCCATCTCAAGATAGAAAGACGGGAAATCGAGTTTTTTCTGATCTCGCCAGAGCTTGATGATGCGGCTTTCTTTCAGGCGGCCGGCGCGCGTGACGTGGCTGATGTGCGTCACCACGTTGGTCTTGGTCCAGGTATCGGCCTTGCGGCGGTAAAGACTGTGATCGTCGCCGTAGCTGTTCTGGCGCTTGCCCGGAACGAGGTCCACGGCATAGCCGTTCGCCCTGACGTTGATTGAAACATTCTGGCGGGTGGGCGTGTAACCGTTGGCCTTCATTGTGTTGAATAATCTATCGTAAATGTCTTTCAGCGTTTCCGTCGTCTGCTCGGACAGCGAGATAAAAAGATCGATGTCGGTCCCGCTCATGTTGGCGGTGCCCTTCATGAAGGAACCGCTGGGATGGACGCTGAGCAAGCGGTTGCCGGCCCATTTTTGAATGATGGGGTAGAGCATGCCTTGCACGCCGCGCACCGGCGAAAATGGGCTGGTGTCAACGGCCTCGCGTGTGAGGATGGCCTGCAGGTATTCATCTGGGCTCATGGGGTGCTCGATGGTGCTGCACGAATTGTTTTAAAGGCCTTTCTGCGTATCATTAAAAGGCAATGGCGCTGTTTCCCCGTATCGCGGATGTGCCCGGTCAAGCATGCTGAGAAATTGATCGTAATTGTCAGAAAGTTTCATCACAGTTACGACGGATGCGATGTGCTCACGTAATTTTGGATGGCCGATGTCATCTGTCAGCCGCCTGTGCAGTTGATGCTTGTGCCTGCCTTTGTTGTCCCTGGGTGTTATTTTTTTTAATTCATCGAGAACACTCGGGGCCAGCCTCTTATAGATGATGTCATTTGTGAGGTGGCCAAAATACTGAGGCTTTTTTACTGTGTCTTTGGGGTATTCCAATCCTCTGATCCTGAACAATTGGTCATAGAAATCATCAGAGAAAGTGTGTACCCATGGCCTAAGCTCCTTGGCGATAAAGGCCTCAAGGATTTTTTCCAGTGCGTTTCTGGCGCGATCCTTCTGGTAGCCGGTTGCCTCATCGATAAGAGCAATGATGCCAACGTTGGCCAGAGCTCTCATTAGAATATCGGCCGCGTTGATGATATGAGCGTATTGCTTTGGAACTGCTCCTCTTTCGGCCAGCATTGCATCGCGGAACTTCAAGTAGACCTCGGCGACGGTAGGAAGGAGCGTTGCATCGTATCCCATTCCTTTGCCGCCGTTCTTGGTACGATAAAAAATGGGAGTCGTCGACTCCAGCAAGTCATCTGAGATAAACGGCCTCAAGGCGTCGGCCTGAAGAAAGAAAGGCAGACCGTCGACGGTACTCAAAACCCCGGTTCCGGCTTTTGGAGATCGTGATCTACCCAAAGATCGCAAGAACGTTGCCTGGGTGACGATGCGTTTGCCGTTCGGCAATACGGCGCATGATATCAGGCGATCTCCGAGATTAAAGTTGCCCTCATAGTCAGCCATTGGTAATTCGTTGTCCCATCGCGCAGAAGCTGCTGTGCGGGCAATTTCTTGCCTTTTCTCCGGGCTGAGTGCCCGCGCCCGGGCGTTGCCGCCCTTCACTTTACTTGCATCTTTATGATCTGGCATGCTTGCTCCATAATGCATCTATGCTTGCATACTCTCATGTGCAAGCATAAAAGTCAAGCGTCGTTGTTTTGATCCGGTTTTTTTGTTTTTCCCCCGAATAGGGCCAAAATCGGGTGTCGAGGGGTGTAAGAGTTGTCGAATCAACAACAAGTTAGATTAACCGCCTGGGCTCATAACCCAAAGGTTGGTGCCTTGTATTAGGGACCCACAGCGCGATGTCTAGAATCTGGCACACAGCTACACAACTAGCACACCGGACTGCCCGAGATCCCATGGTTGCAGAAGAGGCAATGCTGACTGCGATTTTCAGCCACGCCGCCGACAGAAGCGGACTGAAAGCGGACTGAGCGAAAGGCACTTCGAGTTTAAGTGCTTCACCATCATCGTAGCCAGGAACCGAACCGGATTTCGTCGAAAAATAGCGGACTGAGAGCGGACTGGGAGGGCAAGACGCGGTTCCGCTAAGTTCTTTAGAATGATGGTGGCCAGGGACGGAGTTGAACCGCCGACGCCAGCCTTTTCAGACTATTGAGTGTTTCCAATGACTTGGAACGCACGGACGACACCGTAAGTCATTGAAGATCATCCCAGGTCAAGAGTTTTGTGGGCTGTTTTGTGGGCGGAGAATGATGAGCATTCCGGCCAAATTCCAGCAGGCATCGATCCGGAAGGCGTGCTATACTCGGTTTCGAAATGACGATAAAGACCAAATCCATGATGAGACGGCGCGTCAATCGCGCTGGGCCCTCGGGATTGGTCTGACCATTCGTTAGATTTCCAAGTTCAGATTCGATTCTCGAAGGCCCCGACAAAATCGGGGCCTTCGTGTTTTTTGGCCGGTAGCCAAGCTGGAAAGGCACGTGACTGTTAATCACGCCATGCGCAGGTTCGAATCCTGCCCGGCCAGCCAATTTTCGAGGGAAGACAAGGCTCGCTAGTTCAGTAGGAAGAACGCGGCTCTCATAAAGCCGTCGCGGATGGTTCGAATCCATCGCGAGCCACCATGGAGGGGCCTCCGGCGAGGGGCAGTGGCTTATATCCACTTCGGCGCCAGATTAGCGCGGCCAGACAGGTTCGACTCCTGTACCCTCTACCAATTTTGTCGCGCCGGTAGTTCAACGGACCAGAACAGTTGGCCTACACCCAACAGATGCGGGTTCAACTCCCGAACGGCGCACCATAGCTTGCCCTGAACAACTGAGCGAAGCGAAGTAGTCGAACGGGCAGGATTAGCTCGAAGGTCGAGCCCGCGGTCGATAACCGCGAGGCGTTGGTTCGATTCCAACATCCTGCACCACTTTTGTTGAAGCGTGGGTGACTGGCAGAGATGGCAGATGCGCTCGCCTCTTAAGCGAGACCAGGCTGGTTCGATCCCAGCGTCACCCACCAGAATTTGCGGGATTGGCAGATATGGATATGCACTCGCCTTTTAAGCGAGACGAAGTGGGTTCGATTCCCACATCCCGCACCAGAGTTAGTTAGCAAAGAGGCGGCATAGCATAACGGAACAATGCGCCGAGCTTCTACCTCGGACGATGAGAGTTCAAATCTCTCTGCCGCTTCCAATGTGGGGATGTGGTCCAACGGATGAGGGCGCAAGGCTACGAACCTTGAGATCAGAGTTCAATTCTCTGCATCCCCTCCACATTAGTTAGGCTCGCGTGGTCTAAGGCATCATGACGCTTCGGTCCTAACGAAGAGATCCGGGTTGGATTCCCGGCGCGAGTTCCAGAGGGTGGGTAGTGTAACCGAACAACACGGCAGCGTCCGAAGCTGCAAATCCGGGTTTGACTCCCGGCCCGCCCACCAGCCGCCTTTAGCTGGGTTTAATGGCGTAGCGTACCTCGCGTTTCAAGAAGGCTGCCTCGCCGCCCTCTAGAATTAGGCACACTTTATCGCGAATCCCGCCGTCTTCGAGTCCGCCTGATTCATACGAAAACGTCGGGAAGGCGCCGCTCAGTCTGTCGGCCGACGCGACAATCACTTGGTCCGAGTCTGTGTTCACGACGAGATTGGGATTGTGGGTGATTACGATAACCTGTCGCAGCAACTTTGCGCTCCGAAAGTAGTGCGAAAGCAACGAATAAATTGATTCACTGTCCAGATTCTCCTCCGGTTGATCAACTACGAGCGGCATGCTGTCTTCGGAGTCCATAGCCAGGTACAGGATAAGCAGAACAATTCCCTTGGTGCCCGGCGACAGCTTGTCCAGTTCTGTTCCGTTATAGCGGAGGCCGTAGCTTAGCTTAATGTGCTCGTACCCGAATACCCATTCTAGTAAGTCGGAATGTTTGACCCGCGCCCGCAGATGGCTCTCGACGAAGTTTTTCTTGAACATTTCCAAGAGCTGCTCCATCCCGGCTTTGATCTGGGGCGGGTCGCCCGTCTCCCACCCTGGCAACACGGACGATTGAACGGCCTCTCTGAATTTCAGTGGGGAACCGAACGGATGTCCTTTCCTCTGGTCGAAGAGGTCGTTGCCGCGTTCGAGCCAGTTCTCCAAGTCAACGTCCCAGTTGATATGGAAATCAAGCATCTTCTCTTCCTTTAAGCCTTGCTGTAGTTTGCTGCGAACCGGTTCATATAGGCCCTCCAGCACAGCTTGCTCTTTTTTCCACGATTGAAATAGCTTTTCGTATATGTCCAATCGGGTCTGCCTTATGGTTTTCTGGCGTGCCACATTGCCGCCCTCGACTGTCATGATTTCCTTTTGCAGCCGCGCAATCTCCTGGGCAATGCTCGCGACTCTCTTTTGAATTTGCTGGATTTGGCTCCTGCGGCTTTGGTCGGAGGCTACGCGCTTCTCTATTTCCTCGATTTGCTTCGCAACTGTCTTAATCGTTCGCTCCTGCCCGTTCTTCGTTGTTGCGGTGGCTTTCCCCTCCAGTTGGGAGATCTGCAACGTGAGGTCGGCTCCCAAGTCGTCCAAGGCATCCTCTCCCTTGATCTTCAGGTCGAGGTCGAACTTTTTCGGAACACCTAGGTCCTTCGCTTGGGCCAAAAAATCTTGTCTTGACGCCTCGAACTCGGCCTTGAACTGGTCCAGTTTGGAACGCAGTTGCTGCAGCTTGAGTTGTCGCTGTTTGAGGCTGGCGACGGTGCTTTGCAGTTTCTGCAGTTCTTGCCGCAGGACTGGTAGCTGCTTCTGCGCTTCGGCCTCCTCGGGCGTTTCTGCGGACGGCAGTTGTTTCTTCAGCCCCGTTTGTTCCTTGCCAAGAGCCTCGATCCTGTCCTTCTTCGCGGGAACGGCTTTGGCTGCTTCGCGTAGCGTTTCGTCCTCGGCGATCAGTTCGCGTATTTTTGAGGTTAGTTTTACCCGCTCTGCCGCAAGCACTTGAGTCCTGACGCCGCGAAGCTCGGTGAAGCTTGACGTATTGAGCGTGTCGGTTGGATCAAGATTGGAGAAAATGACTCGCTCAATCTCATTCGTGAGCTCTGTGCCGACGTAGTCGTCCGAACAGAGCTTCTCAACGAAACTCTGCGAAAGGTATCGGACGTCCGCGCGGCGTTGTTTCTTGTCGCCGATTACGGCCTTGGAGGTGTGTCCGTCGAGCCAGGTCAGCGTTACGGCGGTGCCACTTAAGTACTCGGCTGCCCTTGAAATGAAGCTGTCCGAATCCGCGCTCGAATCCTTGCCAGCTGCGTACGCTAACAGGTCCGTTAATGCAGATTTTCCAGACCCCTTTTGTCCGATGATTGTCACAAGGCCGCTGTTCAAGCCTAGTCTCAGGTTCTGAAAGGCCGCAGTCCCTCCCCCACCAATGGCAATTTCGGAGATAACCCTGGAGGCGTCATGTCGCACGGGCGGGTGATTGCCGATATAGACTCGCTCCTTAGGCTCGTATAGAGTCTGCCTCAGGCCTTCGAATGTGGGGTCGCCCTTTATCCAACAAAATCCGTTCGGGCTTGGTTTGAAAAGATCGTCGAGGCAGTGGGCGTCGGATCCATGAAAGCATGGCTTCGGCGCTCCAAGTTTCTTCGCACCGTCGCTTTTGTCGCCTCCTTCTGCAAGCCAAAATGCGCGATTATTCTGGTTCGCGGAAAAAATGATATTTGCGGATCTCCATATTTCTTCTTGCTTCGCGGCCCAACCGCTGTCTTTGATTCCGGATGGGCCATCGTTTCCGCCGGCAGCGCATACCAGAGAATGTTGGCGCAGCCACGCCTCGTTTTCATACCACGTCCAGAAGACTGCGAAATCCACCTTGAACTGGTTAACACCTTCCCGGTATCGGGCATCGTCGTCGGTCAGGTCGTGGTTGTACGCTGCTCCTAATTTGGTGATTCCCGCCCTAGTGCAGGAATATGGTTGCCGCTGGTACTCAATCGAGAGGCGTGCGAGCGCGTGATTGATTTCGTCGCAATGCGCCGGCTCGGTGGGATCGATGAGCAGGTGCAAATTTACGGCGTGGCCCCTGTCTGTTTGTGGCGTGACGCGGAACTCGATGTTTGGTATGAGTAGGTCTATCGACCCTAACTTGGCGTCCTTTCTATGCCCAATCAGCTGTTCGTAGTTCGCGATCGACACATAGTCCGTGACGCCCAAGACCGAGACGTCCTTCGTGGCCTTCAAAGCCTGAAGGAAACTCGGCCAGCCCGTGTACCTATCCTCGCGCGCCGTGCCTGGAGTATGAATGTGGAGATCCCATTTTCTCCACTCTGATCCACGCTGGTAGGGCAAATGTCCTGCGCTAGTCTTCACCTGAGCAGTCATAATGTTCCCCGATACTCTACTGGACACTAGCATAGTTGCCGATCTCTTTGCGATGTCGACTTGCTGCGGGGCCGGCGTTTAGCATCGGAGACCATCGACAGTAGGCAAGAAATGCATTCAGTTACTAACTGCTCGCAACGCTAAAATACCCACACTTTTGGCTATTGACGAATTTGCGAAATGATGCCAGAGTGATAATTGAGTTCTAGCAATGATGCGCAAACCCCATACCGATTGCTTCCCGACACCGGCCACGTTTACGTGGCAAGGAGCGGGGGAAGGTACGTTCATGTAACGGGGGCGATCCATAGCGCGTAGTTTTTCTGAGCCTCCGATACAAATCGGGGGCTTTTGGTTTTTGGGGCGCATTTCGCGAATGCGCAGATAGGAGGCGGCGGCGTCTAACGGTCAGGATGCGGCCCTTTCAAGGCTGAGATGGGAGTTCGATTCTCCTCGCTGCTACCAAGTTATGAGCGCACAAGTGATTGAACTCGAAGGCTTTGAGATAGAGCTTGCGTCGGAACTCTACTGCGATCGCGGCGGAGATCACAGCGAGTTGGTGGATCGTGCGCGTACAGATCGCAGGAGACTTGGCCACAACGTCGACGAATCGGCGGTGATGTGCGCACGGTGCATGAAAGCAATCCCGCTGAAGGCGTGATGCCGGGTCGTCTAGTGGTAGGACTCTGGACTTTGAATCCGGATACGGGCGTTCGAATCGCCCCCCGGCAGCCAGTTTGAAAAGTCACCAAAAGGAGGAAGTTCACTGAAGAGAGTTTCGAGGAGTTGCGAGGTCATCCAATTGGCCAGGATAACCGGCTCTGACCCGGTTCATGCACGTTCGAATCGCGCCCACGCAGCCAAGTTTAGAAAGTGGTCGCAGAGTCTAGCGGCAGGATGCCTGACCGTCTATCAGGAGGGACGGGTTCAACTCCCGTTGCGACCGCCACAGGGGTGATGACCCGATGGGAAGGGCGCTCGTCTCCAAAACGAGTTCAAGCAGGTTCGAATCCTGTCACCCCTGCCAGTTTGAAGAGCGAGCATGGTATAGCGGCTGGTGCCTCGGACCTCCAACCCGATGACGCGAGTTCAACTCTCGCTGCTCGCTCCAGGCGGAAGTCGTCTAGTGGCCAAGACGCGACGTTGCCAACGTCGAGAGCGCGGGTTCGAGTCCCGCCTTCCGCTCCAAAGTTTGAGGCGGTGTAGCCAAGACAGCAAGGCATCTGCCTGCAAAGCAGACAAGCGGGAGTGCAATTCTCCCCACCGCCTCCAGATTTTGTGAAGAAGGTTTGCTGGTGTAGCTCAGTAGGAAGAGCGCGGGCCTCGTGAGTCCGTGATCGGCGTTCGAATCGCCGCGCCAGCTCCGCTGGTATAGCTCAACGGGAAGAGCAGGCGCACGGTAAGCGCCCGACCGCAGTTCGAGGCTGCGTGCCAGCTCCAAGGTTTTGCTGCTGTGGCCGACATACAAAGGCACCTGCCTTGTAAGCAGGTCGATGCTGGTGGGAATCCAGCCAGCAGCTCCAAATTCGATGGCGGGATTGGCCGAATGGCTAACGCACTGGATTGTGGCTCCAGTCACGAGAGTTCGATTCTCTCATCTCGCCCCAAATGGGCGGTTCGTATAAGGGGATTACCCACGGCCTGCAACCGTGAAATGCGAGTTCAAGTCTCGCACCGTCCACCAACGTTTTGGCTCGGGAACTCGACGGCAGAGTGCTGGTCTGAAAAACCAGTGGATACGGTTCAATTCCGTGCCGAGCCACCAGATCGGGGAGTGGCCTAGCTGGCTTAAGAAGCTGTGAGTAGGAATTCGATGGCAAATTGGAAGGATCGGAGGACCGCTGAAATGCTAGACCCGGAAAGTGAACAAATCCGAGAAGTGTGCGCACGGTTCGGATTGGCAGTTTACAGCGCCCAGTGCTTGGAACGGGAACTGGCAATGCTTCTTGCTGCCTCGGGGACTCCCGAGTATTTCACCGCATGGGACTACGATGACCGACTGGCTGGGAATTTTGATTCCACGTTCGGTGCACTGGTAACGATGTTCGCCGGAACGGCAGGGCCTACGGATAAACAATTGTTGATAGAACTCGAAAAGGCAGTTCGAGACAGAAATGAGCTGGTTCATGGGTATTTTTGGAATAGATCGGTGGAGTTCGCCTCGACAGAAGGGCGAACACAAATGTTGGAAGAACTCGATCATCTCGTCAGATCTTTTGACTCTCTCGATGCAAAAGTCTCAGTGTTGGTCAACGATCTAATGAAGAAGCGGGGCGTAACAGAAGATGTAGTGCAGGCACAGTTTGAGAAGCTGATGTCCGGGATCGCGGCACCCCATGACCCGAAGAAGCTTCAGAAGTCGGTTGTGATCACGGCGGCTAGCGAATGGAAAGTCGGGGAGGCTGTTAAGTGCGGAATTCTTTTTGTTTCAGATGCTGGAAACCTTGTGCTGGGAGAAAGGGGCCTATGCTTGGGGCCGCAGGCCATTCCAACCGAACATCTCAAGGTGAAACCAGAATTCGCTAAAGCTCTTCCGGCAACCGTCAACCCGAAACCTAAGAAGGCGGACCGTTGGAATTATGTAATTCCGCTAGCCAAAGGTTATGACTTGCGAGTCAGACCCACGGAAATGAACGGTAGACGAGTAATTCGCTTCGGATTGCAACGGCGGACGTCAAAGGCAAAATCATGAACATGCAGGCTTACAACGTAATCAAGCCCGACAACGGCGTACCGATCAAGGCCTGGACCAAGGGCGTCCAACTTGAGGACGCTGCACGCCAGCAGCTTTTGAACGTCGCACAGTTGCCGTTCATCGACAGGTGGGTAGCGGCTATGCCGGACGTTCATTGGGGCATCGGAGCGACGGTAGGCAGCGTGATTCCAACCCGTGGCGCGATCATTCCGGCGGCGGTCGGTGTGGATATTGGCTGCGGCATGATGGCGGTCGAGACTACACTGCACGCCAATCATCTGCCGGACAATCTGCACGGCATCCGTACGGCGATTGAGAAGGCGGTGCCGCACGGGCGTGCCGACAACGGCGGAAAGAACGACCGCGGCGCGTGGTCGGACGTACCGGCGCATCACCTGAACGTGTGGCTGAAGATGGAGCCTGCTTACCAGGCGATCGTCGACAAGAATCCCAAGCTGAACCATGTGCAGCGCATCAATCACCTGGGGACGCTCGGCACCGGGAACCACTTCATCGAGGTTTGCCTCGATGAAAACGAGAACGTCTGGTTCCTGTTGCACTCGGGATCGCGTGGCGTGGGCAATCGCTTCGGCACGTTTTTCATCGAGCTGGCAAAGAACGACATGCGCCAGTGGATGATCAACCTGCCGGACAAGGATCTCGCGTACCTGCCGCAGGGAACAGAGCATTTCGAGGATTACGTCCGCGCCGTGCACTGGGCGCAGGACTATGCACTAGCGAACCGCGAGCTGATGATGCGCAACATGATCGCGGCGGTCCAGGGCTCGGGAGAAGTCCCGGCGTTCGAAGCCAATGTGGAAGTGGTGAGTTGTCACCACAACTACGTGACCTGGGAACACCACTACGGCGAGAACGTGTTGATCACTCGTAAGGGAGCGGTACGTGCGCGTGAGGGCGACATGGGAATTATTCCCGGCAGCATGGGGGCGCGCTCGTACATCGTGCGCGGCAAGGGCAATCCGGAGAGCTTCATGAGCTGTAGTCATGGAGCCGGACGCGCCATGTCGCGTACCGAAGCCAAGCGCCGGTTCACCTTGGACGACCACGCCAAGGCGACGGCAGGCGTTGAGTGTCGTAAGGATGCGGATGTTATCGACGAAACGCCGATGGCGTACAAGTCCATCGATGAAGTGATGGAAGCGCAGCGCGATCTGGTGGACGTGGTGCACACGTTGCGCCAGGTGGTTTGCGTGAAGGGATAAACAGGAGAGGGCTGAAAGGCGCTCTCCCATAATCCGGCTGTAGGGTAGCGGCCACCCACATGTCTTGGGCACATGTCCACGCAGGTTCAACTCCTGCCACCCGGACCATTTCTTTTTTGCGTTAAGTGATTTGTGGCGCGGTAGTAGCGTATGGCGATACGAGAGGCTCATAACCTCTAAACGCAGGTGCAAATCCTGCCCGCGCAACCAACGAGATGATGAAACGACCATGAGCACTTGTATTTATTGCCGACAAATTGGTTCGCGCCGCTTTCCAAGGGAACATGTCATGCCGAAAGCGTTCGGACGCTTTCATGACAACCTGACGTTGCGTTGCGTTTGCGAGGGCTGCAATAGTTTTTTTGCCGAAGAACTTGAACTGTTTCTCACACGAGACAGCGTCGAAGCATTGCTACGCGTGCGTTACGGACTGAAAACTGCGAGCGGTCGACACTGACCTGACCGGCGAATTTTGTACCAGGGGAAATGTTAGAGAAACTGGTACGAGAGGAGCTGGAGCATGGCGAGGAAGAAACACAGTCCTGCTCGAAAATGACCACTGGCAGGTATTCGGTCTCGATACCTCGTTTGATCCGCGGGACTACAAGGGCAATATCGGCGAGCTCTATGGGGAGCAAGCCGCTTGGGTCGCGCAGAAACGCGACGCAGCGTCGGCCAAGAAGTGCCTTCTCCTTACGCATCATCAGCCGTTCTGCGCGTACAGTTCCATCAAAGAGCATCTGGACCGTCGTCTGCGCCCGATCCGCGAAGCGCATCAGATCGACGCGTGGTTTTGGGGGCACGAACACCTCTGCGCGGTCTACGATGCCCATGACAACATCCGCTATCCCGTTTTGCTGGGCCACGGCGGATTCCCCGAGAGGCCAAAGCCGAAACGCCCCGCGGCCCCCCCGATGAATTATGAATGGCTCGCCACCGGACCCTCAGGCGATCTGGTTTTTGGCTTCGCAGTGCTCGACTTCGACGGCGCCCAGATCGATGTGCAACTCGTTGATCAGCACGGCACGCTTCGGTATCGATTTGTGATTAATTAGCTGATGTTCTTCACCGGCATCATCACCGACTGTCGCCCAGTGTCAAGGCGCGGCCTTAATGAACGCGATTTAGTGGCGTTTGGCCGGAGCCAAGCCCCGAGATGTCGGCTTCGAGGAGATCTGCCCGACACTACCCATCCCGCTGAGGTACGATCTCCCGATCTCCGGATTTTGAGTCCGATGGGTCGAGGCCGGAAGATGAGCTAAATGAATTACCTACTACAACTTACCTAAATAGCACCAGTGTGTTTTGTGCGGAGAAATAAGGTCTTGCAAGGGTCGGTACGTCACGTTTACATCAGGGCACCGTGCGCCAGTGGCCGACCAGATTCCTCGTAGACTACGATATCGCAGACGCCCACAGAGGTAGATAAGCTGATGGCCAAGAAACGAGGGCAAGAGAGATCGCGCCGGATGCGCTCGCGCCGGGTTGGCGGAGACGCCGTGGTCATTCCAATTGATCATGAGGCGTCTGCAGCGATCAGCCACCAAAAGCTGCTATTTCGAGAACACTTTGGCCGTGAACCGGGGCCGGAAGATCCACTCTTCTTCGACCCGGCTTCCGCCACTCCCCAATTCCTGAGCGGTGAATCCCAGGAAAAAGTGTGGAAGGTCTTATTGCAGGCTGCCGGCGATTGCGGAATAGATCCCGCCATCGTGTACGCTATGAACAAGACGGGCCGCATCGTGACAGACGACAACGTACAGTTTCTGACCGACGTGGAACTTCAAGAATGGAATGACGCTGTGGACGAGTACAACCAGAAGATTGAATCGGGAGAGATCCAGTAGGGACGTTCAGATTTGTACAGGTCTTCTTTCCTCGCTGGCAGTGTGTCGCAAGGCGGCGCGAGGCGAAGCCGTGACAAGGCCGGGAGCTTTCGGCGGCGCTTCCTTCCACGCATCGCTGCCGGAAGATGACATTTGTTGTGAGTCAAGAGAGCCGCGCCGCCTTCTAATGCATAAACTCTCTGATTGTCAGGGTCGTTGCAGAACAACGTGGCGGTAACGGCGGATGAGGTGTAGATAAAATGCCCCATGTTGAGACGATCGATCTATCTTCGCATGGCGTGACACTGCCCGCTGAGCGCATCGGGATGGTTATTGCCCAACCATATCTTTCGCTGACTGATACGGAGCCTTACAGGTGCACTCCGGCTACCAAGACCCAACAGATGCAGGTGCTAACGGACACCTTGAAAGTTGCTCTAGATGCTCGGCACGGTGAGCCCAAGACGCATTTCACGGTTTTTCCTGAGTACAGCATTCCCGGCCCGGACGGCATTGCGCTTGTCGAGGCGGGCCTCAGCGCGACCGCCTGGCCCACTGGTACCATCGTCATTGGGGGCACTGACGCCCTTTCTAAAGCGGAGTTCGCTGCCCTGGCTGCTGAGCCCGGCACGCACCTGGACACGGCCCACAATGGCTTGGACCGTATCGGCAGTAATGAATGGATTAACTGTGGAATCACCTGGGTGAAGGCTCAGAATGAGACTGTCGAGCGCTGGCTTCAGCCCAAGTTGTTCCCCGCATGGCCGGAGCAAAACGTTCTCTATCAGGGAATGTTTCGCGGCAACTCGGTCTTCGCTTTCAACGGTCCATTCGACAATGGCACTCAATACCGTTTTTGCTCCCTCGTATGCATCGATTGGGTTGCCAATCTAAATAGTCAGAAAGCGTGGCGGTCGGTGATGGATGACCTTCGGCAGCAAGCCGCTCAGGCCAGGGCTGAGCTTTCGCTCTCGTGGCTTTTTGTCATCCAATGCAATCGGAAACCATCGGCTGATAGTTTCCTTACGGAAGTGGCCGGATTTTTTGACCAGACTGCTTTTCCGAATGTGCGACGCGATCGCGCTTGTTTGGTATTCGCAAACAGCGCGGGGAAACCAGTACCCGGCCGGGCGGAGCTGTACGGTGGCAGCAGTGTGGTGTTTTCAGGTCATACTTTGTTTGAAAAACCCACATGCAAACCGACGTTTTCCAACGGAGGACCGCGATTCCGTTCGAGCACGTTGCTTTCGGCCTATCACGACATTTTCTTTCGCGAGCGGGGCGCTTGCATTCATTCGTTTGCTCAAACAAATCCCAATTCTCTCAATGCCGGTGCCGCAGGAAAGACAATTGCTCTACGGCGTGCGTACGTTTTTCCATTGAATAGTGTAACGGACCCCCGCGCTCCGGGCGATGAGGTCCCCGCGTGTATAAAGTGGCTGAACGATGAACTCGATAATCTTCCGAGTTTATCCATGAGCCACCAAACCGCGCTGTTGGTTAATCAGGCCGACGCGGCCCACCAAGTCACGGTGGGCTCACTACGGGCCCTGCAGCCGCAATCAGCGCATCACGCCGTAAAGCTGGCCGCCCAGGAGTCTACTGCTCGACATGAGGACGAATGGGACAACACCGAATCCGAGGCCGTTGCACATCTTGTTCATGCTCTGGACATCCTCGGCGTCGGTTTCCCGACCCGGACGGTCGGTACGGACCCCTCTCATGCGACGATCCTGGTCAACAACAAGACTGTCGATGTCCTAGTCATCCGGGGTTTTACGCACCAAAGCTGTATCGAGCATTCCAAGAAGTTTTTGGGCAATCCGCAGCGCCAAGTTCTGCTTGTATCACGCGACCGCGACAACACGCGTTGGCTGCAGAGATTTGGGACGTTTTTGCAACCGAAGAGTTCCATGTTGGACCAAGAGCCAAAGATCACTGATCCAAGTAGCGGATCGTTGTATCTCGGGTATCAAAATCTGCTGGAAGTCTTTCTGAGTTCAACTACGGCGGCCGCCATCGAAGGAGGGGTCCGTGCCCAGCTCGCCGCGTGAATTTTCTTCAGTCGCTGAAGGTCTTCAGGCTTACTTGCGCGGCGTGTTGCCCGACTCCCAGGTTACTAGTGCTCGAATTGATGCTGAGCATCCGCCGTTGGTGCTGTTACGCACTGCGCATCTCATGGCGGCGTTCGGGTTTTCGAATGGCGACATGGGTAAGAGTTATGAAGCTCTCTATGCCAGCTTCAAGAACCAGTACGCGCAGCAGCACGCCGAATGGGACGCTCTGGATCTTGCGTTCGTGTTTTGCGTACGTCCGGACACACCTAACCTTGACCGTTTCTGCTCCAACGTCGAAACAGACGTGTATTTCTGCCGGAAGTTTGTCGTCGCGCTAGCAGAGCCGTTGGGTTCATCCCTGGCGCGCCTGCCGTTTCTTCCGCTTACGCCTTTAAGTGGCCAATCCCTGCGGCCAGCATCTACCCAGACATTCTTGCAACAGTGCGGCGTGCCCGCTGTGCTGGCAAAGTACCTTGTCGTGCAGCGCGCGCGCGGTCCCGAAGGCATCGTGGAAGATTGCACGAACGGAGAGTTCGGCGAGCCCAGAGAATTCAGGACGGTGACGGGCACGCCGGCCTCGCAGTTGGAGCCTTCTGCCGAGTCCGTCCGGATCGAAGCAGTCACGATCAAGAATTTCCGGGCCTATCGAAAGGAACAGACCTTTGCTCTTGGGTCAGACGTGACCGTGTTGTATGGTCCGAACGGTTTTGGCAAAACGTCGTTCTTCGACGCGGTCGACTTCGCAGTTACCGGCGAAATCGGTCGGGTCAAGTATTCGAGCGAAGCGCATTTCAAAAAGACCGCCCAACATCTTGACAGTCAGTCCGAAGAAAGCGCTGTGTCGCTCTCTTTCTGGTGCAATGGCGCGCTGCGCAAGGTCACGCGCACCGTGAACAACCGAAAACGAGCATTGCTGGACAATCGGTCCACCGACCGCAAGACAATTCTCGGCGAATTGACGGGAGGCGACATCCCGGCTGCCGACCGCGTTGAGAATTTCGTCAGTCTTTTCCGAGCCACGCATCTCTTTAATCAGGAACAGCAGGAACTCACAAAGGACTTTCAGGATGATTGCCGACTCTCCTCAGAGATCGTGTCCCGCATGCTGGCGTTTGAAGATTATGCCAACGCGGTGAGCAAAACAGCGAAGGTTCGCGGTGTGCTGCAAACCGTCATTGCGAACGCCAACGCCGAGATCAAAGAACTCTCAGAACAGATCGCCGACGAAAAAAAGGAACTGGACCGGCTGGGCCAAACGGCCAAGACGCACGCCAACATCGAGGCGCTCAGCACAGAAATCGAAGCATTGGCCGGTAAGCTCAGTGCGTCGGGAATCGCCGTTGCGTCCCAAAAACCCGACGCCACCATCGTGCGGGGGTGGCGGGCCTCCCTCGAAGCCCGTCTCGCGGAGAGCCAAAGCCGGAGTGGTCGACTCTCCGCTCTTGCCAAGGAGGCCGCCGTGCTGCCGCGGACGCGCGTCGACCTCGCCAGCTTGCATCAGCAACTCGCGGAAAAGGAACAGGCATTTGATACCGCCGAGAAAAGACGGATTGCGGCTGAGCTGACGCTGAAGACTACGGAGCAACGCCTCGCCGAAATAAACGTCAGGTGCGCTGAGACACAAACGCGCGTTGAAATCCTGGAGTGGGTTCGTGCCACGAAGCCCGTATATGCGCAGCTCACTGAAAAGCAACGGACGATCAACGACGAATTGAACCGGGCGACCGACGCTCTCGCTCAACACCAAGCAGCCGAAGAAAATGCCACCAGCGACCTGCGTGAGCAGGACAATCTCGCCGCGCAGGCCGCCGAAAAACTAAAGGCTAAGCGTGTGGAGCTCACGGCACTGCAGAACTTGAACGAATCCACCACGTCTTGGCAGGTCAACCGTGCCCGGCTCGCCGCCGTCGTTCAATCGGAACAAGTTGCGGTCAAGTCCTTGGAATCGCTGCGCGTCGAGGCGCGTGAACTTGCGCCCCAGGTCATCGCACTGGCCGCCGAGGAGGCGCGGATATCTCGCCAAGTCGCGCAGGTAGACACGAATCAATCCGAACTCAAGAACCTGTTGTCTCAATTGCTGGGCCACGTTCGGACCGGCGTTTGTCCGGTGTGCGGTGAGGATCACGGTTCAAAGGACGCACTCGTCCACCGCATCCAGAACCACATCACCGCCGACGCGGCAAGCGGTGCCAGGGCCGAACTTAGCGGCGTGCGGGAGCGAGTCAAACAGTTGGCGGAGCGGGTCGCCGACAATAAGCAAAAGGAGCAAGCGACCGACACTCAACTCGCCAGCTTGAAAAGGGAGCGTGCCAGACTCGAAGCCGAAATCGGCCAGTTCGCGAATTCCGCAGTCAAACTCGGCATCATTCTCGAAGCGCCCGGCCCGAGCCCCGCCGAACAACTGCAAACACTGAACAACCGGCTTCAACAGGAAATTGCAGAGTTAAACCAGCAGATCAAAGAGGTTGGTGTCGCGGCGGAGACCATGCGCACCGAACTCGCGAATACGAAAACTCTTGTTGCGGCCAAGGCGGCCGAGATGGCCGACCGAAAAGGCGTGTTATCTCGCTTGGAGGGAGAGCTCAGCCGGCTGCGTGACGACCCAAGACTGACGCAGTTCTCCCTCGACATGGGCGACGAGCAGCTTGCTGACCTTGAGCGCCTCAATCGTGAGCAACTATCCGAGCTCAAAGCCGAGGCGGTGAAAGCCCAAACGGAAACGACCCAGGAAAAAGTGGAAGCGAGCAAACTCCGACAGGAATCCACGTCACTGAAAGCCCAGTTACCGACCTTGCGTTCCCAGATTGGCAATCTCCAAAGGACGCTGACGCAAATCACTGCGCGGTTCAAGGAATCCAAGCTGCCATCTGACGCCAGCGAAGAAATGTTGCTTAGGCTGATTGCAGAGGAATCGCGGTCGCACGCAAAGTACCTGGCGCTCCGCGATTCAGTCTCGAATCTTGAACTGGCGATTGACGCAGCGACGACCTCCGCTGCGCTGACCCAGCTCCTACAAAATGTCCGAAACAAAGAAAAAGCGGTCGCGACCGCGGCGCGACAGCGTGACCGGCACCAGCCGTGGCTGAAGTATTTCGAGGAACTCTCCCGTCTGGTGTCGTCACAGCAGAACCAAGCTATCGCCAGTTTCACTCGCGACTATGGTCCGCGCACATCGGTGATTCAGCGTCGGCTCCGCTCCGTGTATGGTTTCGACGACATTGAAATACGGAGCGAAGAATCGGCGATTATTGTCCGGGTCAAGCGCCACGGCGAACAGCTCCGGCCCACTGACTATTTCAGCCAGTCCCAGCAACAGACGCTCTTCTTGGGTCTGTTCCTGACGGCGTGCATTTCCCAGACTTGGTCCGCCTTTTCTCCGATATTCTTGGACGACCCTGTAACACATTTCGACGATCTGAACACGTATGCCTTCCTCGACTTAATCGTTGGCCTGCTAGAACCGAATCTTGGGAGGCGGCAGTTTGTTATTTCAACCTGTGATGAGAAGCTACTACAGATTGCACGGCAGAAGTTCCGTCACTTGGGTGAGCGTGCGAAATTCTACCGCTTCTCTGCAATCAGCGCGGAAGGCCCTGTCGTCGACGAAGTTGCCTCATCATAAAAACGGGCGTTTCGAATCACCGCCGGAGCAGACTAAAGGGGTCAGGATCGTTGATCCTTCAAGCGCCAGTATGCTTTGCGGTGGTTCAGCATCCAGCACGGCGCCCGACTTCGCGGCGACTTCGGACTGCAAGAGTTGTATCTGAGCCGATTCCCTTTAAGGGAGAAGAAATTTCGCCGGACAAGCAATGGCAAGGGCGTACACCCGAAAGAGGGAAAGAGGTGCAGTGGAGAGAAAGGTGCGCAGCAACGGCCGCCGTTCGTTTGGCGCGGGTGTTCGATGCTGAGATAATTGGAATTGAAAGATCGATTGGCAACCCGGTTCAAAATGGGGAACACGGTGAAGGGCATCTTCGTAAACGCCTGGGGTATTGAACGGGAAACTAGATGGGTTAGGGAGATCGAACCATGCCAAAAGCACCCGCGAAAACCAAGAAAAAAGAGGATCGGCGGCTCAAGATCTTGGTGTCTTCGTCGGTGTATGGCTACGAAGAGTTGCTTGAGAGTATATACGCGCTTCTTGAAACCTTTGGTTACGATGTTCTCATGTCGCATAAAGGCACGGTGGCCATCGATCCCGAGCTGTCAGCAATGAACAATTGCCTGCAGGCAGTGGAAAGCTGCGACTTGTTTTTGGGTCTGATCTTGCCGCGGTATGGGTCGGGTAAAGAGGCAGCTGACGCTTTGTCGATCACTCATCGAGAAGCACTGAAGGCAATCGAAATGAACAAGCCGCGATGGTTCTTGGTTCACGAACACGTTGCGATTGCTCGCCAGCTGCTGGAGCCATATCGAGACGAGTCAAGAAAGCCAGAGTTCAAGCTGAAGCCCGGAATGGAGTTTGCCCCAACTCCGATCCTCTCGGATCTACGTGTTCTGGAGCTATACGAGGCGGCGATGCGCCATGACGTGCCCAGTGTGGCGGAAAGACGAGGCAATTGGGTTCAGCCTTACGGACCGGACGATGATGCGCGGCTTTTCGCTACTGCACAGTTCAGGCGCTATCGTGAGCTGGCCGAGAGACATTTGCCGAGGTTGAAGGACGTGGGGACGATCCGAACTCGCCTGAAGGGAGGGAACCGATGAGTTCGGATATTTCTCGGATTCTGCAAAAGAAGGGGGAGTCTGAGACTTTGGAGTTCAAGGGCGCGCGCGCGCCTTTGGACGTGCTCGCAAAGGTCGTATGTGGCATGCTGAACCAGCAAGGCGGCGTTGTTGTTTGGGGCGTGGATGACAAGGGGCACGCTGCTGGCGTCGATGACGCTGAGAATCGCGTTCGGGAACTAAACGACTTCTTAATGAGTCACCTTAATCCGCGCCCGTTATTGTCCGTATCGGTTACGAACTTTAGAAAGGCGCAGGTCGTGGTTGTGGATGTGCCACTGAGTGCAGACAAGCCCTACTCCTTGGATCGGAAAATTTGGGTTCGTGTTGGTACTAAGACACTTCGAGCGGACGAGGATGTAAGTGCCGGCATTGTCGAGCGGAGCGCTGCGCAACTTGATCGTTGGGAGCGCGAGCCGATGCCAGGCTTTGGAATTGAAGACTGTGACGTGGAGGAGTTTGAACGAACGAGAACCGAGATCACGCATGTTGCACGTTTCGGCGTTGACGTCCCGAAGAGCAATGAGGAACTGCTTCGACGGCTTTACCTTTCGAGAAACGGGCAACTGACGAACGCGGCGGTTGTGCTTTTTGCTCGCCAACCGCGAGCTTGGGCGCCGAATCTGGCGGTACGTGTGGTCTCTTACAGTGGTCAGGGCGAGATGGGGTCTGTGGGGAACGACGTGATTATTGAGGGGCCCGCAATACGAGTCGTAAAAGAAGTACTGGGAGTTGTGCAGCAACGTACCGGTTTTTCGGGCCGATTCGACAAAGCAAGACTGGAACGCGAGGATCGGCCCGCATACGCACTTTTTGCTCTTCGAGAGGGCTTCGTAAACGCAATGGTTCATCGGGATTACGCATCGATGGGCGGCAGCGTGCAAGTTGATATCTTCCGGGATCATCTCATCATCCGGAACCCAGGACAATTGCCGGAGGGATGGACGACGGGAGACTTGGCAAAGAAACACGAGTCCCACCCGGCGAACCCCGACATCGCCCGTGTGTTCTATCTGCGCGGACTGATGGAGCAGCTTGGGATGGGAACGCAAAAGCTTATTGGAGCCTGCAAGGAACTGAGTGCGAAAAGTCCTGTGTGGAAAACCGAACGCGGCACAGTCTCGCTGACGCTGTTCGCTGCGCCAGAACCGAGCCAGACGATGCCCCTAGTGGGGCGTCTGGCGCGGTTCATGGACAACGCGCAACTCGGGACCGAGTTCAAGGTCAGCGATTACTCCGACGCCACCAAAGTCAGTGAGCGACAGGCGCGCCGGGACTTGGCCGAACTCGAAAGCAGTGGACTAGTGGAACGGCACGGAAAAGGCCCAGCCACCGTTTACCGTCGAACCTCACGGTCCCAGCAGTGACAAAGCCAATCCGGCCAAATCCGGCCAAGCCGTCAGTGAGCCACGTATGCCCTTACGGTCTAGGTCGGAGGCCCGGATAACATATTGGTAACTTATTGTAAACACTATACTTATTAAAATCTACGGATTGGCGAGTGTAAACCGGCCAGCATCCGGCCAAGTCCGGCCAAGAGATTAAGTTAAGGACACGCTGGATCCGTGTGAAGCTAGCAGACGCCAGCTCAAGGCTGATCTATCGCGGCAACTTGAGAAGGACATTCCGGAATTCGTGCATGCAGTTGGGAACCTGACGTCTGAAACACAGCGGCTTGAATGCCGGCGAGGAATGCGATAATGAAGCCGAAATGCACAAGTACGGAGGGCATGGAGCTGGATCAAAATTACGGCAGTCCAAAGATACCTCTCCCATTCAGTGGCCGTTTAGGTTGAGTGAATGATTCGATTGCATAAGAGAACGCTGTATGAAACCCTCGGGCGCGATCCTGTTCACCCGTTTCCGGCGCGCATGGCCCCAGGCATCGCCCTCGAAATCATGTCGACAGTAAAGGGTTCTCTGCGGGTCCTCGATCCGATGATGGGGTCAGGAACCGTGCTTGCGGTCGCTCGTCGCCACGGGCACAAGGCTGTCGGACTGGATATTGATCCCCTTGCTTTCCTGATATCGAAGGTCTGGACGACGGCGATCGATCCTGTCACAGTTCGCAACAAGGCCCATGGAGTCTTGGCTCGTGCGGAAGAAATCTTCGGCATACTTCCACAGCGCGAGGCCTATCCTCGGAATGCGGACCAGGAAACTCGGCGATTCGTCGCATATTGGTTTGACGGGTATGCTCGCCGACAACTGGCGTCACTTGCGCTCGCGATTCATAGTGTGCGGAACGAAGCGACAAGAAACGCCCTGTGGTGCGGTTTCTCGCGTCTCATTATTACCAAGCAGTCGGGTGCGTCATTAGCGATGGATCTGTCGCATAGCCGCCCGCACCGGTCATTCCAGCACGCGCCAGCCAAGCCTTTTCGGAAATTCCTGTCGGCTATAGACCGCGTAATCGACAACTGCATTGGCAGGAATAGCAGAGGTCGCGGACCCGCGCCACGGATCTATCTGGGTGACGCCAGAAGTCTCCCTTTGGATGACGCTTCGACGGACTTGGTGCTGACCTCACCGCCCTACCTCAACGCGATTGACTACATTCGGTGTAGCAAGTTCTCACTTGTCTGGATGGGACACAGCATCGCGGAGCTTCGCCGTTTACGGCGTGAAAGTGTTGGCGCAGAAGCCGCGAGAGGCGCGCCCATCGAAGATCAAGAAATCCGTAGCATCATGGTTGACTTAAAGCTGAGACCGAAGCTGGGGACAAGAGATGAAGAGGTCTTGAAGCGATACATCGAGGACATGCGATCGTCGATTGCGGAAGTCGCCAGAGTGCTAAGACCGAACGGAAAAGCAGTGTACGTGGTTGGTGAGAACACCGTTCGACGTACGTACATCCGTAACTCACTGATCGTATCAGCAGTCGCGCAATTGTCCGGCTTGACACTTCGGGAGCGCAGAGTGAGAACGCTCGCGGCAGATCGTCGGTATTTGCCTCCGCCTTCGAAGGGAAAGGGAGCCGGGGCGCTAGATGCTCGAATGCGCCGAGAAGTGATTCTCACATTCACGAAATCGGAAGTCGGGCACCGACAGCAGCGGGGGGGAGAGGCTGTCGCTGGAGAGTCCGCGCGGAAGAGGGAGGGGGAGCCTTCGGACTGGAATCCCTGAAAACACAACAAGACATAACAAAACCGTGGCGACAGCGAACGATTTTGAGGTTTCAATACATCAACGGCTGGTGTCGGGCGAGCCCACTGCGTCTGCTGAACTTTTCGAGCATTATCAAGGTAGGCTGGTTAACGTTCTCAGGAAGCTGCTGTGGCAACGAGACGAGTCTATGGTTATTGATGCGGCGACTGATGCGCTTTTCGAATACATTCGAAATCCGGGTTCCTATGATCCAGCTAAGTCCCCCCTCTTTAATTACCTGGTGCTAGCAGCGAAGCGTGACTTGATAAACGCCGTCAGTAAGAAGGTCACCCGCGAACAATCTGAAATCGCCATGTGCGATGTCGAAGATGATGAATCTGGCGGGAACAAGATAGAAGAGACTGTGGATCAGAATGCGCCGGATGATTTGCGGCGCGTACGTATTATGTACGGGCGAGAGGTAGCATCGAAACTCATGGAGGAGATGTCGAATCCAACGGACAGGGCAATCTTGTCACTGATGGTGGATAACGTCAGAGAAACAATGGAATACGCTTCGATCCTCGGCATCACCAATCTTTCTGCAAGTGAACAGCGTAAACGGGTCAAGCTGCACAAGGACAGGATTGGCAAGCAGTTGGAGAGGTTTGGGGAGAGGCTTCGTGGAAAAGCAAACTAGTGAGCGCCTTTTAGAGCGTGCATTCGAGAAGGCGACAGAACTTCCAGTATTTATTGCGGGCGATTTGCGCCTGTACGGATCCTTGAACGGAATCCCGGAAGGGAAAATATCCTCGTTCTTAGATTGCACGCAAAAGGACTTTTATAAGCTGGGTCTGTGCAAGAGACCCGATCCGCTGTCGCCGTTGTTCAGATCTCAAGTTGAAAAGATTGCCTCCTACACTGGGGTGGATGCCCAGCGCCTCGCACATCTACTTCGGGAAACGGATTCGGCGAAGGCAATGCAGACCTTCCAGGCCCCCCAAATGAGTACCCGTTCCGCAGGTTACCTCGTGGCGGCTCGCGACAAGGAGGATGTCTCAGATAGGGCAGGTCGGTCAAAGAGGCGATCTGCAAAGAAGAAAACGAAGAAGAAGTAGTTCATGACCGACCTGTGGATTCAGCGGCTCACTGAGGAATTCTGGCAAGCGGCCGGCGTGAAAGAGCCACTTCCGCGAAATCTGGAATCCCCGGTTTTGTGGGCTTTGCCTGTAGCGATTGTCAAGGTTCCTAGATTGCGGCTCTCAGATGCTCGTTACTGGCTGGAGCAGAGACAGATGTTGCTCAGTGTCGACGAAGTAGATCGCGACTTGCACGCATGTTTGATCGCATTTGCTGGAAGAGGATTGATCTTCCTCGATGGTCAGAATCCGATAGATGAGCTGCGTTTCAGTCTAGCTCACGAAGTCGGCCATTTCATTGTTGATTATCTGGTGCCGCGCAGAACTGCTATGGCGCGATTTGGTCCAGATATCGCAAATGTCCTGGACGGTCACCGTCCTGCCACGATTGAGGAACGCGGCGCTGCGATTCTGAGCAATACAACAATTGGAGTGTATCGGCACATGATGACGAGGATGCCATCGGGTGCGATCGGTTGTTCGCGGATCGCTGAAGCGGAGAATGCAGCCGATCAGTTGGCCTTGGAGCTACTTGCACCCGTCGAGCTTGTTAGAGAAAGTTTGGCTGAGAACCGGGAGCCGGCTAAGCAATCCCATCATGAGATTACTACGGTGCTCAAAGAAAGGTTTGGCCTTCCGAACTCTGTGGCGGTACGATATAGCTTTAGATTCGGGCCGGCAGACAAAAAGCCTAAGTCGGTAAGAGAGTGGCTTGGCATGTGCTGAGCTTGTCCCCTACTTCCTGCCGCAGGCGTAAGTCCTTCCCCATTAATAACTTAGCAGATTTATACCCGCGGCCCGAAAAAGTTGTCGAACTCTGCCGCTGCGGCAGGAACAATCTCACAGGGGGGTGTTGCTGAGGTGGCGAGCTTTCGAGGTGAAGTCGTGGAAGAGCCAGCGTTAGAAAATCGCGGCGCGGAAACGGATGCGGCGGACCTTCGCCCGGTAGACGCCGAGATTGCAATCGCCACCAATGAATTCGAATCCGCCTACGGGGAATCTCTCACCAGCACACTGGATTTGGACACCTGGCAGCCGGGTGAAAACCTCGCCGCCCTTTATGGTCGACTGGAAGAAGAGATAAACGAAGCGGTCAAGCAAGAGAACAGAATCCGCGAACGCGTTCGGGAAAATATTTTTCCACTGCTTCGGACGAGACCCGACAGGCCGGCCGAAGCTGGAGTTTACCAAGCGACAGTGCAACAAGTGAAGCGAGTGCATGGCGGTCTTCTATTTAATGGAGCAGTCGAGGCGTGCGACGCCACGAGCGTGTCACATGACACTCTGCCGGTCACGATATTTCAAATTGGAGTGTCGCTTGTCTCGTACCAGGGTGATCAAGGTACTTGGGTGCATCGCCTATTTCGGCGCGATCTACGCGTGGGCGGTCTTGATCCAGTAAATGAAGCCCTGGAACTGCTGGAAAAGCGAAAAGATCGAGCAGGTTTCGATGCTGCCAGTAAAAAGGACCACCTGAGTACTCTTGGAAAGCGCGCAATTATGGCTTACGCGGAGCGTGCCGTACTTCTGAAGAAGTCGAAGGCACAATGGCGCATGGGACACGGAAACCCAGCCCCCTACGAACTCATCACCGGGTCGGGGATGCCGGAACTGTTGAAGCAGAGTTTGGGTCTTCTCGAAGAGGTAGTTGGGCATAAGAAGTTTGTCTTTGTGCCAAGTGGACCTGGTGCCCGCATGCTACTTACCATTGGCAACGCTTTGCGCCCGCTTCAGTATGCGGTTGTTGACACAATGCAAGACTCTCTCCAGCGAATTGTTGATCGTGGCCACTTTACCGGCGAGTGGAAGGAGTTAAGAAAGCCGGTCGAACAATTCGCAAAAGATGTTGGGTCTCAGATTGTGGTGGGTACCTATCGGGCTTCGTCAATGGCACCCGCGTACATCTTCTATGCCCACGCGGAACACGTCCACGAAGCAGCACTGATTGCGATGGCTGATAGCACACTGCAGGAGCATCGTGGGTTTCCGATGCTAATCGATTTGGCTGATAGGGTTTGTGGTTCGGTATTTGGAGCCGAGTCTCTTACCGCACCGGCACAGCTCGTGTACGCCGATAGTGGTGAACCGTTTCGATATCTCAGCGAGCGTCAAACGCGTCGCTAATCGAGGTGAACTGTATGGAGCCTGAGACGGAAGTGAAATCCGGGGGTAACGTGGGTAGCACAGCTGCTGCCGTGCACTCTGTTCCGGATGCTGCTCTTCGTGAGATGGAAGAGACAATCGGCGAGGTTGGCGAGTGGAAACTGCCTGCGGACTACGAAGGATCTATTGGCAGGACGATGTTCGATTCACCAACGAGTAAAGACGACACGGTTATCGTGCTATTGCCTAATGGGCAGCTGAAAGACATGCCCAGGCAATCTCTCGTTCGAATCAAGAGTGTTCGTGACAAGCGAACGTATTTGGGCGTCGTAGTTGAGGGACCATTCGCGGAGCCAGATGGTTTGCGAGCGGACTCGCCGATTATCGTTTCAGTGACGGTTAACCAAGGCATTCTAATGCCGAAGTACCACGGCCGGGTTCACGTCCAGCTGATGAGCGAGCAACTTGAGGATGGCAGCTTCATTCCTCCGCGTCGGCGTCCATTGCCCAACAGTCCTGTGTTTGTTCTCGGACCCGAGGAAGCTGGGGAGGTCCTGCGGGTTGCTGGTGACATTAGGTTGGGCGTTGCATTTGACCAAGAAAATATCGATGTGAGTATTCCTTCAGGCAAGAAATCAGTGCTGCCACGTCACTTGGGAATTCTAGGAACGACCGGTGGCGGGAAATCTACGACCGTGTCGGGGCTCATCAGTCAGCTCCAAAAAGTTGGAACATCCGTTGTCCTACTGGATACCGAGGGCGAGTACGCAGCAATCAACGAGCCGACAGCGGATGACCGAATGCTTAAGGCGCTTGAGCGGCGTGGAATGTCGCCGGCAGGTGTGGAGAATACCCACATCTATCACCTCGTTGGCAGAGAGACCGCTAACGAAAACCATCCAAGCGTGACTGCATTCCGGTTAGATTTCTCAGAGATGTCTCCGTACGCATTCAACGAACTTCTCGAATTCACATCTGCACAGGAAACAAGATATTTCACTGCATACAATGTGTGTCGGCAGCTGCTCCGGCAGTTCGGCGTCTTCCCTACCCCAAAGAACGACGAGGATGAAAGGCAGGCATTGGCGCTAGATGAACTGGAAACCGGTTATCCGCGCATGAAGCTATCGCACATGATCGACATCGCTGGCGTGTTTCTGCACGAAGTATCCCAAGCCTCTGGCGACCCAAAGGTATTCAACGACGTTTTCAAGAATAAACTTCCTGATGTTCGGAAACGAGTGCAACTTGCAAACTCGGACAGCGATGTCAGTTGGCGGGCTTTGCTTGCGAAGCTCTGGCGATTGCACAGGTTCAAGATTTTCGACAACCCTGCTGCGAACGCAATCAACTATGAAGAGATGCTCCAAAAGGGTCGTGTTTCCATGATCGATTTGAGCGATATGGACTCACCGCAAGTACGTAATATAGTGATCGCCCAAATTCTGAAAGGGATTCAGAGACAGCAGGACGTGAACTATCAGGCGGCGGTCGCTGCCAAAACAAATCCGAATCCGACCATGGTCTTCATTGAAGAAGCACATGAGTTTCTATCAACAGAGCGAATTAAGCAGATGTCTACGCTTTTCCAGCAGGTGGCAAGGATAGCCCGGCGCGGCAGAAAGCGTTGGCTTGGCATGGTATTCATTTCTCAACTTCCACAGCATCTTCCCGATGAGGTCCTTGGGCTCATTAACAACTGGATCCTCCACAAGATCGGAGACTCAGCCGTGGTGACTCGCTTGAAGAAATCCATAGGTGGAATTGACGACTCGCTATGGAACAGACTGCCAAACCTTTCGCCGGGTCAGGCGATCTCGTCGTTCACCAGCTTGGCTCGCGCCCTGCAAGTCAACATCGACCCAACGCCGTGTAGATTGCTGATGATTGAGTGAGGAGGTGTTTTCTGGGGGGACTGTTATTTGTGCATTGTCTCATTACATACAGTGAATGTGATGAGCTGTGACGCCTTGTTTCTAGGTCCGCCTGGCGCCGGCAAAAGCATCATGCGGCGCTACGAGCGGGCCATACATCGACATCGGCCTGACTGTCCGAACGGCTGACGACATACCGGATCCTGCACCGATTGTGGCAGTGGCCGGCCATGTCTTCGGTATGGTTCGCGTCGCCTGCCGCAGATGTGCGTAATTCATTCGCAATGGGGCCACCCCGATCTCGACAGACATCAACTCTCCGGGATCCTTGCCTGCTTTGCGATTCGGAGCGGATCTGGCTACACTGCTTGGCGATGGTCCACGGCTGGGACAACTTCTCTATTATGGCCGGGAGTGCGGCATTCGGGCTCGGTAGGCCGCAAGCGGCCGCTCAGGATCAGGGCAGGAATCCTCAGCGCAATGCAGGTAGGCGAATTTGCACAAGAGACAACCTCGTAACTCTCGTAGGGCCTACAAAACCCTAAAGTGGATTCCAAACCTCCGCGCCATTTCAGCCAACATGTTCATTCTCGGATTGTCGGCAGCCTCAGGAGAGAAGAGCAGTTCAATGTTGAGTAACGCCTTATCCGGCGATAACTTCGATGCGGCCAGCAATTGCATCAGGTTGTCCCAATCGGTTCGACCAAGGGTTCCAGAGATCTCGACTTTACGACGCGGAAGTTCTTGATCCGAATGTTCATTGCTGGCTCCTGGACTGTTAGGCTGGGCGTCTCGCGCGGTGATCACTCCGACAGGTCGGCCGAACAAGAGGAAATTCGGTATTTGTGGGGGCGGTATCTCCTGAAAATCGTTAGGCGATGATCGCAATTGCTCGCGCAACTCCATCAGTAATCGTCCCAATACATTGACCCCTGTTAAGGCCTCTCCATCTTGCGCCTTTGCTCCCCAGAATTGATCCTTCGCGGAATGCTCGACGATTGGTTTGTCACCTGTCGAAAGGAGCAATTGTCCGAATGTGGTCAGATTCTCAGCGAGCTTCACTCTAAGGCACCAGCGCATCACCCGAACCCTTATGTTGTCCCAATCGGCACGAGTAGCATCACGGTACCTCTTGCTTTTCATCTTGGCCGTCATCGGACTGGACTGGGATGCGATCAGTTTTTGAACTTCGGGTGCATCCGGATAGCGGCAGCACTGGTACAGGGCTTCACTCGTCATGAATCTAACCTGATTAACGATCACGGGAAAACCGGGTGCCATGTTGGACAACCCGCCAAAGGTCTCGTTCGTCTTCCGAAAAACGACGACCTCAGTGGGTGTATACGTGCGCTGCTTCAAGGGACCGTTCATCGGTTCGTCTTTCGCGGAAACAATGGATACCACGGATCGCCCGCCCATAAAGCCAGTGGACAGTTATTAGCGCAGTTCCGAAAGGTCACGATCATTGCACCGAAACCCAAAGTTCTCAACACCATGTTACCCAGCGGACGCTGGTATTGATTTAGAAATGGGGATTGTTGCCTGATCTCGGTGCCCTTGATCAGAAACTGCTGCTCAAGTATATTTCTCCCCGCTTCCCCCGAATAGAGCTTTGCACGCCCAATATCACCGGGTCTTCGGAGGATCGGGGGGAAACCTTGATCAGCTAGCCCCTTAGCGTAGGCCTTCGTTAGTTTGTGGTCAGGAATTTGAACAGGGCGGAGCACATCGCTTTCGTTGAGGTAGGCCTTTCGATCTTCAAACTCGTGTATGCGACACCACTGCACCTTCACGTCCTTGCGGACACTTTTCGCCGCTTTCGCAATCTCCTGCTCTGCGAACCACTGGCCACCCAAGTGGTACGCCATGACAATAATGTAGATGAGGACCTTCTTTGGAGCCTTTTGTTTCACCCATTCAACCAGATCTCCCCGAACGTGCCCTCCGCTAAAAACGACATCGTCGATGTAGACTGCCACATTGCTGTTTTCCGGCCCGGCGTCGATGCCCACCCCATGTTCCTTCTCAAGGATCTCCCCAAAGACTTGAAGCATTTCTTTCTGACTCGACCCAGATTGCTGGATATTGAGGATGCTTGTTTCTTTCCAGAACTTCTTAGGATTGCCTTTCGTGAGCTCCTTATGACTGGAAAGCTCCTTCAGGAAATTGTTCACTTCGGGTCGCGTTACATATGTCCGTTCGAGCACGTGGTCGACTTCCCGCAAGATGGAATCCTGGACCTCAGGGTCAAACTGCGATATCCAGGAGTTGACATGATCTGCATCAGGGGCGCTGATCTCGCCTTTACGGTAATCGGCTATTCTTGAGGCGATCGTTCCTAGCACTTTCTTGCTGGCCATGAACACGGCTCCTCAACTTCTGACTATCGCTTTAATTATAGTTCTGGCTGACCTGATGCGTGCCGGAAAGCGGGGTCATCGAAATTCTTGGACTATAAAACAGTCAAGTGGGGCCGTCTCCATTGTTGTTTTCAAGCCGACAACTCAGGCGGACAGCCACAATTCCATTTGCTTTGGTAGCAGGCGCTGGGGAGCATATTTGCGGAGGAACGATTTGCCACTCCCGGTCATCCCGAGAATGAGCGTGTGCGCAACTTCGCCGTTATGCAGGTTCAGAAAGTATGGCGTGCTGTTGTCGGTTTCGAGCACAGCCAGGTACTCGGTACCGAGATAGGCGTTCGTCTTCTCGCCGGGAAGGATCGTGAACAGAAAAGACAGGTCGGCGTAGTTTGTGTTCAGCAGATACAGCTTGCGGAGGTTTAGCGCATAGTTGCCCGGCACGGTGGCGAAATAGGCGTTGAGCTGGTTGTAGGTTTCCGCAAAAAGATTGCCGTCCGCGTTGGTGAAGACGCCAGTAAACTCGGCCACGAGCTGATCGAGCTCCATTCGTGACCGTCCATAAAGCACAATCGTGAGCGAAAAATCGCCGAGCGATTGGCCGTCGCCCAGGGCGCGCAGGCAGTCGCCAAGGTTTTCAATGTCAGCCTGCTTGGACTCGTCCACCAGCACATCGCGCGGGTTCGTCTTCGTGGCGTCGTTGCCCATCTGAGAGACAAACCCGGTCTTTGACATATTGAAGTGGCGGCGACGCTTGTTGACTTCTTTGCGCGCCTTGTCCGCCGGGAGCGGCGTCCACTCCGTTACGACACGGAAGTTGGCCGGGATCTTCAGCAGCGCATCGAGCGCCAGGGGCCGTGTTTCGGTGACGGCCTCCTTCATGGTGAGGACACGGACAATGTGATCGCCGACGCGCAGGTGGTCGCGTTCGGCTTCGATGTTGGAGTTGACCACCTGATAGTCGAGAAACTGCGTGGACTGCGGCCTGCCCGCAACACGGCAGTCGTCATAATTCAGCAAGCGGCGGAAAAATGTGAACTGCCCCTGCCGATCCAAGACCTCGATTTGCATGAAGTCAGCAAGCTGCCGAGCGAATGCCTGCACGCTCTGGTCGAGCCGTCGAAGATCGTGCTCAATATGCGTACGCAATAGCGTTTTCATGCTGTCATTGGTGAACTGCACTTTTAGTTCGCCAACCGCGCCCGCGGGATCGCGCAAGATTCGAGCGATTGCCGCCCCCACGCCGGTCTTCGACCTGGCGCCTTCGAGCAGAATGCAGTAGAAGATTTCAACCTGATAAAGATGACCGCGCTTTGCTTCAAAGAACTTTCGCCGTTGTTCGATCGCTGCTTCCACAATCGGATCGTCATATTTTGCGAAGGGTATGTCCGGGCAGTTCGATTTGAAGAGGTATTGGTAAACATGGAACCCTGGGCCAAACGCTTTGAGCGCTGCCTCCAGCCGCTTGACCGCATATTCCTGTTCGGAGCGGTCCAGACTTTCGTAGTCCACGCCGGGGATACTGAGCACCATTCCTAGATCCCCGCTCTTGGTGAGGAAAGCCGTCTCATTCCAGAAGCCGTACAGGTTGATGTGGTCGTTGAGACATGCACTCTCTTTCCACGGTTTGACGACCTTGTCGAGACGCAGCATCAGACCACCTCCACACGGGGGATTTGCTGCTTGGCCGCGTCATAGCGCAGCTTGTAGCGTTCGGACTTTGCCAGGATTCGGAGGAACGCAGGATCGCTGTTCGTTACCCAATGCCCGAAGGCGAAACCGCCAATGAAGACAGCGATGCCTGCCAGGATGGAATTGAAGAGATTGAAGGCCCCCACCGCGCCAACGCAGACGAAGTAGAACAGTGTGCGTTCCACGCCCAAGTAGGTGAGAGGCTTGTGCAGGCTCTTGAAGACTCGATTTGTGCGGTGCTTCTGCCGTGGTTGGTCTGGCATACGCCCTCGTCTAAAGATGGGTGGAAGGTGGCCGGGAAGGGCTCTATACGCCCCAGAGCCAACTCAGGACATTCACAGCGAGAACGGCAATGCCGGTTCCGGCGGCAATGCCGGCGAGCGCTTTTTTTGCACCGGGTTCGCCGTGCGCGAAGCCGTAGCCGCCGATCACAATTGCAACCAGACTTGCAACCTTCGCAATGGTGCCGGTGAAAAGGCTTTGGATGGCGTTAAAACCAGTGTCGAACGGTGAACCCTGCGCCAGCGCGGCCACAGGCAGGAGAAGAAGTAGGGTAAGAACGGCGGCGGTTGGACGTGCCCACTTCCACCGAAGAAGGGGCTGGATTGGGCGGACAAAGTGGACTTTGAACCAACGTGATGACATTTGCGCCTCCGGGAGCAGCTAAAATCTGCTGCGTGTGGCGCAAAACTAGCCGCACTCAATCATCATGTCCAATCACTTCTCGTTATAACGTTATTCCTGGGGGTTATAAGTCCAGGAAGTTAGAGTGATTCGGTCGGTCGAGTTGGAGTCGAGGCCAGCATGAGGAGGTTCTATCCACAGCGCAAGAAAGGACATAGCCGTCGTCACTTCGCTAAACCTTCGATTGCCCAAACAGCGTCTCAGCGTCTGGGCGACCAGCTACGACGGGTCTGAATAGCAGACGGACACGGCCCGGATTTACCGGCACCTCAAGGATCTTCTGGCGCTTTCGTCGACTGATCTTGTTTCCCGTAAGTCCTGCCTTGTCAATAAGCTCCGCATCCGCGCAGCGGCTTGGTCAACGAGAATTTGATGTCACGAATCGGCCTGGAGCCGTCCGTTATAACCTGCAGGAATAACGTTATAACGAGAAGTTATTGGACACGGCCGCAGGAACCGGTCAAGTTGGTTGACTATCGCCGGTCCCGTACAGACTTGACCAGCCGAGGACGGCAGTGGTGGAACTCCCGGTTCCCCGTGGTCGGCTTCGACAATCGTTACGTAGCGGGTGTGACCAATGGTGAATTTTACTCATAGGAATTGCCGGGATTGAAGTAGCTCAGAAGGAAAGGAGGTCCCGAATGTCAATGCTAACGAGTACGATCTTATCTCCTCTGCGGGTTGAACCCGAGCACTACGTTAGTTCCGACGAAGCGGCGAGCTTTCTTAAACTCAATCTGCGTACAGTTCAGCGCCTAGCGCGCGAAGGAACGATTCCAGCCCACCCTTTCGGTGAAAGAAGCCGCAAGACCTGGCGATTTCTATTGTCTGAGTTGGACGCGTGGATGAAAGCCAAGGTAAACTGTTCCCGTCGTCCGTGCCGTTCCATAGGGAGGTAATACCAACCGATGGGAAGGACACGGTATCAAGAAGGAAGCCTGCGTCTTGAGAGTCGCAAGCGAGGGAAAGTATGGCGGCTTCGTTTCCGCATCACTCGTGCCGACGGGAACAGGGTCGAGCACGCCATTGTGATCGGAACACAGAAAGAGCTAGCAACCCGCGCCGCCGCGCGCGAATTCGTCAAGTCGCTTTACCTGCCAATCAACCACCCAGCTCCGAACAACAATGGGCGCCCCGTGACGTTCAGCGACATTGCGGGTCACTACATCCAAGAAGAACTCTCCGAAGATCAAAACCAAGCATCGGTTCCGAAAGCTTATTCCACGACTGCAACCTACCGCCGCTATCTCCGCAAGTGGGTTCTGCCACGCTGGGGCGATCAGGCGGCCTTGCTGATCGCGCCGCTCGACCTAGAGAACTGGCTGAAAGAGCTGGGGAGGAAGAACGGTCTCGAAAACCAAACCCGGTCGAAGATCCGACAGGTCATCGGTCTGGTTTACAAACATGCCCAACGTGTCGGATTCCTGCCGCGGACGGAGCAGGCAAATCCGATCCGCTTTGTTCGCCAGTCCACGGCCAGCAACTTCGACCCGATCATTTTGACTCCGGCTCAAGCCTTCGCGATCATCAACCAACTGGAGTTGATGCTGCGTACGCTTGTGCTGGTCACCGCGGCCACTGCGTTGCGGATCTCCGAGATCCTCGCGCTACAGTGGAGGGACATCGACGTAGAGAATCAATGCATATACGTCCGTCGAGCTTACGTCTATGGGAGATTCGGCAAACCCAAGTCGAAGGCGTCAAAGCGTCCCGTTCCGCTACATCCTCTACTCGCGGCACATCTGCTCAACTGGCGCCGGGAAACGCTCTACAGCCAGGAAGAGAACCTCGTGTTCCCGTCCTTCAAGCTAAAGGGCAGGAAGCCACCGCGAGCCAACATGCTTTTGTCCGATCATCTTCGCCCTGCGGCGCTGAAGGTCGGCGTTGTAGCGCCACCCAGGGCATTTGGGTTCCACACATTCCGGCGAACGCTGGCGTCGGTCTTGGTAGCGAACAACTACGATCCAAAACTCGTGCAGGAGCTACTCCGTCATTCGAACATCAAGACTACCCTGGACATCTATGCCCAAGCCATTACATCGGCCAAGCTGGAGGCACAGGGAACCTTCCTGAACCAGCTACTCAAGGGTTCATGGATGGAGAAGGCACCAGCAACGAGCTTCGTTGTTTAGCGCAAACCCTCGTTTTGTGGGCATATTGTGGGCTAGCTCAAATCGAGGGATTCCGAATAAGTGCTTTGAAATGTGGTGGCCAGGGACGGAGTTGAACCGCCGACGCCAGCCTTTTCAGGGCTGCGCTCTACCACCTGAGCTACCTGGCCACTTTCGGTCCGCACATCTCTGTCCGCAAAGTTCTGCCCGCAAAACGACTGACGGCCAATCTAGCCGGGCACTGGGCGCTCTCACTGGGCGGGATGCCGCGAAGCAAAACAGCCGATGCTCTGGGACCGTGCGGAACTCTCGAATTATAACAACCGTGTGCCGTTCGCTCAAAATGGCTGCCGACGATTTCCACCGCTCCTTTTCTCTCTCACATTCTCGCCTGACGAAGAGAGATGGCCGCGCGGCACGCCATTCATGATCGTCAGCGCGCAGCGATTGGCGCCAAACCAGTATGGGATCTCGCGATAGTCACTCACGTCAAACACGGCCAGGTCGGCGTCTTTGCCCGGTTCCACGCTCCCTTTGCGGCCGGCTAAGCGAAGCGCCCAGGCTCCGTTGATGGTCGCCGCTGCGATCGCCTCCGCGGGTGACATCTTCATATGCGTGCAGGCCAGCGACAGCGCCATCGGCATGCTGAGGGTTGGGGAAGAGCCTGGGTTGTAGTCCGTGGCCAGCGCGACTGCCGCACCGGATTCAATGAACCGGCGCGCGTTCGGATATTTCGCGAAACCGAGAAAGTAATTTGCCCCCGGAACGAAAGTTGCAACGGTGTCAGTCTCGGCCAGGAGCGGCAGGTCGGCGTCGTTCACGTGGTCCATGTGATCGAGAGATGCTGGCTGGTATTGAAGCAGCGGCCCGAGTCGCGTTTCGCTGAGTTGCCCCACATGTGCACGAACCGCCAGACCGTGTACTTTCGCCGCCGCGAAAATCTGCACGGTTTCTCCGGCGCTGAAAGCTCCACAATCGCAGAACACGTCCACGAACTGGGCCAGCTTGCGCTTCGCAACAGCTGGCATCATTTCGTTGCAGACAAGGTCAACGTATTCCTGGGAGCGTCCGCGGTACTCGGGCGGAACCACGTGCGCGCCCAGAAAAGTAGGAACCACGGTCCCCGGCCACTCGCGCGCGGCGGCGTGGATGGCTTCGAGCGACTTCAGTTCAGATTCGAGGCTCAGACCGTAGCCCGACTTGGCCTCTGCGGTCGTTGTTCCGTGACGGGCTAGATCCGCCAGCACTGTGAAGACCTTCTGCGTCAACGCGGTTTTGCTGGCCTTCCGCACGCCGTCAATACTGGAGCGAATTCCTCCGCCCGCCTCGGCGATCTCTTCGTAGTTGGCGCCGGAAATCCGCTTCTCAAAATCCACCAGCCGCGGGTGCGTGAATGCTGGATGGGTATGGGAATCGACGAAGCCGGGTAAGACCACGCGTCCGGCGCAGTCGATCTCCGTGATCTTCTTGCGATTCTTCTTGAGCCACGGATCGCGAAGAGCGTCTTTCGTAGTGCCGACCGAAACGATCTTGCCGCCCAGGCAGAGCACGGCAGCGTCTTGAATGATGCCGAGTTCGGAAAGGGAAGCGCCGCGTCTAGGGCCGCCTACCGTCGAGCGCAGGGTGAGGAGATGGCGGATATTGATCAGAAAAAGCGCCTTCGGCTTCACTCGAGTACCTTCCAGCCGTCAAGGTCACCGGGAAGATGCAGGTCCCACTTCAGAAAGTGTCGAGCCGCACCCTCAGCACTGGAGAAAACACGCTCTGTGCTATCCGCTAAGACGCAAGGTCGAAGAGGATGAGCGCGAGTCGCACGGTAGACGTATCGCCCAGGCCGTTGGCGTTCTATCGTCCCGCCCTCGTTAACCGGTTCACCCTCGCGGTGCGGTTGCCATTCGCGCGGGAACCATCTGCGCTGGTGGAGCAGTTTTGTGAGGTGGGCCAAAATCTCTGAAGAGGTCAACGGCGGGTGCGGCCACACGCCGCGCGCGATGCGCTCTGGCATGCTGACGTGTTCGCCTCGCAGTAGCATAGTTAAAGTTTCTTCGTCCATTCCAATCCCGCCGAACGTTTCCACTCAAGCTTGGCGAAAGGCTAAGAGCCAAAAGCTAAGAGCTGATGGCTGACAGCTACTTCCCCATCGGCACTTTCACGCCCGTCTTCTTCGCAAACGCCTTCGCCTCGTCATATCCCGCGTCCACGTGCCGAATCACGCCCATGCCCGGATCGGTTGTCAGCACGCGCTCGATGCGCTTGGCCATCATGTCGGTGCCGTCGGCGACCGTTACCTGCCCGGCATGCAGCGCATAGCCAATGCCCACGCCGCCGCCGTTGTGGATCGAAACCCACGACGCGCCCGCCGCCGTATTCACCAGCGCATTCAGCAGCGGCCAGTCGGCCACCGCGTCCGAACCATCCTTCATGCTTTCGGTTTCGCGAAACGGAGAAGCCACCGAGCCGCAATCCAGGTGGTCGCGTCCAATCACGATGGGAGCCTTGATCGTGCCTTTCCTGACCAGTTCGTTGATTGCCAGCCCGAACCGCGCGCGCTCACCATACCCGAGCCAGCAGATGCGCGCCGGCAGTCCTTGAAACTTGATGCGCTTGCGGGCCAGTTCAATCCAGCGGCGCAGGCTGCGATTCTCGGGAAAAAGTTCGAGCACAAGATCGTCGGTGACGGCGATGTCCGAAGCCTCGCCCGAAAGCGCCGCCCACCGGAACGGCCCGCGCCCTTCGCAAAACAGCGGACGAATATACGCCGGAACGAATCCCGGAAAGTCGTAAGCATTCTTTACGCCGCGTTGGAACGCGAACGTGCGAATATTGTTGCCGTAGTCGAACGTGACCGCGCCCATCTTCTGCAGTCGCAGCATGCCTTCCACGTGCTTCGCCATGGCGTCGAGCGACCGCTCCTGATAAGTCTGCGGATCACGCTTACGAAGTTCGAGCGCCGCTTCGAACGTCATGCCGTTCGGCACATATCCATTCAGCGGATCGTGCGCCGAAGTCTGATCGGTGAGAATGTCCGGCACCACGCCGCGTTCAGCGAGTTCGGGGATGATGTCGGCGCAATTGCCCACCAGCCCGACCGAAACGTTTTCTTTCTTGCGGATGGCATTTTTCAAAATGCGCAAAGCCTCGTCGAGCGTGGTGACGAGAAAATCGCAGTATCCAGTCTTGAGCCGCTTCTTGATGCGCTCGGGATCAACATCAATCCCAAGGAACGCCGCGCCGTTCATCGTTGCCGCGAGCGGTTGCGCCCCACCCATGCCGCCCATGCCGCCGGAGACGATCAGCTTCCCGCCCAGATCACCGGAAAAATGATCGCCGCCAAAATGTTTGACGCCCGCCGCGTTGAAAGTTTCATACGTACCCTGCACAATCCCCTGCGAGCCAATGTAAATCCACGACCCGGCCGTCATCTGGCCATACATCATCAGCCCGGCGCGATCGAGTTCGTTGAACTTCTCCCAGTTGGAAAAATGTCCAACCAAATTCGAGTTCGCGATGAGCACGCGCGGCGCATAGTCGTGAGTCTTGAACACCCCCACGGGCTTCCCCGACTGCACGAGCAGCGTCTCGTCGTTCTCAAGATTCTTCAGCGAGCGGACGATGGCGTGATAGCAATCCCAGTTACGAGCCGCCTTGCCCGTGCCGCCATAAACGACCAAATCCTGAGGCCGCTCGGCAACTTCTTCGTCAAGATTGTTCATGAGCATGCGCATAGCCGCTTCCTGCTGCCAACTCTTGCAGGAAAGCGTAGTGCCGCGCGGGGCGCGAATGCGGGTGTATGAAGATGTCGGAGTTTCGATATCAACTGGCATAGGGATATGGTAGTTCTTCGGGCGCGGAATCATCAATGAGGGGTGTCAGTTCTCCGTTTCCCGATCTGACACCTGTTCTCCGACGGTGCCCCACTCAAGCCTGCTTTTGGCTTGAGTGGGGACTTTCGTCGGGCGTAGTCTAGCCTCATGCCTTGGGGATTGAAACGATTCCAGGAATCCGGGCACAGCCACTTCGTCACATTCTTCTGTTATCATCGGCGACCGTTGTTCACGGCCGACCGCGCCAAGCGAATCTTCGAGCTCGCGCTGGAGCGTGTGCGGCGCAGTTTCGAACTTCGTGTCTACGGGTATGTAGTCATGCCGGAGCATGTTCACTTGCTCGTCAGCGAACCCGAGCGCGGCATGCTCGCCGATGCTCTCAAGTCGCTGAAGCAAGGCGTGTCACGCCGCCTGGTCGCGGGTGCCCCATTCAAGCCTGGTGTTGGCTTGAGTGGGGACTTTCCCCAGCATTTCTGGCAAAAGCGCTATTACGATTTCAACGTCCGGAACTATCGCCAGTTTGTTGAGAAGCTCCGTTACATTCATCGCAATCCAGTAAAGCGTGGATTATGTGAACGTCCGGAAGATTGGGAGTGGAGCAGCTTTCGTCAGTACGCAATACGCTGCGAAGGACGAGTGGAGATTGAGTGTGAGTGGACGGCAAGAAGGCGCGAGCGAGCGGCAGGGACACTCTGTCCAGCTGTCGAACTGCCCCACTCAAGCCAAAAGAGGGCTTGAGTGGGCCACCCGTCCGAATTACAAGATTACAAATTGCTTTCACTCCCACTCAATCGTCCCCGGAGGCTTCGAAGTAATGTCGTACACTACCCGGTTCACCCCGCGGACTTCATTCACGATTCGATTCGAAATCGTCTTCAGCACTTCATAAGGCAGCGGAACCCAGTCGGCCGTCATGCCATCCTCGGAGTGCACGGCGCGGACGGCGCAGGTGTAAGCGTAAGTTCGCTGATCGCCCATCACGCCGACCGACATCACCGGCAAGAGCACAGCAAACGACTGCCAGATTTTCTGATACAGCCCAGCCTTCTTGATCTCGCCCACCACAATCTCATCGCACTCGCGCAGCAAGTCGACGCGTTCTTTAGTCACCTCGCCCAGAATGCGCACCGCCAGCCCCGGCCCGGGGAAAGGCTGCCGCTGCAGAATGTCCTCAGGCATGCCGAGATCGCGGCCGATGCGCCGCACCTCATCTTTAAATAAGTCTTTCAGCGGCTCGATCAACTTAAGCTTCATCTTCGCGGGCAGTCCGCCCACGTTGTGATGTGATTTGATGACCTCCGACGGCCCGCGCACCGAGCGCGATTCGATCACGTCGGGATAGAGCGTCCCCTGCACCAGCCACTTGACTTTGCCTTCCTGCTTTTCAATGCGGCGTGCTTCCTGGTCGAAGACGGCAATGAACTCTTTGCCGATGATCTTGCGCTTCTTCTCCGGGTCGCTCACTCCCGCCAGTTTCCGCATGAAGCGATCGGTGGCATCGACCGCAACCAGGTGCAGTCCAAGATTGTCGCGCAGATTTTTCTGAACTTTCTCGAACTCGTTCTTGCGCAGCACTCCGTTGTTGACGAAAACGCATGTGAGCCGTGATTGCCCAGACGCGTCGTGCATGGCACGATCCACCAGCACCGCCGCAACGGAAGAATCCACTCCGCCGGAAAGCGCGCAGATTGCCCGCCCTTTGCCGACCTGCTGTCTCACCTGGGCCACGGTCGCATCGATAAAATGCTGTGGCGTCCAGGAAGGCTTCGCTCCACAAATGTTGAGCGCGAAGTTGCGCAGGATGTCGGCCCCGAGCGGCGTATGGTGCACTTCGGGATGGAATTGTACCGCCCACATCTTTCTCTCAGCGTTTTCGATGGCGGCAACCGCATTGGGAGTCTTCGCCGTCAATCGGAAACCCGGAGGCAGTTCTTCGGCCGAGTCGCCATGCGACATCCAGACCGCGAGCAGGTGAGGCAATCCCTGAAAAAGTTGCGAGTCGGATTGCTGGATCTCGACTTTGGCGTGGCCGTACTCGCGTTTAGCGGCGGGGCGAACTTTTCCGCCTAGCGCATACACCATGAACTGCAATCCGTAGCAGATGCCGAGCACGGGGATGCCGAGATCGAAGACACTCTTGTCGGCCAGCGGCGCATCCTTGTCGTACACCGACGACGGCCCGCCCGACAGAATGATCCCCACCGGAGAGTAGCTGCGAATCTCCTCCAGGCTGGCGTTGAACGGCAGGACAACCGAAAAAATCTTCTGTTCGCGGATACGGCGCGCAATCAGCTGCGAATACTGCGCCCCGAAGTCGAGGACAACGATGGATTGGGTTTCCACGGATGAGTGTCTCAGATTGATGGTTGAGTTGCAAACAAAAGAGCTACGAGCCGCGAGCTACGGGCTGCGAGCAACCCGGACCTTCTGCTTCGAAGTGGTTGCTCGAAGCTCGAGGCTCGTAGCCTGCAGCTTCTTACCGCACTACGATATTCACTAGCTTTCGCGGCACCACAATTACCTTCACCACTTGCTTGGCAGCAATCGCCGCTCGTACTTTCTCGTCGGCCAGCGCCGCTTGCTTGATTTGATCCTCGGTCGCACTCGCCGGCACCACTACCACACTGCGCAGCTTCCCGTTAACCTGCACAGGAATCTCGATCTCGTCCTCGGCCGCCAGCGCCGCATCGTACTTTGGCCACGGAGCTTTCAGCAGATTGCTCTTCTCGCCAGTCATCTCCCACAACTCGTGTGCCAGATAAGGAGCCATGGGCGCCAGCAGCAAAGCGATGTTGCGCTGGACGTCCAGGATCAGCGAATAGGGAACTCGTCCATCAGCAATCGCTTCTTCCGCTCCATAAATCTCGTTGACCAATTCCATGATGGCCGCGATGCAGGTGTTGAAGTGCCAGCGCCCCTGGAAATCGTCGCTCACGCGTTTGATGGTCTGGTGCAGCTTGCGCTGAATAGAGCGAGCCTGAGGTGACGACTCGGTCTGTAGAGACAGGGCTTGCCCCGTCTGCGAATCGGCGCCCGAGGCAAGAATCCGCTTCACTGGATTGCGTAAGTAGAACCGGTACACGCGCCCCAAAAACCGCTGAATGCCTTCAATCCCCGAATCCTGCCAGTCAAGATCGCGATCCGGCGGTGCCGCGAACAAACTGTATAACCGTGCCGCATCCGCGCCGTAGCGCGCCACCATCTCATCCGGCGATACCACGTTGCCGAAACTCTTCGACATCTTCGCGCCGTCTTTGATCACCATCCCCTGCGTGAACAAGCGCGCAATCGGTTCGTCGTTTTTCACCAGCCCCATGTCGCGCATGAACTTGGTCCAGAAGCGCGAATAAATAAGGTGGAGAATGGCATGTTCCACGCCGCCAATGTATTGATCAATCGGAAACCAGTACGCAATGGTGGCGCTGTCGAATGGAGCCTTGTCATTGTGCGCGTCGGCGTAGCGGTAGAAGTACCAGGACGAATCGACGAACGTATCCATGGTGTCAGTCTCGCGCCGCGCCGGCCCGCCACATTTCGGGCAGGTCGTGTTCAGGAATTCCGGCGCATTCATCAGCGGCGATCCACCCGACAGCGTGATCGGCACGTTGTCCGGCAAAATCACCGGCAGATCTTTTTCCGCCACCGGCACCACGCCATCCTTAGCGCAGTACACCATCGGAATCGGCGTGCCCCAATAGCGCTGCCGCGAGATGCCCCAATCCTTCAGCCGAAAAGTGACGGTCGCCTTGCCAAAGCCTTTTTCCTCGGCGCGCGCCGACATCTTGGTAATCGCTTCCTCGCAGCTCAGCCCGCTGAACTCGCCCGAGTTCACCAGAATCCCATCCATGGTCGTAAACGGCAGCGGCGGCTCAGTCATGGTTTCTTCCGGATCCGTGTTTGCCGGCAAGATCACCAGCCGGATTTGCAGCTTGTACTTCTTCGCGAATTCATAGTCGCGCTCGTCGTGCGCCGGCACGCTCATGATCGCTCCCGTGCCGTAGTCCATCAGGATGTAGTTCGCCACCCACACCGGCACGGCCTCGCCGTTATAAGGATTCTTCGCGTAACGCCCGGTGAACACGCCGTGCTTCTCGATCGCGCCGATATCACCCGCTTCTTTCGCCCGGCGCTGCTCCGCGATCAACTCTTCCACCTTGGTGCGCAGTTCCGCATTGCGGGCAATCATGTCGCACACAATCGGATGCTCAGGAGCCAACTGCACCGAAGTCGCGCCATAGATCGTATCCACCCGCGTGGTGAACACCGTAATCGTCGATCCCGCCGGCCCCACCGTTCCGCCCAGATCGAAATCCACCAGCGTGCCTTCGCTGCGTCCAATCCAGTTCTGCTGCATGATGCGGACTTTCTCCGGCCAGCCCTGCAGCTTCTCAAGATCGCGCAGCAACTCGTCCGCGTACTTCGTGATCCGCAGAAACCACTGTTCCAGTTCCCGCTGTTCGACGGGAGTGTCCTCATGCCGCCAGCACATCCCGCCCACAACCTGCTCATTAGCCAGCACGGTGCAGCACACAGGACACCAGTTGACCTTGCTCTTCTTGCGATAAGCCAATCCCGAGGCATAGAGCTTAAGAAAGAACCACTGATTCCAGCGGTAGTATTCCGGCAGGCACGTCGTAACCTCGCGCGACCAGTCATATGCGAACCCAAGGCGCTTCATCTGCACCTTCATGGCCGCGATATTCGCCAGCGTCCACTCCTTCGGCGGAGTGTTGTTCTTGATGGCAGCATTCTCCGCCGGCAGCCCGAACGAATCCCAGCCCATCGGATGAAGCACGTTGTAGCCGTTCATCCACATGTAGCGCGCCAGCGCATCGCCGATCGAATAGTTGCGCACGTGTCCCATATGCAGCGCGCCCGAAGGGTAGGGAAGCATCTCCAAAACGTAATACTTCGGTTTCGTCGAGTGGGCCTCGGCGGCATACAGCGACGGATCGCTCAGCCAGCGCTCAGTCCATTTCTGCTCAATGCGCTGCGCGTCGTAACGCTCATCGTTACGGTCTGGGCGCGCGGTGGGGATAGGTTTGTCTTCCTGTGGCATAGATAAGGGTGGTGCAGTAATGAGTAATCCTCGATTTTACAACGGGAGGACCGCCAACACGCGCAAGACGAGTGTGAGATCAAATGACTCGTGGAGGGACGGGCGTCCTCGCCCGTCCGAGGGCAGGCTCCATTCGGAGAAGCTAAGCCGCCGCTACAGATCTTCGATCGTGATGGTGAGTTCGCGCCTTTCGAGCGCAGCAATGCCCTTTAGGCGCCCGCGCCACACGCTTACTGGTTATAGCGCTTCTTGTAGAACTCGATCTGCTGCTGCATCTGTTCGGGCGTCAGGCCCTGCGTCCATTTGTGGTAGTCGCTCTTCATCACGTCGGTGGTCACGCCCGGCATGAGTTTTTCCGCTTCGGGGATGAACTCGGTGTAGAAGGTCTTCGACACTTCATAGAAGCCGTGCCACTGGGTGTAGTCCGGACCCATCATGGCAGTACCCATGCGGGCACGCCGGCCCTGGTGGTGCCACAGCTCGTAGTAGGTCCATTCGATTTTTTCGTCGAAGGGAGTTTTGGTGAGTTTGCCGTTGGCGTAGAGCTTCTCCATGATGCCCTTGGCCGGCTTGGCGAACTTCTCGTTGTAGAGGTCGATGGTCTCCTCATACTGCTTGTAGAAGTTCTCGACCCATCCGGTGGCGTGACAGCTTGAGCACACATTCTGCATGGCGGCGCGCCGATTCTCCCAGTTCTCCAGTTTGAAACTCACCACCGGGCGCAGGGTGTAGCTGATGCGGTCGCCGACGTCATGGGTGATCTTCTGATCGCGGGTGGCGCTCATGTGACATGTGGCGCAGGTGGGGGCGGCAGAGTAGTCCTTGCCCACGACCCAGGACTTTGAATCCAGGTTCATTTTGGCGATATTGGCTCGGAACTGGATGCCGTGCTTGGACTCGGCGTAGATCTCGGCCTGGGGATGGTCCGGGCCCAGATGACACTTGCCGCAGTTTTCGGGATGGCGGGCCAGGGCGGAGCTGAAAGAATGCCGTCCGTGACAGGCGGCACAGCTTCCCTTGCTGCCGTCGGGATTGATGCGTCCGATGCCGCTGTTGGGCCAGGTGGAGAAGTCGAACTTGCCGTCACCTATATATTTCACTTCACTGCCGTGACACTGGCGGCAGCCATTCATAGCCGCCGGCCCACCTTCCACGACCTCACCCAGCATGTTGTCGAGAGAACCGATGAAGTGGGAGGCGTCGGCGTGGCGGCTCTTTTCGAACTGGTCCACTTCGGTCTTGTGGCAGCGGGCACAGTAATAAGGAGTCACGATCACGGCGATCTTCAGGCCATAGTGGTCGAAGGTGGCGGGGTCACCCGGGTTGGCTTGGTGGCAGGAATAACAATCCACGCCCGCCTTGGCATGGACGCTTTCGCGCCACTGCTCGACGGCGCCGGGGGTGCTGCTGCTGTGACACTCCAGGCACTGCTGGCCCTCCTTGGAGATTTTGGGAGTTGACTGGGAAAAGCCGCTGACGCAGAAGAGTACTACTACTACCCACATGTAGAAGAAGTAAGAGCGCATCTCGATCTCCTTGGAGCCGCTAACGATCCGCACCAGACTGCAGCTCCGCTGACCCAGACAGTATGTTGAAAACGGCTGAGCCTGTCTGTGACATTTAACCAAGATTCCCTTTTTGAATTCCCAAACGGCACAAATTCTACGCCCGTTTTGCCCCCTGCACGTTGCTTGAACCATGTTCCATCACTCACAACGGTCGTGAGAAAAGTGGGGCGCGTATATTCCATCCCGTCATGTTCTCCCCGCATCGTTTGCCCTTCGCCCCCACCGGACGCTAGACTTATCGACTCGGGGTACTCATATGCTGGTCGTCATGCAAGCGCAGGCCACCGAAGACCAGGTCCGCGCCGTTTGCCAGAAAATCGAAACTCTTGGATACCGCGCCCACTCCATGCCCGGCGCGCAACGCACCGCCATCGGCATCACCGGGAACCAGGGCGAGGTCGAATCCGGGACGCTGGAAGAAATGCCCGGCGTGCAGGAAGTGATCCGCGTTACCAAGCCCTATAAGCTGGTCAGCCGCGACACCAAGCCCGACAACACCGTCATCAAGTTTCCCGGTTCGCGCGTCACCATCGGAGGCCCCGACCTGGCCATCATCGCCGGACCTTGCGCCATCGAGAATCGCGACCAGGCGTTCAAAGTCGCCGAGCGCGTCGCCCGTGCTGGAGCCCAATTCTTCCGCGGCGGCGCCTACAAACCCCGCACTTCTCCTTATTCTTTTCAGGGACTGGGCGAAGGAGGTCTGAAGATCATGGCCGAAATCCGCGACCGCTTCGGCCTGCTCATCGTCACCGAAGCTCTCGATTACGAATCGCTCGATCTGGTCGACCAGTACGCCGATGTCATCCAGATCGGCGCCCGCAACATGCAGAACTTCTCTTTACTCAAGCGCGCCGGACGCGCCCGCAAGCCCGTCCTGCTGAAGCGCGGCCTCTCGGCGACGCTCGAAGAATTTCTCATGGCCGCCGAGTACATCATGAGCGAGGGCAACTACAACATCGTCCTGTGCGAGCGCGGCGTGCGCACCTTTGCCGACCACACCCGCAACACGCTCGATCTCAGCATCGTGCCTGCCGTCCAGCGCCTCAGCCACCTGCCCATCATCGTGGATCCAAGCCACGGCACCGGCAAGCGCAACAAGGTAACGCCACTCTCCCGCGCCGCCGTCGCGGTAGGAGCCGACGGCCTGATCGTAGAAGTCCACTACGATCCCGACCGCGCGTTATCGGATGGCATGCAGTCGTTGTTCCCCGATCAGTTTGACGCGCTCATGGTGCAAGTCAGCCAAATCGCGGCGGTGTTAGGACGCGGTGTCCCCGCATCAAGCCATGTTCAAGCTGTAGTCAAAAGTTCTGCCGACTGATTCCATGAAACGCCAGTATTGAGCCGCGTCTGTGTGCTGACCCGGCTGCATCTGATAATCTCTTGCCTGCAGCGAGGCCAACTGGTCCTTGAGAAAATTTCTGCTAATCGCCGTCCTCGTCCCGCTCGTCCTCGCCGCCGGATGGTATTACTTCCACGAGCGCACTCTTCCCGGCTACGGACCGCTCTACCGCGAGTATGCATATGTAACTAATGGCAAGAGCAATACGGTTACCGTCATCGATCTGCGCAGCTTTCGCCCGGTAAGAACGCTCCAAGTCGGCGCCGAGCCTACTGGAGTCGCGGCCAATCCAAAGCGAAATGAAGTTTACGTTGTTAACAGCGGGTCTTCGAACGTCAGCGTGATCGACGCGGAACAGAATAAAGTCGTCGCTACCATCGGCGTCTACGGACGCCCTTACTTCATCGATGTCTCTCCTGACGGGCACCGCGCTTACGTTGCAAATTCCGGTTCCGCCAACGTTTCTGTTCTTGATCTCGACCGACGTACGGTTACGGCCACGCTTCATGTTGGCGGAAGTCCCGGCCTGGCTCGCGTCTCGCCTGACGGATCCACAGTTGTCGTCACCAATCGCGCCGACAACACCGTCTCGATCATCGACACCTCGCGCCTCGCCGTGCGCTCCGCCATCACCATCTGCATCCATCCGGAGGACATCGCCATCCTGCCCGATTCCGCCAAAGCGTTCATCTCCTGTTCCGGATCGGGCCAAGTTGCCAGTGTCGATCTCAAGAACGACAAACTGCTCGCGCTCCTTGATGTCGGAAAATCTCCGGTGAGTCTGGCGCTGAAACCGGATGGCGGAGAACTCTTCGCCTTCAACTTCGACGCCGGCAGCATCTCCATCATCGAGACCTCGCCCAACGAAGTTTCCGGCAGCTATCTCATCGGCGCCCAGCCTACGCGCGGCGTCGTTTCGCTTGATAACTCGCGCTTGTACATCTCCGACTTTGGATCGAATAACATCGCGGTCTACGACATCGACTTCGGCAAGGTCATTGCCTATCTGCCCGTAGGCACGCATCCCGACGCGCTGGCGCTCTCGCAGAATCAGAACTATCTGCTGGTACTCGACTCCGGTTCCGGAGACCTGGCCGTAATTCAGAAACGCCAACCAAAGAAGAAATTCGAGCCGTCGGAATATTCCTTGTTGACCATTATCCCCGTTGGCATGCAGCCAAATCAGATCGTGGTGAAGTCGTTTCTGGCGACGAAGCTTTTGGATGGGCGCTAGAACGCGAGCTTTGCCTCCCATGGCCTTGACGAAATCCTGATTTCCAACGGCTGGCGCCGTGGGCTGCACTCTCACGCCGCTTCGCGGCTCTTGCGGAACCCACGTTTGCAATGCGGCAAACGTGGAGCGCCCTGAGATGCCGGCTGAGTGCAGGTTTTGGATTCGGGTTTCGAATTCAGGTCAGGTCGAGATGCGGGCCAAATGCCACCACGATCCGAGGGGCGCAGAAAGCCTCCCAACTTCGCCACACGGCACCGCTTGGTTCATCCCAGCCGGGCTTTTTCGCTAACTCTTCTTCCCGGTCACGGCATAAAACGCAGTCACCTCTTGCTCCACATTCTTGCTGCCGCACTTGGGGCATTTCGCGTCTACTTCGTGTTCCTTCAGGGTGAGAATCAATTCGAAGGTCTTGTGACAATCGTTGCAGACGTAGTCGTACACGGGCATGGGGGCCTCCCGCTCGATTGCGAACACGAGCTACGATTGGAATTGTACGCCGACATGCGCAGCTTGTCCGGGAGTCCGCGGTCAGAGCCCCGTCGGTGCACTTGCCCTCCGAAAATGTTCGAGGATGGCTTCGGCTTGGGATTTGGTTACGACCGCCGACAGCGCCGCGACATCCGCCTGCTTCACGGCTTGGAGGCTGCCGAAATGTTCCAGCAGCCGGCGAGTGGTGGATTCTCCTACACCGGGGATTTCTCGTAATTCCGTGGCGCGGTCTCGGATTTGGCGGCGTTTGCGATGGAAAGTTACGGCGAAGCGATGGGCTTCGTCGCGGATCATCTGCACCAGATGTAAGACGGGAGAATGATGGTCGAGCACGACGGGGTCGTCTTCCTGTCCGTGGACGTAGATGATTTCTTCTCTCTTGGCGATTGCGGCTAGCGGCTGGTTGATGATTTCCAGGGCTTCGAGCGCCTGGGCGGCGGCGTGGAGCTGTCCAAGGCCGCCGTCAATCAGCACCAGGCTGGGCATGGGCTTGTTTTCTTCCTGCAGGCGCTGGTAACGGCGCGTGACTACTTCGCGCATGGAGGCGAAATCGTCCACGCCGGCGACGGTCTTGATGATGAACTTGCGGTAGTCGGATTTTTTCATCTTGCCGTCTTCCCACACCACCATCGAGGCGACAGTTTCCGCTCCCTGAATATGGCTGATGTCGAAACACTCGATGCGCTTCGGGAGTTCGGGGAGCGCTAGCGCTTCTTGGAAGGCTTCCTGAATGGCTCGGGCGTTTGGCTTCAGGACTCGGAAACGCTGATCATAAGACTGCTTGGCGTTGGTGCCGGCTAGATCGATGAGCTCGCGTTTTTCTCCGCGCTGCGGAACGGTGATGTGGACTCGCGTCGCTCGTCCGCCCCTTCGACTTCGCCCAGGGCAAGCTTCGCCAGCTAGTTGCTCGCTTAGGACCTCTTCCAGTTCTTCGCGATCTTCAAAGTCTACGGGGACGTAGATGTTGCGCGGGACGTAGGGCTGCGCTAGATAGAGCTGCTTGACTAGGGCGGAGAAGAATTCTCCGGGATGGAAGGAATCGGCGGTGGGACGGGCGGGGGCGCCCGTCGCTCCATCGTCTGGTTGCGATGCGAAGTCGGGGAGGTCTTCCCAGAAAAATTCACGGCGGTCGAGGACTTTTCCGCCGCGCATGTGGAACAGGTTCACGGCCAGCATTTGATTCTCGTAGTGATAGCCGAAGACGTCGGCATCGTCACCTTCGGCGGCGGCGATACGCTGCTTCTCCTGCAATTGCTCGACGGTGGAGATCAGGTCGCGATAACGGGCGGCGCGCTCAAACTCCTGCGCTTCGGCAGCTTCTGACATGCGCTCGCGCAAAGATTTGACCAAATCGGTTTGGCGGCCTTCGAGGAAGAGCTTTACGTCGCGCACGGCTTCGGCGTAGATCTCAGGCGTGGTCAGATCCTTCACGCACGGACCCAGGCAACGCTTGATGTAGAACTGGAGGCAAGGACGAGGATGGTTGCGGGTTAAATCCACTTTGCAGGATGGGACCATGAAGTGTCGATGAATCAAATCGACGATGCGATAGGCGAGATTGGCAGGGAAGTACGGGCCGTAGTAGGCGCTGCCATCCTTGCGCAGGCGGCGGGTTACGTACACGCGCGGAAAGCGCTCGGCGAGGGTGAGCTTCACATAGGGGTAAGTCTTGTCGTCACGCAGCAGGATGTTGAAGCGCGGTTTCTTCTGCTTGATGAGGTGGTTCTCGAGGGCGAGCGCCTCTTTGTTATTGGCGACAACGATGTAGTCGACGTCGACTGCCTCGCGGACTAGCGTGCCGGTTTTTGCATCCTCCCAGCGGCCTTCGTGGAAGTAGGAGGAAACGCGCGAGCGCAGGTTCTTGGCCTTGCCAACGTAAATGACTTCGCCTTCGGCGTTCTTGTAGAGGTAGACGCCAGGGGAAGTGGGCAGGGAGCGGATTTTCTCGGGGAGATCCAAAATATATAGATTCAAGTTTAGCGTAAAACAAATCATCAGATGTGTGATACACTGGATCACAAATGAATGACATGATTACAATTCGTCTTACACCTGAGCTGGCAACATGGCTACGGGCCACCGCCCGAAAGACCGGTATACCGATGGGACGTCTGGTTCGGGACCAACTTGAGCTCGCCAAGCAGGAAACTGGCGATAAGCCATTTCTTCGCTATGCCGGCGTGATGTCCGGCCCGCCGGATCTTTCCTCTCGTAAGGGTTACTCCAAGAAATGAAAGGTATCGCCGATGCCGGTTTGATCGTCGCGCTTCTTAACCGTGATGACCGGCATCACAAATGGGCGCTAGAGATCGCGCGAACGGTTTCAGAACCACTGCTTACCTGTGAGGCTGTCTTGAGTGAGGCTGCCTTTCAGGTGGGATCGATACAGTGGGTGCTAGGCTTGGTGCGAGAAGGGTTCTTGAAGATCGCATTTGATCTGTCCAGGAACTTCGAAGAGGTTGTGGAGCTGGCGGAGCGCTACCAGGACCGCACACCCGACCTCGCGGATCTGTGCCTCATTCGCATGAGTGAAATCCATGGCAGTTTACCGGTGCTGACGGTCGACGAAAAAGATTTCCGCATCTACCGGCGGAACGGAAGAGATGTGATTCCGATCGTGTGTCCTCCGCGAAGCTGATCGCTGATCCTTACGCGCTCCATCCCTTCACGAATTCCACCAAACTGCGCAGGGCGATTCCGGAGGGGCCTTTGGCGATCCACGGTTTGGCCTCTTCCATCCAGGCGGTGCCGGCGATGTCGAGGTGGATCCAGGGAGTGTCTTCGGCGAATTCTTTTAGGAACATGGCGGCGGAGATCGCCCCGCCCCAGCGCCCGCCGGAATTCACTATATCGGCGATGTTGGATTTAATGATTTCTTTGTATTCGTCGTCGAGCGGAAGGCGCCACATCTTCTCACCCGCTTGTTTATTCGCGTTCGCGAAGCGCTCGTACATCTGATCGTCGCTGGCGAAGATTCCGGCATTCACGTAGCCGAGGGCTACGACTACCGCGCCGGTCAGGGTGGCGGCGTCCACCAAATGAGTGCATCCGAGTTGGCGGGCGTAGCAGAGACCGTCGGCGAGGATGAGGCGGCCTTCGGCATCCGTGTTGATGATTTCGATGGACTTGCCGGACATGGCGATCTGCACGTCTCCCGGCTTTTGCGCTTTGCCGGAGGGCATATTTTCGGTGGCGCAGACGATGGCAGTGACTTTGACCTTGGGCTTCAGCAGGGCGATGGCGCGCATGACGCCGATCATGGTGGCGGCGCCGGCCATGTCGTACTTCATTTTCTCCATGCCGTCGGCGGGCTTGATGGAGATGCCACCGGTGTCGAAGGTTACGCCTTTGCCGACCAGACCGAGGTGAACATCTTTTGCCGCGCCCTCGGGTTCGTAGCGCAGGACGATCAGCGCGGGAGGTTCATCGGAGCCTTGGGCCACTCCCCAGAATGCGCCCATCTTGAGTTCTTTGATCTTGTCGGCGCCGTAGACTTCGCACTTCAGGCCGACTTCCGCGGCCATTTTTTTAGCGCGCTCGGCCAAAATGTTCGGCGTCATGCGATTGGAGGGTTCGTTGACCAAGTCGCGGGTGAAGTTCTGCGACTCGGCGACGATGCGTGCGGTGTACATGGCGCTTTCCAACGGCTTGGTATCGCCGGGCACGACAATGGTGATGTCGTCGATCTTCTGGTCGTTGTCCTTGCGATCGCTCTTGTAGTATCCGGGCTCGAAGTTGCCGACGAAGGCGCCTTCGACGATGGCGCGCACGCCTTCGGGCGGGGCGATGCCGTTCTCCGGGAGAGCGAAGGCAAAGCTGCGGATACTTTTCCCCTTGAGGGTGCGCACGGCGGCGCCGGCGAGCTTGCGTAATTCCGCGGCGGAAAAAATCTTGGCCTTGCCTCCGCCGACCAGGAGCAGGCGTTTCGCTTTCAGCCCTGCAGGGTGATGCAGCAGCGTGGTTTCGAACGCCTTACCGGTGACTTCGCCGCTGGCGATGACATCCTTGGCAGCTTCGCGCACGGCGGTATCGCTGCATTCGACGGAAGGTGCCGGCTTGTCTTTCTCGCCGTGATCTTTTTCGTTTCGATCTTTTTCGCCTCGATCAAGGACCACTGCGACCAGGCAATCGGTTTCCAGTTGAGACGGAACGGAGGAAGAGAGGTTTGTATTCATGATGGACTATCTTCAGTATCCACGGTGGAAGGGGGAACGCGCAACTCTGGCCATGGCGGGGGAGTGGGTCAGTTTCCGGTTTGCCGACCACCGGGAAGAAATCCTGTCAACTTAGACAGCTCAGGTTCTTGCCAATGAGCAAAGCCGCAGTCAAAACTGCGGCTTAGTCCTTAACCATGTGACGTCAAATGCAGTCGGTTTACTCGTGCTTGTCTTTGTAAATCTTCTTGCTTTGGCGGTTCGCTTCCCTATTGAGCTGGCGCTGGTCTTTCTTGGTGAGGTGCCCGTTGTCGGCAGCCATATCTTTCTTTTCGTTGTTTTGCAGACGCTGTTGGCCCTTTTCCAGATTTGCGGCTTGCCCCGGCGTCAACTTGTCGTTCTTGATGCCATTGGCAATGCGATCCTGCTGATTCTGCTCACGCTGATTTATCTGGTTCACCCGAGGATGGTTGGGATCATCGACGCCGGCGCCGGCGCCAGAAGTATTTGAATTGGTTGTGGTTTGGGCAGCGGCGGAACCGGCTAACATCAGACCTCCGACTGCCAGGACTAATAGCAAGTTGGTGATTTTGTTTGTCATGTGAGAGTAAACCCCACCCGAGAGATTAGTTCCGAGCGTTAGCGGTGGGCTAGGTTACGAAAGTCCTGACGAAGTAACGATGGTTCGGCGGGAGCAGGGTGAGCCCTGGGCTCTTCGGCCCGCTCGCTCATATTGATGGGAGGCCGCTTTCCCGGCTGCCACCCCGGTCGCTTGTGCGACCCCTTGGCGATTGTGCGTGGATCACGGGCAACCCTGACGTACTCAGTGTGCTCCTTAATCTTGTAAGGCAGGCTCAGAACTCAAGCCGCGCCTGAAAGGCGATCATTCGTGGACTGCTATCGCCACCCAAGCCGACGCCCAGCAAGCCGGTCGGCGGAGAAGTGGCGTACGTGAGCGCTCCAAAACCAGCCTGCGTAGAAGGATTTCCTGGAATGCCGGCCTGCACCATGCTGGGCAGCGCAAAATTCGGATGGTTGAAGACGTTAAAGAACTGACCCTCAAACCGCAGCTTCACATGTTCGGTTAAGGGGAACCACTTCGTGAGGTAGAAGTCACTCCAGAGGAAATCGGGGCCGCGCAGGGCATTGCGTCCGAGATTTCCGAACTGGCAATTCTGCGCGCTGTCGCCCCCATAGCACTGCCCTGTACTCGGATCAACGGCGGAGACGAAAGCATCCGGATTGAGCCACTGGAGTGTTCCCGGCTGTGTGATGCCAGGAATCGGATGATGCTCATACAGCGGCACGCCGGGAACGGCACTGGCGAACTGCGGCCCGCTGCCCTGCACAATGCCGTTTCCATTTGCTGAATAGGGCGTGCTCAGCACCGAGAATGGAACTCCGCTATGCCAAAACATGGTCCCGGAAATCTGCCAGCCATTGAGCGCGTAGCCCAGAGAATGATTGCGCACTCTAACCGGCAACTGATACACATACTGCGCATTGAGATTGTGCCGGATGTCATAGTCGCAAGGACCATAATCGCGGGCCAGATCTCCCGGCAAAGGCGAAAGAATCCCTCCCGCGGAAAACGAAAGGAACCCTCCGTTTGAGACTGTATCCATGCAACGGCTCCAGGTGTAGTTGACCTGCCCTTGCAGACCGTGGCCGAGCCGTTTCATTGCGGTCAGTTGAAGGCCGTTGTAGTGACTGTTCGCGCCGGTGGAGAACTGCGTCACCGCGCCGAATCGCGGATCGGTCGGCTGCATGTATGGAAACGGCGCAAAACAGCCCTGGCACACCGTTTGGTAGCCATTGACTTGGGTTGAGTACGGCTGATTCACCGCGCGGGTGCCGACGTATTGTGCTTGCAAACTGGCCGTTGTTCCGAATTGGTGTTCAATGCCCAGACTCCACTCCATGAAGTACGGCGCGTGGAGTTTGCCATCTGGGACGGCCGTGATCGCAACCGGCGGAAGAAAAGCTTGGTTTTGGGGAAATCCGAAACTAAAAGTCTGATTCGCGGCAACGATTGCGCCCACGGCACTGTTCGTCACCAAGGGCGCGATACTTGAGCAGCCGACCACTGGGTCGCAGCCCGCCGATCCCTTGTTCCCCACGGTGCCGAGCAGTCCTCCCTGAAACGTCTTATCGTATGGAGGATTCGTGCCGATCAAGTCGGCCACCGCGCCCGGCAAAATGTCGCTGAAAATCCCGAAGCCGGTGCGGAGCACGGATTTCGGCTCGAACTGCCACGCAATCGCGGTTCTCGGTTGCAGAATAGCCACCGGCGTGGACGAGAATAGATTGCCGAGATGGGTTTGAATAGCCTCGTCCAGCGGTTCACTGGCGACATGCAAGATCGAACTGAAAGAGCCGCGAAGACGAGCGACTTGATCATGCGGATTCAAAGGATTGGAGTTGAATGTGTCGCGCAGACCGAATGTCCAGGTCAGGGTGCGAGTCACTTTCCAGGTATCTTGCGCGTAGACATCGAGATTGAGAAAGTTGAAGGGCTCATTTGCATTCGAAGGGAACGTCTGCGACGCGGTGTTCGCGACTCCGTAGATAAATTGCTGCAAGTTCGCGTAGGTCACGGTGGGAACTGCGCCTTCCCCGAAGTCAAAGTCGTTCAAGCGGAAGATACGGGTATTGGTTCCGAACCGCAGTTCGTGAGCGCCACGACTCCAGGACAGGTTGTCGTTGATGAAGAAGCGGGATGCGCGCCGGCCTTGAATCCAGGTGTTGTCCAGCCCTCCGATGGGCGTAAAGGCATTCGCGCCGCTGCCCTGCAACACGATCGGGAACGCCGAAAGTGTCTGCTGAAGGTTGCTGGGCCCAAACAGGCTTTCGTACCACGAGAACGCTGGATTAAAGTAGTTCACCAAATTCTGCGAGAAGACGTGGGTGTATCCCGCCGCGAAAGAATAGAGAGGCTGCGGCGAAAACGCATTGAACACCGGGTTGATGGGGTCCGTCCACGCGGCTTGCAGACCGGTGTCCGACTGAAAACGAAGCCAGGCCGTATCTTTCTCGTTGATGTTGTAGTCGAGGCGGACCGTCTGGACTTGTTCGTGGTCGTCGCTCGAGTGCGAGACGCTCTGCCGGTTCGCGCAACCGTTTCCATTTGGCGGATTGCCCGCCGCCGCAGTGCCGTCCGCATTGAAAGGACACCAGAGTACCTGGGTGGGCGTGCCGCCGGTATTTCCATACAGCTTGAAGATCCGCTTATAAAAATCCATCTCCTGCGGCGCGGCGGGGTAGCAGTTCTTATTAGGCCCGCTAGACACACAACCAGTTGTTTGACCTGAGCTAAGTTGCCCCATGACGTATGTCTGGAACAGCGCACTGGGACTGGGAACGATCGTCGGAGTAACGATGGGCAGTGCGATCCGCACCCACTCGCTGTCGAAAAAAAAGAAGAGCCTATCGTGCGCAATCGGCCCGCCCACGCTACCCCCAAAGTGATTCACGGTCGATCTGGGCTTGTGGTTCCCCGGCGTCGCATTGGTGAAGTAGTCCGCTGCATTCAGTAGCGAACCATTCCACAGTTCATAGAGGTTCCCGTGAAACTGATTCGTGCCAGACTTGGTGACGTAGTCGACTTGCGATGCTCCATACCGTCCTTGATCCACCGAATAAGAGAGAGTGTTGACGGTCACTTCTGCAATCGAATTCAATCCCAAAACGAGGTTGGTGGAGAGGCCGCTGTTGAGATTGGTGAGCGGGTCGTTCGTTTCCAGTCCGTCCACGATGTAGCCGTTGGAGAGGGCGGGCAGGCCGTTGAATTCCACGTTGCCATACCCGTTGGTGCCGCCGACAAAATCGTTGCTGCTGCCCGCCGTGTTGATCAGCGCTCCAGGCGCAAACTGCAAAGGGTAGGTCAGGTCGCCGCCGGGATTCGGCAGATCCTCCAGGGCTGGCGCATCCAGAGTGGTGGATGTGTTTGCGTTCTCCGGGTTGATGATTGGAGCCTCGCTGCTTACCTCGACCGTCTCACTTGATCGGGCCACCTTAAGCGTGAAATCCACGGTTTGCTTCTGGCCCAGGCCCGAAACGACGTTGTCATTTTGCTGTGGCTCGAAGCCTTGCGCTTCCGCTTTGACCGAGTAAGTACCCGGCTTTAACTGGGGGAAGTTGAACCGGCCTGCGTCATCGGTCCTGGCGCTGCGCCTCAGTCCAGTTTCCGGGTTGGCGATCGTCACGGTGGCGCCCGGCACGACGGCGTTGGTCGTATCCCGAACTTGGCCGACGATGGCACTCGTCGTTTCGCCTTGTGCCAGTGCCTCCGCCGGAAGAAGACACGCGACACTCAACACAAGAAGAGCAAAGTAAACTACCCGCGCCATGTATTCCCCCACTCATTAAGGCGGCACTGTTTTCCCTGCCGTGATGTGTTAACCAGGGGTGATTCTATAAAGTTAACCATAGTTAATCACAGCAGACAAGAAAAAAGCGGCGAAGCGGAGTAAAGGAGGAGCGGGAAATCTTAAGGTCTGCGTCGGTTGTCAACAACTACGCTTGTTTTCTATTCCGCGAGATGGCTTCGCGGGCTTCCTTATCGGCGGTGCGGCGGCGCTCGGTCTCGCGCTTGTCCCATAGCTGTTTGCCCTTGGCCAAGGCGAGTTCGACCTTGATTTTGCCATTCTTGAAATACATGCGCGTGGGGATCAGAGTGAGTCCCTTCTGCTGCGTCTTGCCAATGAGCTTGCGCAGCTCTTCTTTGTGGATCAGCAGCTTGCGGGTGCGGAGGGCGGCATGATTGGCGTAGTTGCCGTGCTCGTAGGGGCTGATGTGGCAGTTGAGGAGCCAGAGTTCGCCGTCCTTGATCAGGCCGTAGGCGTCCTTGAGATTGGTTTTGCCGGTTCGGATTGATTTTACTTCGGTTCCGGTGAGAACGACTCCCGCCTCAAATTTTTCGAGCAAGAAATAGTTGTGACTCGCGTTCCTGTTTACAGCGGCATCTCTTTCGCCGGAGGCGGTGGGCTGGCGGCGAGGATTCTTCTCCCGATTGGGCTGGGTCTGGTGGGTAGTCTGCTTGGCCATGGTACTGAAAAGACGCTGAGGAGAAAGTATCACGAAGGCAGGTATGAGGTGTGGGGCTGCGAGCTACGAGCTTCGAGCGGGCCGAGCCCGGGTTGGATTGCTCGCAGCTCGTAGCCCGAAGCTCGCAGCCACAGCGGACGACCTTAGGGACCTGTACTAATGAGTGTAAACACTGCCCTACCAATCACTTCGGGTGCAAGTTGATGCGATGCTATAATCCGAATCATCCGGTACTTTTTGCGTGGGACGGCTCCTGGGATGCCCGGCCAGTTGGCTTTTTCGGGTGGTGGCTTGGTTGGATGAGTCTTGGCCGGTGCAGTGGCCGGCGAGAGAGATTTTCATGAGGACCGCTTGATGAGACGCCTGATCCGTCCGGCTCTGTTCGTTCTGCTGCTGCTCTGCTTGAGGCTGCCTGTTCTTGCTCGTCATGCTGATTCCGCCAAAGCGCTCTACGAAAAGGGCGCCGACGCCGAGGCGCGGCAGAACTACGAGCAGGCCTTCGACTATTTCAAGCAGGCCTACAATCTGAAACCGAAAGAACTGAGATATCGAACTGCGTTCGAGCGCACCCGCTTCCTGGCGGCTTCGTCGCTCGTGCATCGCGGGCAGATTCTGCGCGATGCCGGCAAGCTGCAAGAGGCACTGGTGGCATTCCAGAAGGCAATGGAGATCGACGCTTCTTCGTTCATCGCGCTGCAGGAACTGAAGCGAACCGAGCAGATGATTCGGGAGGCGCAGAATCCTGAACCGCCGGCTGCGGGGCCGGGCACGACCGCGTTGCGCAGACGGCTGGAATCGGCGCAGGGCCCGGTGGAGTTGGCTCCAATCTCGAACGTGCCCATCACGCTCAAGGTCACGGAGAAGTCCAACGTGATCTACGAGACGGTGGGCAAACTGGCCGGCATCAACGTGCTTTTCGACCCCGATTACACGCCGCGCCAGGTGCGCATCGAGCTGAACGGCGTGACCCTCGAAGACGCGCTGGAGATCATTTCATTTGAGACCAAAACTTTTTGGCGTCCGGTGACGCCGAATACCATTTTTGTCGCGCAAGACAATCCTGCGAAGCGGAAAGAGCTGGAACAGAACGTCATCAAAAGTTTTTATCTTTCGAACCTTTCCCAGCCTACCGAATTGCAGGATGTGGTGAACGCGATGCGCACCATTCTCGAAGTGAGCCGCATTCAGCAGTTGCCCTCGCAGGGAGCGATCGTGGTGCGGGGCACGCCGGATCAGGTAGCCCTGGCGCAGAAACTGGTGGACGATCTCGACAAGGCGAAGCCGGAGGTGCTGATCGAAGTGGCGGTCATGCAGGTGAGCCGCGATAAGGCGCACACTCTTGGAATCAACCCTCCCACCAGCGTCACGGTGGCGCTGCAGCCCAATGTCAGCACTACCCCTACGACCACTACGACCACCGGGACGACCACGTCTTCTACATCATCGACGGGCGGCATCAACCTGAATACGATCGCCAACCTGAACGCCACCGATTTCCAGGTAACGATTCCGCAGGCTACGGCTTCGGCATTGATGAGCGCCACCGACACCAAGATCATCCAGAGTCCGCAGATCCGGGCCTTGGACGGGCAGAAGGCTACATTGAAGATTGGCGATCGCGTGCCGGTGGCGACGGGATCATTCCAGCCGGGTATTGGCGGAGTCGGTATCAACCCGCTGGTCAATACTCAGTTTCAATACCTCGATGTGGGCGTGAATATCGACATCACGCCACGGGTGCATGCGGGGCGGGAAATTTCGTTGAAGATGTCATTGGACGTCTCGGCGGTGACTTCGTACGTAAGCATTGGCGGTATCAGCCAACCGGTGATCGGGCAGCGCAAAATCGAGAATGAAATCCGCCTGAAAGATGGCGAAGTCAGCTTGCTGGGCGGCATGATGGAGGATACGAGGACGAAGGCTCTGACCGGGATTCCGGGTCTGGCCTCAATCCCGATCCTGAAATATCTTTTTGCGCAGGATACCTCCGATCACGCTACGAACGAAATCGTATTCGTCCTGATCCCGCACATTATCCGCGGGCCTGACCTTTCCCATGGCGGTGCCGATATGCTCGACATTGGTACGGCCAATGCGATCGTGCTGAGACGATCGAGCAGCAAGCCGGCCGCGCCAGCGAGTTCGGTTGCGCCCGCCCCGGCTCCGCCGGCCGCCGCTTCGCAGGCAGCACCTGCAGCCGCACCGCAGTCGCAGGCGGCGATGCCGCAGACGCCAGTTCCTCAGGGCCAGGCTCCGCAGAACTTGATTCCGCAGAATCAGGTTCCGCAAAGTCAGGCTGGCAACGGCACGGGAACGTTCCTGTTTGATCCGCCTGCCTTGAGCCAGGCCAAGGGCTCGACCTTCACGGTGAATGTCATGCTTTCCGGTGGGCAGAACGTGTACTCCGTGCCCGTGCAACTCAACTACGATCCGAATCAGTTGCAGGTGGTCAACGTTTCAAACGGCGGATTCCTGTCACAGGACGGGGAAGCGGTGGCGTTGGTGCATCGCGACGATCCTGTCACCGGCACGCTGCAGATCACAGCCACGCGGCCTCCGGGCGCCGGGGGCGTTTCGGGACAGGGCGCGGTGGTGACGCTCACATTCATGGCGAAGGGGCCGGGCCAGTCTGCTCTGACCATCACTCGGGGTGGAGCACGGGATCCGGCGATGCAGCCGATTGCGATGAGCGGAGCGCAGGCGCCCATTACGATTCAGTAGGAGCAGTTCTCAGTCCTCAGTTCTCAGTGGAGAACCTGGGGTGGCTTTACTGGGAACTGAGAACTGAGAACTCCTGTATGAACCCGTCGATAAATATGCGGAAGGCTAGGTCCGTGGTTGCCCGCCAGCAACAAGGGTTTACGCTGATCGAGTTGATCGCTGCGACCGCCATCCTGGCCATCCTGGTGGGGGCGGCGTTTCCGCTGGTAAGAATGACGATATATCGGGAGCGCGAGCATGAGCTGCGCGAAGACCTGTGGATGATCCGCGACGCCATCGATCGCTACAAAGACGCCGCCGATCGTGGCTCGTTCCAGATCAAGGTGGGGAGCGAAGGCTATCCTCCGGATCTCGACACGCTGGTCACCGGCGTGGATGTTGCCGGTAAGAAGCTGAAGTTTCTCCGCCGGATCCCCGTCGATCCCATCACCAAACAGGAATGGGGAATGCGCTCCATGCAGGATGATAAGGACTCGGAATCCTGGGGTGGGCAGAACGTCTTCGATGTTTACACGAAGTCGGACCAAACCGCTTTGGACGGTACGAAGTATAAGGATTGGTAGATGAAAGTCAGGTCCAAAGCCCGCAGTCCCAAAGTTCGCAATCGCGGTTTTACTCTGATCGAGATGGTGGTGGTCATCAGCATGGTCCTGATCCTGCTGGCGATCGCGCTGCCGATGTACAACCAGAGCATCATCCGCGCGCGCGAAACCACGCTGAAACAGAATCTGGCGACGCTCAACAAAGTCATCGATCAGTACACGCTGGACAAGCAGAAAGCGCCGCAGTCGCTGCAAGATTTGGTCTCGGCGGGATACCTCAAGGCTGTCCCCTACGACATTACCGGCAGCAGGGACACCTGGGTGCTGGAACAGGAAGACTCGCTCAAGTCCATAGACCAGACCCAGCCTGGCATCGTGGGCGTCCACAGCGGCTCCGACCAAACGGCCATCGACGGCACCGCTTATTCCAGTTGGTAGATGAGGTGTCAGGTCTCAGGTCTCAGGTCTCAGGAAAATCTCTTCCTCCAAAGTCCCCGGCTTTTTCGTGAGCATCTGGCACGCTATTGACTGTCGATTCATATGAGGTCAGCCTTTTCTGAGACCTGAGACCTGAGACCTGAGACCTGAGACCTGAGACCTGAGACCTGCTCTGGAGGTGGGCGTGGATTTTCTCAATCGGCTGCAGCCCCTCGCGCTGCTCGTGATGCGGCTCGTTTTGGGAGCGATCATGATCGCGCATGGTTATCACAAGGTGTTTGGCGGATTCCATCACCACATGGAGTTCGTGGGCTCGCTCGGCATTCCTCGCTGGATGGCATATCTTTCTGCCGGGACGGAATTCTTCGGCGGAATCGCAATCGTACTTGGGTTGTTTACGCGCTTCTTTTCGCTTGCGTTCGCGATCGAGATGGGCGTGGCCATCTGGAAGGTGCATTTTAAGAACGGGCTGACGGGCAATGGCGGATTCGAGTTTCCGCTGGCCTTGGCTACGATCGCTTTTGCGCTGATTTGTTTTGACGGCGGCCCGTGGGGACTGACGTTTGGTGGCAGGGCAGGCGGTGCGTGGAAAACGAAAAGAGGGTGACAAGGCGGTGGAGGAGAAATCGCGAAGAGCTAGGGCCAGCAGCAGAGAGCCAAAAGCCAAGAGCTGATTTCAGAACTCCGCCAGCTCCTTCATCGCCCGAAACAGGTCGCTGACCTGGGGCAGGATGGCATTCTCAAGAATCGGCTGATAGGCGACGAAGGTATCGGTGGCCGCGACTCGCTTCACCGGGGCATCGAGGTGATGGAATAGTTGGTCGGCGATGCGGGCGGCAATTTCGGCGCCGTATCCCCAGCTCAGCGAGTCTTCGTAAGCAATCAGCGCGCGATTGGTTTTCTTCACCGAAGCGGCAATCGCATCCCAGTCAAACGGATTCAAACAGCGCAGGTCGATCAATTCGACGCTGACTTGATGCTGGCGCTCTAGTTTTTGCGCGGCCTGCAGCGCGCGCGGCACCACCGCGCCGTAGGTGATGACCGTGAGATCGGTTCCAGGTTGGACGATCTTCGCTTTTCCAAACGGAACCATGTAGTTCGGGCCGGGATAGGGCGCGCGGCCATACGTTTCGCGGTAGAGGCGCTTGTGTTCGAGGAACAAGACCGGGTCGTCGCACCGGATGGCAGTGCGCAGCAGGCCCGCGGCATCAAGTGCGTTCGAAGGGAACACCACGCGCATTCCGGGAGTATGCGTGAAGATGCTCTCGCCGCACTGCGAGTGGTAAATCGCGCCGCCCGTCAGATAGCCGCCAATTGCGACCCGGATCACCAGCGGCGCCGAGAAGGCGTTGTTCGACCGCCAGCGGATGATCGGCAACTCGTCGCGCAACTGCATCATCGCCGGCCAGATGTAATCGAAGAACTGGATCTCAACCACGGGCTTTAATCCGCGAATTGCCATGCCGGTGGCGCGGCCGACGATGTTGGCTTCGGCCAGCGGAGAATTGAAGACGCGGTCGGAGCCGAACTCGACTTGCAGGCCAGCCGTGAGTTTGAAGACTCCGCCCTTACCTTTGACCAGCTTCTGCTTTACGTACTCTTCGCGGCTGGCGTCGGCGACATCCTCTCCGAATATGACGACGCGCTCATCGCGGCGCATCTCGTCGCGCAGCGTGGCGTTGATGAGATCCGCCATGGTTTTATTTTGCGACGCCTTGTTCTGCGGGGCCGCGGAGCGCTTGCCATCCGTAGCGGTCTCGGGCGCGGCAAATGCTGGATTTGTTTCGAACCCCGCCGCGGTGGGATCGAGATCAGGCGAGTACACGTAGTTGTAAATCGTTTCCGGCTGCGGCACCGCGGCTTCGAGCGCGCGGTCGGCATCGGCCTGGAGCTGCTCTTCGGCTTCCTGCTCGATTTTGTTGATCCCTTTCTCGTCGAGGATTCCCTCACGCAATAGAAACATCTGCAGGCGCGGCACCGGATCGCGCGCGGCATCGGCCCGGCGCTCGGCGTCGGGGCGGTAAAGGCGCTCGTCGTCGGAGAGCGAGTGGGAATAGGGACGGATCACATGGGCATGAACAAAGGCAGGACCATGGCCCGCGCGGCAATGGCCGGCCGCGCGCTCGAAGGCTGCGTAGGCGACGACGGGGTCGGTGCCGTCAAACTCTTCGAAATGGAAGTTGGGGAAGGCGGAGACCAGACGCGAAATGTTGCCACCGGAGGTCTGCACTTCCACCGGCACGGAAATCGCGTATTCGTTGTCTTCCACGCAAAAAATTACCGGGAGACGGCGGTTGGAGGCGGTGTTCAGCGCTTCCCAGAATTCGCCTTCGCTGGTCGCGCCATCGCCGAGCGAGACGTAAGTGACTTCATCGCCCTGGAATTGGACATCCTTGAATTGGCGATAGTCGCCTTCGGCCTTTCGCGCGGCATTCGGATGTTTGGCCAAATAGCGGCCAGCTTCGGCGCATCCGACGGCCTGCAGGACCTGGGTGCCGGTGGCGGACGATTGGGTGACCACGTTGAGCCGCTTGTAGGCCCAGTGCGAGGGCATCTGACGGCCGCCGGAACTGGGATCGTCGGCCGCGCCGACGGCGCCGAGCAGCATCTCATACGGCGTTGCGCCCAGGGCCAGACACAGCGCGCGATCGCGATAATAAGGATAGAACCAGTCGTAGCTGGGTTTCAGCGCGAGGGCAGCGGCGACTCCGATGGCTTCGTGGCCGGCGCCGGAGATTTGGAAGAAGATTTTCTGCTGGCGCTTGAGCAGGATCTCACGGTCGTCTATGCGCCGCGAGGTGAACATGATGCGATACGAATCAATCAGTTGCTGACTCGTCAGGCCCTGATAGGTCTTGGCCTGTTTCGGAAGGTTGTTTTCGTTCAGCTTGGGATCGACTTTGGTCGTGGCCATGCCGCGCTCACCCCACAGAGTTCCAGCCCCGCAACATTGTAAATGGGTTGAGGCATTTGGGAATAGGGTTAGCTGCGAGTGGCTGCGAGCTATGAGCCTCGGGCTTCGAGGAGGCTCTGCTCGCTCGCAGCTCGGAGCTCGAAGCCCGCAGCTTGCTATATTCTGGACTCTCCATGATCCGTTTCCTGCGCCCGTTTGATCCGCGTCGCGTCCGCTTGCTGGTGTTTGATCTCGATGGCACCCTGATTGACTCGCGCCTGGATTTGATTCACTCCGTGAATGCGATGTTGCGCCACATCGGCCGCCCCGAACTGGACGGCGACATCATTGCAAGCTATGTCGGAGATGGCGCTCCCGCGCTGGTGCGCCGCGCGCTCGGCGACACGGACACCGACGACGAAGCGTTGTTCCGAGCAGCCATGGAGTATTTTCTGGGCTACTACCGCGTGCACAAGCTCGACCACACCACGGTTTATGAGGGGATTCCAGAGGTGCTCGCGAGATTAGCGGATTCGTCCAATGGACCGCCGCGGCAGATGGCCGTGCTTTCGAACAAACCGGTCAATCCTTCGCGCCTTATTGTGCAGGCTCTGGGGCTGGGGGACTTCTTTGTGCGCGTATACGGCGGCAACAGCTTTACGACGAAGAAGCCCGATCCGCTCGGGGTGCAGACCATCCTGCAGGAAACTGGCGTGGCGGCGAATGAGTCGCTGATGATTGGAGATTCGTCAGTTGACGTTTTAACCGGGCGCAATGCCGGGCTGTGGACGTGCGGCGTAACCTACGGGTTCGCTCCGCATTCGCTGGAAGAGGTGCCTCCGGATGTGCTGATCGAGAATCCTCGCGAATTGGGAGAGTTGTTGCGGTAGGCGCGGCGGACCGCTGGGGACTGCGTCCACTAACGACTGGTGCAACTCAGGAAGACTTCTCCGCGGCGAAGGTTTGTAAGACTTGGCGCAAACGCGCAACGTCTTTCCGTTCTCCTTGACCGTCCAGGGTGAACTCGCATCCGTAACGATAGCCATCGCGGTAGCGCACTGCACCCGAAACTCGAATGGGTTCACCCGAATACGGAAGAGTAAACTCAATTCCGACTTCTTCTCCAAGTTTTAATTCCACCCCCGCCATTATGCACATCCCATATTCACTAATCTCTGTGCCCCGTCCATCTCTTAGCAGAGTTGCGTCTTGTTTGTGGAGAATAACCCGGAGCGGGACGTCGAGTTTGTAGCGTATCGAGCGGCGTTTGCCCTGGCATGTGGACGACAATCCGGCAACGATCTCACCAGCCATAATGCGACCTTAACAGTCTTGTTCCGGCTGTGGAAGGAACGGAGGTATGGATCGGCAGCCCATCGCGCCTCCTACGCCGCTTTCCTTTTTTGGGAAGACATGGCAGGTCTCACCGTGAGGGAATTGGACCCAAAATGCCCACTCGTTCGCGGAAGCATCGCGAAGGCGCTGGCTCGATCTCAGGGGCAGACGACGGCGTTCGCTCACGCATGGACCCGCTCCTCTATTCCCAATCATCGCCCGGTCCTGCTACCTTCAGTTGACTCTGCCATCAGGGCGCGAGACGCGGCAAGCCGCGTCTCTACGGGAAATTTTGGGATGAAGAACGCCTCCGATACCTGGGGCCTGACCCCTGCCGAACTCCGCAAGCTCCGCGGCCTGAAGACTCCGTACGGCATTCAGCGATTGCTTGATGACATGCCTTACCACCTGGAGGACAGCGCCTGGTCTCCGCGACGGGTGCTGCGGGAAAACACTTCGCATTGCTACGAGGGGGCGCTGTTTGCGGCGGCCGCGCTGCGGGTTATCGGGTTTCCTCCGCTGCTTCTTGATTTGGAAGCCGAGCACGATACCGACCACGTGCTGGCCATATATAAGGTGGATGGGCATTGGGGAGCGGTGGCGAAGTCGAATTTCACAGGATGCCGGTATCGCGAGCCGGTGTACCGGTCGCTGCGCGAGCTGGCTTTGAGTTACTTCAACCTTTATTTCAATTTGCGCGGGGAGCGGACGTTGCGGACCTTCTCGCGGCCCGTCCAGATGAAGCGCTTCGATTCTCTGAACTGGATGAGTTCGGAGAAGCCGGTATGGTTTGTGGCGGAGTATCTTTTGACGATCTCACATTATCCGCTGATCTCTCGCGCCCAGGCCAAGCGGCTGCATCGGGTGGATGGGCGGTTGTTCCGGGCGGAGTGCCTGGAGCGGGCGGAGAAAAAGCTTTAACCACAGGGGCACAGGCGTGCTTCAGCGCTTGCCTGGCGTTCTTTGCGGGAGCAGAATCCCTTTTTATAGGGAACTGAGGCTCGCGGCCGGCTGGCGATCAGCACCCAGCAACTGCTTTCCTACTCCATCCTGTAGTCAATCTTGATTCCCCGGCGCTCGATTTCTTCGAGGAAGGCTTGGGCCGGGACGTCTCGTTCCTGCAAGACTGCGCCACGCTTGCTTACCGCGCCCATGCACATCATCTGGAGGACGATGGACGCGGGGAAGGCGGTGGTGCGCATCATGGCGCTCATGTCACTCTTGGGATCGTAGTGGTCGACCATGGTGAAGCTGGCCACTCGGCCTTTGAGTTTTCCGCCGAGCAGGCCGCGGATTCCGGGAGCTTTGACGGATTCGTGGGCCTCGATGCGCATGATGCAGACGTCCGGGCCCTTGCCGGCGAATTTTCCCTCGAACACTTTTGACAGGAGCGCGCGCGGCGCCACTTCCACGTTGCCAACCCGCATTTTCTCGTTCGAAAACAGGCCCAAGGCCTTCAACTCGCAGAGCAGATCGTAGTGGCCGGGATAGCGCAGGGTTTTCTCAAAGCACTCGCCAACTCTGCCTTCGAAGGTTTCGGGCAGGGTGGAGGTTCCGCCGGAGGTTTGAAAGGCCACGAGCGGTGCGAAGCCGTGCATGTGGAATGGTTCGGGTTCGGTGAGCGGATCGATCGTGATCAACTTCCCTTTGCGCAGAATGCGGGCCGGCTCCACGTATTCGTTGATGAGTCCTTCGACGGAAAACACGAGCTGATAATTAAACGGAGGCATGGGTCTTTCGGGCAGACCTCCGACGTAGAGCCTGAGCGCGTCCGCGCGTCCGTCGAGGCGACGAACCAGTTCGCCGCCGAGAATCGATGCCATGCCGGGAGAGAGACCGCAATCGGGAGCGATGCCAATGCCGCGTTTCTCGGCTTGCTTGGCGAGCGCCAGCTCCTGCCGCACGACCGTGTTGTTGCCGCCGAGATCGGCGAAATGGCAACCCGCGCTGATGGCGGCTTTTGCCAGGCCGAGGTTCAGGAAGTAAGGAACCGCGGAGAGCGCGCCATCGTGGCCCTTCATGAGGCGAGCGGCTTCTTTTTCTTTGGCGGCGTCGAGCCCGACGGCGCGGACTTTCTTGCTGGCGGTGATGCGGTTGACGCGGGCCGCGACATCTTTGGCGCGCTTGAGGTCGTTGTCGGCGAGAGTGACGGAGTCGACTTGGCCTTGGCGGGCCATATCGTAGGCGGCTGCTGAACCCATCATGCCGGAACCAATGACGAGTAGTTTCATGAGTGCTCCTTAATTTGTGATCGGAAGACAGATCAGGCTACAGGAATTTCTCCGAACGATAAGTGACGGGGCTCACGCAGCGCGGGTGATCGAGAACGGCGGGATGATCGGAAATCAGGCCGGAAGCGAACGAAAATCACAACTGATATTCGAATTAGGTGGGGAAGCGAGTTGTCCTATTTTCAGCGGTTTGCGCGCCCGTCCAAGTACTTCCGTACCGTCTCTAGTACCTTAGTTACCGCAATTCGGGTGACTGGTGCCTGATTTGCGCAGAGGCTACTATCTGTAGTGAGTCGCGATGCTACGAACACAATATGTAGAGAAGAAGTGCAAGCCCACTTTTAGTGAAATCCAGAAAAACCCCATAAAACCCAACAAAACCGGGAGATTCACGTGGAGAGGCCCTCGGTTCCGGTTGGGATATGCTCAGCACACCAAATCAACTCGAACGTGTTTGGGGAAACGCTATGGCCGACTCGCGAGAAGTGATGAACATTCGCCAAGCTTCGCAGTATCTGGGAGTGAGTCCGGACACGCTGTACAAATACGTGAACGAGCAGAAGATTCCGGCGTTCAAGTTGGGCAATCGCTGGCGCTTCAAGAAATCGAAACTTGATCAGTGGATGGAAGAGAAGTCGATGGCAACGGAACCGCAGGGCAAAAAGAAAATCAAGGCAGCCGGGAAAGCTGCCGGAACTTCGTAGGCGAACTCTGTAAGAGTACTTCGTAAAAGAAGGGCGGGCACATGTTTGGAATGGGATCGAAGACGATAGTGGGTCTGGATGTGGGCTCTTCGAGCATCAAGGCCGTCGAGCTCAGGAAGACACGCACTGGAATCGAAGTGGCACACCTCGGCCTGGAGCCGATCGCGCCCGACATTGTTGTCGATTCCATGATCGTGGACTCGGGCACGGTTTCAAGCGCCATCTCCAAGCTGTTCACGGACACTCAGATCAAGTCGAAGGCAGTGGCCACGGCGGTGAGCGGACACTCGGTGATCGTGAAGAAAATCTCCCTGCCCTCGATGAGCGATCAGGAACTGGCCGAGACCATCCAGAAGGAAGCGGCGCAGCACATCCCGTTCGATCTGGCGGATGTGAACCTGGACTACCAGATTCTTTCCGACGACGCGAGCAGCCCGACGATGGATGTGCTGCTGGTGGCGGTGAAGAAGGACAAGATTCTGAACTACACCAACGTACTCTCGATGGCGGGTAAAACTCCGGCTATTGTGGATATCGATGCGCTGGCCCTGCAGAATTGCTACGAGTACAACTATGAGCCTGCGCCGACGCAGGTGGTGGCGCTGCTCAACCTGGGTGCGAGCGTGATGAACATCAACATCGTCAAGGGCACAACGCCGCTGTTTCCGCGCGACGTTTCGGTGGGCGGCCATCAGTACACCGATTCGCTGCAGAAGGAACTGGATCTCAGCTTCGAGGACGCGGAATCACTCAAGTTGGGGCGCAAAGTGGGCACGGTGCAGGACGACGCCAAGACGCCGGTCCTGCAGCAGGTCACCGAAATTATCGTGCTCGAAATTCAGAAGACATTCGACTTCTTCCGCGCCAGCGCCGCGGGCGAGCACATCGAGAAGATTTATCTGGCCGGCGGTTCGGCCAAGGTTCCGGGCCTGGTGGAAGCGCTGCGCCAGGAGTTCTCGATGCCGGTCGAGTTGTTCAACCCGTTCCAGAAAGTGCTGGCTCCGATGGAAGGCGCCGGGGCGCAGTTGGTCGAACAGAATGCCGGACAGTTGGCAGTGGCCGTGGGTTTGGCCCTGAGGAGCTTTGAAAAGCTATGATCCGAATCAACCTGCTGGGTTCTCCGAAACCGAAAGGCAAGAAAAACTCTGCCGTCAGCATGCCGAGCTTTGAGCTTGGCAATCTCGGCTCGCCCATGGTCCAGGTGGCGGCCGTGTTGCTGATTGCCGGCGCCCTGAATGCCGGGTACTGGTACCAGCTCGACCGGGAAAAGCAGTCGATTGAGGTGAAAGCCCGGGTGGCGGAGCAGAAGAATCGCGAACTGGCCGACATCAAGGTGCGGTATCTGGAGCGGCAGAGGCAAGCCGACTCTTACAAGCGGCGGGTGGATGTGATTGACCAGCTGCGCGCCAACCAATCCGGCCCGGTCAACCTGCTGTCCATGATCGGCGATACGGTCAACAGCACCGAGGCGGTCTGGTTGAACAGCATGCAGGACCAGGGCGCCAGCATTGCCCTTGACGGCACGGCGCTGAGCACCGATGCGGTGGCCAACCTGATTTCCAACCTGCAGAAGACCGGTTTCTTCCGCAACATCGAGATCAAGGAAAGTTATCAGGACGAAGGGGTAAAGGACATGCAGGCGTTTCAGTTCACGCTGACCTGCGAAAAGGCGAAGTCGTAAAGGCGGAACCGACTATGAATCTTGGCGAATTATCAGGTGGGAAGCTGTTGGGAGTTCTGGTGCTGACGGCGGTGGTGGGCACGGGCGCCCTCTACTACACAGTCTTCAAGACGCAGCGCGATCAAAATGCGGCGGCCCAGATCAAGCTGCAGGCCAAACTGCGCGAGAACGCGGAACTCGAAGCCTACCGGCCGAAACTGGCCGACATCGAGCGCCAGCTCGCCAGCTTGAAGCAGCAGCTCGAAATCGAGCGGCGCATCGTGCCCGATGAAAAAGAAGTGGACAATTTCATGCGCATGGTGAGCGCAGAAGCGCGCAAGTCGGGAGTCGAAATCCGCCGCTATACGGCGCGTCCGTATGTCGCGAAAGATTTCTACTCCGAAGTGCCGTTCGAAATTGAGCTCGATGGCCCGTACTACTCAATGCTTGGATTCTTCGACCGGTTGGGAAAAGTGGAGCGCATCATAAACGTCTCGAACCTGATGGTGGCCTCGACCCGAAAGCCGAGCGATGCGAAGGCGAAGCATACCTACCAGTACGCGTCCAGTGAGAGTGTTGTGGCCACTTGCCTGACCACCACGTATTTCAGTCATGACCTGGATCCGGCGACGCCGGCCAGCAAGCCCGGATCACCGGTGAAGAAGTAGGAGGGACAGGATGAAGACGAAGCCAGCAATCACGATTACGACGACAATTCTGGTTTCTGTACTGGCCGCGGGCCTGGCCTCGGCCCAGAGTCCCAGCATGAATTCGCACAACCCGGTGAACGGGACGACTAACAACGCCACGGCTGCCTCGAATAAGGCCCGGGGTATTCGCCAATCAACGCCAGCGGCAGCGACGGCGACGCATGCTCCAGCCAAGTCGAGCGGAGTCACGCCGGTGAAGTCGCCTTCGTCACAGGCGGGTGCGAGTTCGGAGCATGCGAAACGCCGGGAGCCGCGGAAGCGGATTTGGGCAGTCCCGGTCGTCGGCAGCTTGCAAGCAGCACCAACCGCTGCGGCTCCCGAGAACAATCCGTCGCAGGCCGCCAAAGGTAATGGCGTGCCGGAAACCGCAGAAGGCGAGAACGCGGAGAGCGAGCGGCCGCTCACCCCCACCAGCAAGAACAGCGCGAACGGGAGACGGGATCCTTTTATTAGTCCTGTGGTGAGCCACGCGGGCGGTTCGGGTTGCAACACCGGTAAGAAGTGTCTGGAAATCGGGGCCATCAACCTGCGCGGCGTGGTGCATGCCGAAAGCGGTTTCATCGCCGTAGTCAGCAACAGTCTGAATAAAGCTTATTTTTTGCGGGAAAACGATCCGGTGTTCAACGGTTACGTGATGAAGATCACGGGCGACTCCATTGTTTTCCAGGAAACGCTGCAGGACCGGTTAGGCAAGACTTTTACGCGGGAAGTAGTGAAGAAGATTACGACTCCGGCAGTGTAGGCCTGGAGAAAAGACTTTGAAGAAACACATGGAGGCGAAACCGCCTCGCATGGGGGGATAGGGAAATGCGAAAGCAACTGCTGGGCATCTTGGTTCCGCTGCTGGCGTTCGTAGTGCTAGTGATAACGATCGCAGCCGCGGCTGACATGACGGGCAAGGGAGTGGGCGCGAGCGCTGCATTGCAGAGGCTCGAGATCGCGCACAGCCAGGACGGATTGCGTGTCGAGTTCAAGGCGAAGGGCACACTGACGCCGAGAGTGACGACGCTCGATTCTCCGGCACGCATCGTCGTTGACTTTCCCAACACCGTGATGGCCACGGCGCAGAGCCGCATCAGCGTTGGCAGCGACGGCGTGAAAGACGTCCGCGTCGGGATGGACGGGCAAACCTCGCCCACCACGCGCGTGGTCATTGACCTGACCAATACGGATCTCACCGGGAGTGATCTCGCGAGCAGCCGCCAGCATGAACTGGTGGCGGGCCCGGACGGCAGCTTCATTCTCAAGATCCATGATCTTAAGATCAATGATCTTAAGACCAATGAAGCCGTGCTGTCCCATCGCCAATCAGCGCCCGCCGCAAAATCGGTGGCTACGAGTGCCGCGCCGAAACTGATGCTGGCTTCGGCTCCGGTCGCTTCGGCTCCGGTGGCGGCAACTCCCACGACGGCGGTGGCGCAAACCCCGGCCTCGGCAGAGAACCCCGAGAAACCGGCGGACTTTGCCTTCGTGGAACCCAAGTATTCGGTCAAGGACAACAAAGCTGCCGAGCCGGACGCGAAGGCTCAGGAAGCGGCGGGTCGCTTTGCCGACAAGACGGCGGCAGAACTGGTCGCCACCAATGCCAATGCCGCGCTCGGGCAAGATGCCGGCAACGGGCAGGCCATCCAGCCGGCCGTAAATCTGGCGGCCGAGCAGAAAGCTCAGTTGGCACAAAAGCCGGCGGTGAGCGGGGTCAAGTACACCGGCGAGCCGATCTCGGTCAATCTTAAGGATGTGGATCTGAAAGATTTCTTCCGCCTGATTCACGAGATCAGCGGTTTGAACGTCGTGCTCGATCCCATGGTCCACGGCAATCTGACGATCGTGCTCGATGACGTGCCGTGGGATCAGGCGCTGGACAT
>JBEKYF010000001.1:0-90031 GCA_049511255.1 Terriglobales bacterium | reverse complement strand
GACTGGGCGATGCTCCTTAGATCGGACTGCTGTTGTTTGGAGAGTAAGATTTCACTGCCAGTGGCCATGACAGCTTTGATGCTAACAGTCTAGTAATGGTTACTCTGCGACAAGCCACTAGGCACCAAGAATCCGGCATTGTGGCCTTTTTGGGATTTTGTAACCTTTTCCTTTTCAATAAGTTATTGATTTCAAAAGGTCGAAAATCGTTCGACTCCCGCCGCCTCTACCATTCCATCTAAGATTCTGGAAGACCCTTATAGTTTATTGGTGGATTGCAGAGTTCATGCCGTTGAGAGATCAAACCTTCCTCCTGATCCCTCAAAATGTGCTTCGATTTCTTCTAAGGTTTTTCCTTTCGTTTCCGGCAGGAACACTGCGGCCGTGATGAAGTAGATTACGGTGCAGGCGGCAAAGCCAAAAAACATGGTCGAGTAACCATGCTTGCCGACGGTTGGCAGGAACATGGCGGCAATGGTCGTCGAAACCGCCTGGTTAATCAACAGAGCGATGCTCATGCCGTTGGAGCGAATCCGGGTCGGCATCAACTCCGAAAGCGCCAGCCATACGCACACTCCGGGACCGATCGCGAAAAACGCCATGAAAACGAAGAGGCTGATCGCGACCAGCCAACCATTGTGCGTGGTCGCCACGGGAGTAATCAGTGCATTGTCAATTTTCAGCGAAGCCTTGCGCGACGCATCGAGATTGCTGAACGGATTCGAGAAAAACGCGACTACTTTATTGGCGGGCACGCAGCTCTCGCGTGTGATCGCAATGGGCTTGGCTGACTTGTCATCGGAGCGCGCAACCTTGGTGGCGGCGCGGAAATCTCCATACGAATAAATGACGACTAGAGATGTGGGCCGGTTGCCGATCGCCTTGCCAGCGTCCCCATTCGCAGCAAGGAGCGCATCCGCAGCCTTCTCGTCATAAAGGAACGTGACCTTCTGGTCGGCGTCGACCATGGACTGAACCGCGGCCCGAGAATCCACGCGCAGTCTTTCCGTCCGGCGGAATAGTATGCCGGTGCAGAGGAGCGACACGATGATGCCCGCGCTGCCGACCGAGAGCAGGAACTTGCGTCCCTTGCGGTCCACCAGCAGGACGCCGCCAATGGTCATGAGGAAATTCACGACCGTGAAAAGAACGTAGCCCCAGTGCGCCTGGACATCGGAGAGACCGCTCTGCAAAAGAATGTTGGTGTTGTACCCAATGATGGAGTTGACTCCGGTGGCCTGGTTGCAAGCGAGAATCACGCAGGCCAGGACAAACGGAATTACGTATTTGCGGCGCAAAAGCGATCCTTGTGCATTCACCCCTTGAACCTTCACCCCGGAGATATTCTCCCCGCTTGAGGGTTTGGCTTTTTCAGCAACGGCAGCTTGCTCCATTTCCGCCAGCTCGACGTCGGCTTGCTGGTTGGTGCGAGAGCGGAGAAGCGCGGCGCAGGCGGCATCCCGTTTCCCGCGGCGAAACAACCAGCGCGGGGACTCCGACACCATGAGGCTGCCGATCACGAACAAGATGCCGGGTGGCAGCGAAACCCAGAAAATGCTGCGCCAAGCCGTGTCTTTGAAGGCGAAGAGTTTTGCGGGATCGCCCAGCCTTGATACCTCTTCGACGCGAATACTGAAGAACATGCCAACGACGGCCGCGGTCACGATGCCGAGTGTCAGTAGCCATTGGAAGATGCCCGTCCCCTTGCCGCGGTTCGATGCCGCCAGGCACTCCGCCAGATACAGCGGGACAACGACACCGATCAGGCCGGCGCTGATGCCCTGTAACAGGCGGCCAAGAACCAACGACTCATAGCCATGCGAGAGCGCAATGATGGGAATGCTGCAGACAAACAGCAATCCGCTGAGCATCATCAGAGGCTTGCGTCCCATCCAGTCGGCGAGCGCGCCAGCGAACAGGGTTGAGATCACGCTGCCGAGGAGCACGGCAGCGACGACGATCGAAAGCTGGCCGGCATTCAACCCGGAGGTGTCCTCCAGATAAGGCAAAGCCCCCGCAATAATACCGACATCGACGCCATAGAGCAATCCGCCAAGTCCTGCTACCAGCAGGAGGAAGCGGTTGTAGCCAGCTTTTTCGTTGCTTGCCACAATGGCAGCCCTTTCGCCCTTCGCCTGTGAGTTCTAAGCGCGTGCTTGTTCGAGATGTTTCAGGGTCGGCAACTCCCTAATGGATTTCCCAGCCTTCTTCTGCGCGACGCGTAACTCAAAGAGACTTTGCAAGTTAAGCCAGAATTCGGCCGTCGTACCGAAGAAGTGGGCGAGGCGTAGGGCTGTGTCGCCAGTGATGGCGCGCCTTCCATTCAGGATCTCGGTCACGCGGTTGGTCGGAACATCGAGCTGCCGCGCAAGCTCGGCAGCGCTCATGCCCAGTTGCTTTAGTTCTTCGGCCAGATGTTCGCCTGGGTGAATAGCGGTAAGTGCCATGATGTTTCTCCTAATGGTAATCGACAATCTCCACGTTCGATGGGCCGGGCGTATCTTCGGGCCATTCAAAGCAAATTCGCCACTGGTCATTGATGCGGATGCTGTATTGGCCCTTTCGGTCCCCTCTCAGCGCTTCGAAATGGTTGCCAGGTAATGCGCCAAGGTCTTTAAGCACGACGGCCGTCTCCAATCGGTCCAGCTTCAAACGGGCGGCACGTTCGATTCCAGAGAACGCCTTCACCCGTTTACCGGCGGCGGCGAAGTCCCTGGTCCGCTTGTCCCGATAGCTGACGATCATGATTCAGCATAGCTATAGTTATGCGTTACGTCAAGCGTACTATTTTGCGAAGCTCGACAACTTGAATCGCAGCTGTGGGTCATGATCGAGGCGCTGCCAGAACTGCTCGGAGCGCTTGCGCAGGTGGGATTGAACACGACCAGTGCCTGCGGCGAAGTCACGAAAATGTCATCGGCCTGCCCGGTCGCGGGAGTGGACGCGGACGAGGTTTGCGACGCTTCGCGTCTAGCGCTCGAAGCCTGGCGAATGCTGGCGGGAAATAGCGACTTCTCGACGAGTGCTGATTTAGAACGGAAAACCCGATTCAGGTTCCCGCACCGGGAATGGCAAGAAGGATATCTCCCAACGAACTCGTAACCCCAACCAGCAGAAAGACAAGCACGAATCCAGGAAGCGCGGCAGTGATGGCAGGGGAAGTGCAATGGAAGACGTAGGCAGTCACTCCAAGATGTGAACGTTCTAACCAACCTCGCTAAGCGGGGCTAGCGAAGCTTCACTCGAACGGAAACGCAAATCATGCAGACAGGCTTGGCAAGACAACCAGCAAGAGAACAGAAGATGCACGGCTTCGCCGCGGCTCAGGACTTTTCTGCGAACTGGTTTGCCGCCTACACCCATTCGCATCACGAAAAACGCGTGGCCTCGCACTTTGGCAAGCGCCAGATCGAAGCTTTCTTGCCTCTCTATGCAACGCGCCACCGCTGGAAGAACCGTTGTGAGGTGAACCTCGAGCTGCCGCTGTTTCCAAATTACGTGTTTGTGCGCATCGATCCCCGGAAGCGCGTGCGCGTACTCGAAGTGCCGGGTGTGGTATCGCTGGTTGGTTTTGGACGAACTCTCGCGCCGCTCCCCGATTTTGAAATCGAGGCACTCCGCTCCGGTCTGGGACAGCGGAAAATTGAGCCCCACCCCTACCTCGTCATCGGGGAGCGGGTCCGCATCAAGGCCGGCCCCATGACGGGAATGGAAGGCGTGCTGGTCCGCAAGAAAAACAACTTTCGGGTTGTGCTCGCGTTGGACGTGATCATGCAAAGCGTGGCGGTGGAGGTCGATGCGGACGACTTGGAGCCGGCGGCGAAGGGCGCTCGGCGAGTAGTCCTGCCGCCCGACTTCGCCGGCCGGCCCCACCCGCAAACCCAAGCGTGCAGGCCACTCTAGATCATGCTTTTCCTTGACAAATTCTGGTGGGACAAATTCCGGTGGCATGCTTACCCGCCTGTGGCCGTGGCTCTGCTCTTCGGTGCAGCGGGAAACCCGGGCTGGGCATCCAATCCGGAAACTCTGAAACCCTGTACCAGCCAGAGTGCCAGCCAAAGTAGCAGCCCGAGTACCAGGCAAAGTATCCACCAAAAAGAAGAAAGCCATTCCGCGGAGTCACCCAGAGCGGATCTCGCTGAAAAAGATCGACCGGAAAGGAAAAGCGTGGCGGCCGGTTTCTGCCTGGCGTACTTCGCGCAAAATCTCGTATCGGATCAGAAAACGATCTGGACCAGTCCACTGCATCTGCATGCCCTGCATGGCGAAGACAAAAACTGGCTGGTGCCCTTCGGAGCTGGCACCCTGGGCCTGGTGGCGGCCGACCGCGACATCATGCGGCATTTCGGAAGCTCGCCCCTTACCCACAGCAACAGTTTCAGCAACTACGGGATGGCGGCGATGATTGGCAGCGCTGCCGGCTTGTACCTGCGCGGGGCAACCACCAACGACGACCACAGCCGCGAGACCGGCTTTCTGGCCGGGGAAGCGGCGGTGAACAGTTTGATCGTGGCTGAGGCCATGAAGCTGGCTTTCCAGAGAGCGCGCCCAAACGCCCTGAACGCTGGCAGCTTCGGAGCCGGAGGCTCCTCGTTTCCATCGGAACATGCCCTCGCCGCATGGTCGATCGCCAGCGTCATCGCCCACGAATATCCCGGACCGCTGACCAAACTACTGGCCTACGGCGCGGCCTCGGGAATCATCGCGTTCCTTTTCATCGTGCGCTATGGGTTGGGACTGAAAGTCTTTCCGCTCTCGATCTATGCTTTGGAGGCGTCGATCACCTTTACCCTCTTAACCGGGATACGCATACTCTCGCGCATGCTTGCGGAAACCGTGCGGCGAGACTCGACCTCGAAACGTTTACTTCTGGTGGGTGCGGGACATGCCGCCCAGATGATCATCCGCGAAACCCAGGAAGTGGAGACCGGCTATCGGGTGATCGGCTGTGTCGATGACAATCCACTGAAGAAGGGGCTGCGGGTTCTGGGCGTGCCTGTGCTTGGTCCGGTCGAGGCTTTGGCGAAAGTAGTCCGCAAGCAAAGAATCGACGAAGTCCTGATTGCGATTCCATCGGCCACCCAGACCGAGAGGCTCCGTCTGGTGGAAATCTGTAAGCAGGCGAGCGCTGCCTTCCGAACCGTACCCGAAATGGCGGAATTGATCGCGGGTCAAGTCACGCTGCAGCAGGTCCGGGAAGTTTCACTCGCGGATCTTCTTGGGCGTAAACCGATCGCTCTCGACCTGGAATCGGTGCGCGAGCATATTCGGGACCGCGTGGTCATGGTGACTGGTGCTGCGGGATCCATCGGCTCCGAACTGTGCCGGCAAATCAGGACGTATGAACCGAAACTTCTTTTGTGCGTCGATCAGAATGAAACCGGGATCTTTCACTTGCAGCACCAGCTTACCCAGTGCGCGAGCGATGAGCGGAAGGTGTTTTGTGTCGCCGACTTCTCGAACCCGGAGCGCATGCGGAAGCTATTCCTGACCTACGGTGTCGAGATCGTTTTCCATGCCGCCGCGTACAAACACGTGCCCGTCATGGAAGCCAATGTGGAAGAGGCGGTCAGCAACAACGTGTTCGGACTGCTGGCGTTGCTGAACGTGGCGCAGAGTTCGAATTGCGCGGCCTTCGTGATGATTTCGTCCGATAAGGCGGTGAACCCAACGAACGTGATGGGCTGCACCAAGCGGGTGGGAGAATTGATTCTCGCAGCCTGGCCCGGGGAACGGCTGCGCTCGGTGTCGGTCCGGTTCGGCAATGTCCTCGGATCGAACGGCAGCGTGATTCCGCTCTTCCAGGAACAAATCCGTCAAAACCAGCCCATCACCATCACTCACCCGGAGATAACCCGCTTTTTCATGACGATCTCCGAAGCAGTCAGCCTGGTGTTGCAGGGCTTCGCGATCGGCCGGAACGGCGACATCCTTGTGCTCGACATGGGGGAACCGGTTCGGATCGCGGAGTTGGCGAAAACCCTGGTTCGCCTCTCCGGCAAATCCTGCCAGGAGTTCAAGTTCATTGGCCTCCGTCCGGGCGAAAAACTCTTCGAGGAGCTCTTCTATCCCGACGAACGGGTCTTCCCGAGCGGCTGTGAAAAGATAGCCTATACGGAAAGTGTAAGGCTCGCCTGGCCAGCATTGAAGCATGGTCTTGACGAACTCTATGTCGCGATGTCGCTTGGCAAGCGAGCCTCCATTCTGGCCCATCTCAAGCAGATCGTGCCGCAATTCACCTACGCGGGTTCGGATCAGGCCGGGAGCACGGAGAATATGCCGTTAAGCCCGAGCGCGGCCAAGGCGCAACCAGAAACCTCCGCGCTTGTGGATATGCCGCGATCGCGAAATCGAACCTGGCCGGTGAACCCATGGTTGGGACCGGCGGGTAGCGGTCCTGGGGACTAATTCCATTCTGTCAGCGTTTGTCGTCTTACAGGCAATTGCCTAGCTATTCGTGTGCGCCCGATTCCCTGCTCGGGGCCGACATTGTTAGGTCGACATTGTTAGGCCGACATCGTTACGCCAATCTCGTCAGGCCATCGGCGGGGGTGGCTCGAGGTCCAGATAATGCCGGGCGGACACGTCGCGCAACCACTGCGCCGCGGTTTCCGGCGTGATGTCCCGCTGCGGCGTGCCCAGCATTTCGTAACCAACCATGAATTTTTTTATCGTCGCCGAACGCAGCAGGGGTGGATAGAAATGCGCGTGCAAGTGAAATTCCGGATAGTCCCTGCCATCGGTGGGCCGCTGATGAAAACCCATGGTGTAAGGAAACGACGTGTGAAATAGATTGTCGTAACGAATGGTGGCCTGCCGGAGTATCTCGGCCAGGGCGTTGCGCTCATCGTCAGTCAGTTCATCGAGAGCAGCCACGCATCTCCGGCTGACGACGAGGGTCTCAAAGGGCCAGACTGCCCAGAAGGGCACGAGCAGTACGAAATGGTCGTTGGCCGATACCAACCGTTCCTGCTTCCCGAGCTCCAGTTCCAGATAATCGTGCAGCAAAGTGGCGCCGTGCCGTTGCCGGTAATCGCCAAACGCGGTCAGTTCCTTGGCCAATTCATTAGGTAGAGTTTCGTTGGCCCAGATCTGCCCGTGGGGATGGGGATTGCTGCATCCCATCATCGCTCCGCGATTTTCGAAGATTTGCACGGAACGTATGTTCGGATCAGTCCCCAGCTCAGAGAACTCTCGCGCCCAGGTATCGACCACTTGTCGTAGTTCGGGCACGCTCATTCGAGCCAGGGTGAGATCGTGTCGCGGCGAGAAGCAGACCACCCGGCACCGCCCCGCTTCGCTGCGGGCAACCAGCAGTCCCTCTTCCTGAATTTCACCGGCGGGCGTATCCAGCTTCAGCGCCGCAAAATCATTGTCAAAAACAAACGTCTCCGTGTAGGCGGGATTTCTCGCTCCCGCGGCTCGGGCATTACCGGGACAAAGGTAGCATTTGGGATCGTAAGTTGGCGACGCTTCCGGTAGAACCTCTTCGACCTGTCCCTGCCAGGGCCTCTGGGTGCGATGCGGTGACACCAACACCCATTCCCGGGTCATCGGATTAAGGCGGCGATGGGGATGCGATGTCAGCTCAGAGAAATTCATAGGTTGCCAGGTTTACCGATTGCCAAGCTCACCGATTGCCAAGTTGGCGGGTCGCTGTCTTCATCTCGGGTATCCGTCAGGATGGGTGCGATGCCACTGCCAGGCGCTTTCCACAATGGTTTTCAAATCCGGGAATCTTGGCTGCCAGCCCAAGTCGCGCCGAATTTTCTCCGAGCTGGCAATTAACACCGCCGGATCCCCGGCCCGGCGAGGCGATTCGATCACGGGAATCGGATGCCCGGTGACTTTCCGCGCCACTTCAATCACCTGGCGCACACTGAAGCCCTGCCCGTTGCCAAGGTTGTAGATCAACTGACTGGAATTTTCCAGCGCCAGCGCTTCGAGGGCCAGAAGGTGCGCGCGCGCCAGATCGCTGACGTGGATGTAATCGCGGATGCAGGTGCCGTCCGGCGTGGGGTAGTCGGTGCCGAAAATGTTCACCTGTTGCCGACGGCCGAGGGCGACTTCGAGAATCCGGGGGATGAGATGCGTCTCCGGTTGGTGGGCCTCCCCTTGGTCAGGGCGGAACGCGCCGGCGGCATTGAAATAGCGCAGGCTGGCATAGCGCAGGTCGTGAATCTGATGGAACCATGCCAGCATGCGCTCCACCAGCAGTTTCGATTCGCCGTACGCATTAGTCGGATGGAGGGGATCGTCCTCCTCAATCGGAGTGCGCTCGGGATTGCCGTAGAGCGCCGCGGTGGACGAGAAAACGAAACGCTTGACCCGAGCGGTGAGCATCGCTTCGAGCAGGGTCAGCGCATTCGCGGTGTTGTTGCGAAAGAATTCTTCGGGAGCCTTCATGGACTCGCCGGCTTCGATCAGCGCCGCAAAATGCATGACGGCATCAATCGCGCGCGACCGGAATAGCTGGTCAAGCGAAGCGCGATCCGCCAAGTCGCCTACTACCAGTGCAGCAGTTTTCGGCACTGCCCGGCGATGGCCGCGGCTCAGGTTATCGAAGACGACAACCTGGTGCCCGGCCTGCAATAGCTCTTCGGCAACCACGCTGCCTATGTAACCAGCTCCCCCTGTAACTAGAACCCTCATTCGATTCGTGTCCATTTCTCCGGCGACTTCTCAGCCGCTATTTTCTCAGGCTACCTCTCAGGTTACTTGGCCAACCCCATCGGCAGCGGAGCAGACATAAATCTCGGGTTTGCAGCCGGTCGAGCGTTCATATCCTTCCTGCACCGTCCGCTGGAACGATTCGACGCAACCGGCTTTGACCAGCGCGATGGTGCAACCGCCAAACCCGCCTCCCGTCATTCGCGTGCCATAAACGCCTTCCGCTTGCTCAGCGAGTTCCACCATCAAATCGAGTTCAGCGCAACTCACTTCAAAGTCGTCGCGCAGGCTTTGATGCGACTGGCGCATCAGGTTCCCGAATGCCTGCAAGTCCCCAAGTTCAAGCGCCGCTGCTGCCAGCAGGACACGTGTATTTTCGCCGATTACGTGACGGCAGCGCCGCATGACTGTATCCGGCAGCTCGTGCCCGTAGGCTTCCAGATCCTCAGGTGTTACGTCCCGCAATGCCCGCACGTTTGGCAAATACTTCGACAGACCGCGCACACCTGCTTCGCATTCGGCCCGGCGCTGGTTGTATTCACCTTTGGCGATGCTGTGTTTGACCATAGTGTTACAGATCGCCAGGGACGCATCGTCAGGCAGAGGCAACTGGCGGTATCCGAGAGAGCGGCAATCGAGCAACAGCGCCTTCCCGCGTTCCCCGTGAGCGGCAACAAATTGATCCATGATTCCGCAGCGCGCGCCGACAAACTCGTTTTCCGCCTGCTGGCAGAGCAAGGCAAGCTTAGTTCGATCGATCTTGTTTCGATTGAGCGGAGTTTGATCGGCCTCGGTTTGATCGACCTCGGTTCGATCGCTCGCCTGATCGGCCAGATCGAGCAGCGCGTAGCCGACCGCGACTTCAATCGAAGCGGAGGAACTCAATCCCGCACCCTGTGGCACGTCGCCCGCCACCAATAGGTTAGCCCCGCCCAGCTTCTTACCGGACCGCAAAAGCATTTTCACAACACCAATCACGTAGTCGCTCCAGTGTCCGGCGCGCGTGGCTGGCAAATGATCGAGATCGAACTCGACTTGCTCGGAATAATTTTCGGAATGAATCACAAGCATCCGGCCAGATCGTGGCGCAATGAAAACTCGGGTATAGAAACCGATCGCTGCAGGCATGACGAACCCATCGTTGTAATCGGTGTGCTCACCGATCAAATTGACTCGTCCCGGTGCCTGGTAAACGCTTGGAGACCCTCCAAATAGCTGGACGAATCTTTGTTCCAGAGCATAAAGGCGATTTTCGACCGCTAGATTCGTGCTATGCATGAAGACTCACTGCAAGCTCAGTTCCTGTTCGCGGTCCTATTTGACGATACGGCTCTTGAGGGTCTTGTCCGCCGAGCGCCCCGCCGCTGATCGCGCCGCCATCGTTCCACGGCGCGCGAGCAGGAGCATTCCCGCACCAAACATCAGCATTACAATTCCCCACCACAAGTTGACGTTGAGGCCGAGCGAATGGCGCGCGTACATCTCGTCTCCCTGCGTCGCCGCGCCGTATGCACCGACCAGCACGCCGAACACGCTGAACATCATGCCGATCGACAATCGGATGTCGAATCCCATGTCCTCGGATTCTACCTCTTGCGGCCGCAACTGGCTGTCAGCCCGAGCAGTCACTTGCGTGTCGTTTACCTCAACATCCGTGCAAGCGGAATCCGCGGGCACGAACAGCGTATGAATCTGATGTCGACCATGCAACCGGGCCCTGATACGCTAAATGGAAACTAACTATTTGAATGACAAATAAAGTACGCTCTTTTTGACGATCTAATTTGAGAGAACAGGGAGGTGAAAATGGCTCAAACGGTGCTGGTCGGAGCGAAGTCCGGCGGTTACAAGACAATCGTCTACGTCATCTGCTCGGTGGCCGCACTGGGCGGCCTACTGTTCGGCCTCGATCAGGGATTTATCGCGAACTCGCTCGAAACGATCCAGCGGCACTATCACCTCGGCGTCCAGGGCGGAGAGCACTACTCGTCCATCCTGGCGACCGGCGGCATCGTCGGGGCGCTGCTCGCTGGCCTCTTCGCGCGCTTCCTCGGGCGCAAGCGGAGTCTACTCCTTGCCGGCTTCATCTTCACCGCGGCCTCAGCGCTCTCGGCGCTACTTCCGCCGCTGCCGGTGCTCTCCGCCTGCCGCTTTGCCCTCGGCTTCGGGGTCGGGGTCGCATCCTTCGTCGTTCCCCTTTTCTTGTCCGAAACGGCCCCAGCATCCATCCGTGGCTCGATGGGTACGCTCTTTCAGTTGATGATCACCATCGGCATATTCCTGATCTCGCTGACCAACGTCTTCATCGCCCGAGCCTTCATGAACCCGGGCACCTCTCTGCCGCTCATGTTCCTGACGATCACGTTGTTCGCGGCACTCATGTTCCTGGGCGGCTTCATTCTCCCCGAGAGCCCGCGCTGGCTGATGCTTAAGGGGCGGAGGGAGGAGGCGATCGTCGTGCTGCGCCGCACGCTGAATACACAGCACGAAATCGACCTCGAGATCGAGGAGATCGAGCAGGCGCTGCACGGACCGCAGGGCGCGGGTGTCGCGATCGTCATGCGCGGATACTTTATCAAGGTGCTGATGGTGGGCGTGCTTTTGCAGGTTTTCCAGCAACTCGTTGGCATCAACATGATGATCTACTACTCACCAACGATTTTCGGTTACGCGGGCATGAGGGGATTGCTCGCGGCGATGACTGTTCCGACGGTGAACATGCTCTTCACCTTCCCAGCGATCCACCTGGTCGAGAAGTGGGGACGCAAGAAGCTGCTCTACGTGGGCGCGATAACAATGCTCGTCACCATGATCGCCGCAGGTGTCGCTTTCCAGGCGATTGGCTCCGCCTCCAGCCCCGCAATGATTGGCGGCACGCCGAAGGCAGTGCTGCTCGCATCGGCGATCCTCTACATCTTTGGCTTTGCCGTCTCTTGGGGGCCGGTCGTCTGGCTCGTGTGTTCCGAAATCTTCCCGATCGAGGGCCGCGAAATCGGGATGACGATCACGACCATGGTCAACTGGACCTTCGCCGGTCTCGTAATGGCGAACGCTCTCTCCTTTATGCAAGCGCATGGGAACGCGTTGATCTTCTACGTGTTCGCAGTCTTCTGCGCTCTCGCGGTCGCCTTCGTAGCTCTGTTTGTGCCCGAGACAAAGGGGATCACTCTCGAAGAGATGGAGTTCAACCTCAAGAACGGCGTCCGACTTCGCGACCTCGGCAATCGCGTAACCGGACAGACCAAGCTGGGTGCGACCCCATAAAGAGCCCTTGATCGCGCTCGTGTTTGTACAGTGCACGCAAAACGTTGTCAAGAAGGCGATCAGTGATCGGTGAGCGCCTCGAAGCGCCAAAAAAGAAAAGTAAAAAGTCCCGGAGCGACATCCCGGGACTTTTGCCTTTTTTAGGGCTTCGCGTTTTGAACGGTCTAGTGCGAAATGGCGGCGAACAGCGGCGAGCTCATCAGGGACTGGAACTTCTGGTCGTCGCTCTTGAAGTGGATTTGCAGGTTCGAGCTGTCGGAATCGACGGTGGCGGCGTCAAGGGCAATCTTTTCAATCGGGCTGGCATTCATCTTCTTGTAAAGCATGACGCCCTTGACGATGGTGGAAAGTGTCGCCGCCGTCATCGAGTCGGCCGTTTGCACGCTCAGATCGAAATTCACCCCGGTGGCGAAGTTCATGGTGTAGCGAGAAGCCAGAATGCGCTTCTTGAGGCTATCGAAGTCGGCGACCTTGGCAGCATCACCCATCACCGAGAACATCATGGCCTGGGTTCCCTGCTGGTCGAGGATGCTCCACAGCGGCGCACTATCAACGGCGGCCATCTGGTCCGTCATCACCGAATTGGAATCGAGCGAGGGGCGTTTGCCGTCGCGAGTATCGAGTGCGCTGTGCAATGAGGCCTCGGGGCCGAAAGCCAGCGTGTTGTCGTCGAGGAAGGTCATCACTAGACCGTTATCCATCGGGTAAACGCTGGTCGTGCCGTATTTGGTGGGCGCGATTTTCTTGAGTTTCATCTTCTTGACGACGGCTTTGGCGGAGAACGATCCCTGCGCCACGCCGATGGTTTGAATGCCCTTCTTCTCCGTGCGGAAAGAGGCGAAATTGAGTTGGTCGAGATCGTGGTCGGCGTCAATGCCGATGCCTTTCAGCGCGGTCTCAAGCTCCTTCAGGTTGTCGGGCAGGACCTGTTGTTTGAGCGCCTGCGCGGTGGGCGAATCCTTGAGCGCCCGGTAGTCGACGCCGATCAGTTGCTGAATTTCAGAAGGCACCATGGAGCGCGCCGACGATGCAATCGGCATGGCGTAGCCAGCCGCTGCGCACAAAAGCAGAACCGCAAAACACAAATTCTTCATAGAAGTCCTCAAGATGCAGTCCTCAAAACGAAATCCTCAGAATGGGGTTTGCAAGTTTAGATGCAAAACGCAAACCGCACGTTGGGGATCTTTGGCAGATTGTAAGCCGCTGTGGTCCTATTCTAGTCCCTAATTCGCGTTCCCACCTACCAGCCCGGTGGCGAATAGTCCGCCTGCCCCCCCGCAATCCACATTTCTCGTACTTGCCCACCGATTGCCTCCAAGTTTCTTGGCAGGCAGGGCGACAGGATCTTCTAAAAGTGATGCCCATCACATACCCACGTTCTGTTTGTCACAGACTTGTGTTCTCTACCAAGGATAACTTGAATTCGAGGTTAGGCTTCCGCCCCCCCACGGAGGACACCATGTTGGAGTTTAGGACCAAAGAGCAGTGCGAGCAGTTTCAGATGACCTCCTTTGGTGTTTCATGCGCCACCTGCGGGCGCTCGGATCAGGAGTGTCCATGGAGTCGGCGGGATGAACTGACAATCGTTGCCAGGCCGACCCAACCGACCTCTTATCCGAGCGGCGGAATCCAAGTGGCAGGCGCAGCAGACAGGGTAGCAACCCCAGTACGGAAAAACCGATGGACTGCCGGAATCGCTCGTTTCGGCTGACCTAATATTTCTGAGACCAGTTCTAGCCTTTCAGCGCCGCTGCCCGCTTCCGCGTCTCGTTGACGAACGCCTCATCCTTCGGCGAATCGTTCTTTAGCGCATCGAGGTTGATCTCGACGTTTGCGAGCGCTCCTTCGAGGGCGGCTTTTGCCAGGGCGATCGCGGTCGTCAGATCGGACTTCATGTTGGGGTTGGTGATCGGCTTAAGACTGGTCGCAATCTGCGCGACCTCGACTACGTTTTCGGCGACGCCCAGCGGGACGCTGGTCGCTTGTTTTAGAGCGGCGCTGACCGCGGCGTCGCCATCAGCCGCCTTGCCATCTGCCGACTTGGCCGACTTGTAGGCCTTCATGACCACGTTGTAAGACTCGGCGTCGGCGTCGATTGCGGACTTCAGGTCCTCGCGAAGTTGGCTAAGCCGGGCGATCGCTTCGCTCAGTTGACTTTCGTACTGCAGGTACGCTTTCTTGCCGCGCGACATGGATGCGACCATGCTTGCGAGTCCGGCGGCCATGGCGCCGCTGGCGGCGGCGGCGCTGCCTCCTCCGGGAGTCGCGGTGGGAGCGGCCAGTTGTTCGATGAAGGGCTCGACTCCGGCGCGCAGGCCGCCTACGGCTAGCTTTCCTCGCATCACCGCGCCCAGGCGATTTTCGAGGATGAGCGAGGAATCGAAATTTTCTACTTGCAAAAACCATTCCGCGGCTTGTTCCAAAGCCCGCTTTGGAATCAGGCCGACGATCTCACTTGAAACCGGGATGACGCCGTAGCGCGCCGCTTCGCGTTTCACGAATTCGAAGACGCGATGGATGGGAGTCTGCTCGAAGTCGGTCAGGTTCATCGAGACCTGGGCCATGCCGCGCACCAGGAATCCCGCGCCCTTGACGAAGCGCAGGCCACCGCCCGAAAAGCGCACGGCTTTCGCAATCTTCTTGGCGATCTCGCCGTCGGGCGTATTCAAAAAAACGTTATAGGCGATCAGAAACTTGCGCGCGCCGACGACGGTTGCGCCCGCCGTGGGATGCACGCGAGGCTCTCCAAAATCGGGCTTGCGCGCGGGGTTGGTCGCGATGTCGGCACGGATGCCTTCGAACTGACCGCGGCGAATATTCTCCAGGTTCTGCCGTTCGGGCGTGGCCGCAGCGGCTTCGTAAAGATAAACCGGAATCTGGAAACGTTTTGCGATCTCGGCTCCTACGTGGCGCGCCATGGCGACGCAGTCTTCGATGGTGACCCCGTCAATCGGGATAAAGGGCACAACGTCGGCTGCGCCCATGCGCGGGTGCGCTCCCTGATGTTTCGTGAGATCGATCAACGCGGCAGCCTTGCCTACGCCGCGAATGGCCGCCTCCTGGATGGCTTCACGCTCGCCGACCAGGGTGATGACGCACCGGTTGTGGTCGGAATCCATCTCGCGGTCGAGAAGATAGACGCCGGGAATTTTCATGGCTTCGATAATGGCATCGACTTTGGCCGGGTCGCGGCCTTCCGAGAAATTAGGAACGCATTCGACAAGAGTGCTGGGCATGGCCTGAAGGATAACGGGCGGCGGATGGGTGAGGCAACTCGTGCCGGGATCGCGCGATGAATCATATGGTGGAGTGACGGGCGTCTCGCCCGTCCTGCCGGGCGGGGACGCCCGGCGCTCCATCGGACCTGATAATAGATCGCGCAACAGCCAGACTGCGAACTATACTGCGAAACATGCGGTGCACGCCTCGACTTTCCGGCCGCGGTTTCACCTGACGATAGTCCTGCTTAAAACGTCCGTCGGCCGTTTCCCTGCTCATCAGCGTTTATCAAAACGCGATCATTCGTCGAAAGGATGCGCCATGCTGCGTCGGTCTCTGCTTTTCCTGTTGCTCGGGTTGTCGTCCTTGCAGGCTCTTGCTCAGCCTGCTCTGGCTCCTCCGGCTCTGGCTCAGAAGGAGCGCCGCTTCAACTTCCACTACACATTCAAAGTGAAAAATGTCAGTCCCGGCGAGCGCGTCCAGGTCTGGATTCCTCTGGCCCACTCCGACGCCTTTCAGGATGTGAAGATCGTTTCCAAGAGCGGCGACTTGCCGCTCAAGCAGGTTCACCAGCCGGAATATCGGAACGAAGTTCTGTACGCCGAGACTTCGAAGGCTGACCAGGGCGAGTACAAGTTCTCCGTCGACTACGACGTCGTGCGAAGAGAGCACGTGGTACTGGTGAACGGGAGACCTGTTCCCGACTTGCCTTTTACGCCAGCGCCCCACGTCGAGCTGGCGCGATTTCTTCAGCCCGACCGGTTGGTGCCGGTGACGGACATTCCGGCGCAACTGGCTGCGCAGGAAACAAAAGGGGCGACCACGCCGCTTGAAAAAGCGAAGGACATTTACGAATACGTCTTTCGCACCATGAAATACGACAAAAGCGGCACGGGCTGGGGACATGGCGACACGCTCTGGGCCTGCGATTCAAAGCATGGCAACTGTACCGATTTTCACTCGGTTTTTATTTCGATGGCACGGGCCGAGAAAATTCCGGCACGCTTTCAGATCGGTTTTCCGATTCCGTCCGACAAACACTCCGCCGAGATTCCCGGATACCACTGCTGGGCGGAGTTTTATCTGGATTCGACGGGCTGGGTCCCGGTGGACATTTCGGAGGCATGGAAACATCAGGAAAAGCATGATTACTTCTTCGGCGCGCACGATGTGAATCGGCTGCAGTTCACCGCGGGACGCGATCTGAAGCTCGCTCCGGCCCAGGACGGAGCGCCACTGAACTATTTTGTTTATCCCTATGTGGAGATCGGCGGGAAGGAATATCCGAATATTTCGATCGCGTTCTCGTTTGAGGATGTGGACGAAAAGGTTGCGACCGCGAGCGCTTCCCGCTAGAGCTTCCGCGCAGGAGGGTCGAGTATCACGCCGATGTATCATGCGGAAGTATGACGCGCAAGATGGATTCGTCACGCAGACCTTCGACAACCAGACCAAAGATCGGCGTGTTTGACTCTGGAGTTGGCGGCCTCACCGTACTGCGCGCGCTGGTCGAGCAAATCCCCGACGCCGAATATCTCTACTTCGGCGACACGGCCCGCCTTCCCTACGGATCGAAATCAGCGTCCACGGTCGCGCATTACGCGGTCGGGGCGGTGCGCTATTTGCAAGATCAGGGAGCGGAGCTGCTGGTGATTGCCTGCAACACGGCAACCGCGCTGGCGCTCGACGAGATCAAGGCGGCGGCGGCCGTCGAAGTGATCGGCGTCGTTGAACCGGGAGCGGAAGCTGCGGCGGCGGCCAGCCGGAAACGGAAGGTGGTCGTTATCGGCACGGAGGCGACCATCAGCAGCCATGCCTACCGGCGGGCGCTCGAAGCCTGGGGGGTCGCGGTGCGCGAGAAGGCTTGTCCTCTGTTGGTGCCGCTGGTGGAAGAGGGTTGGGTGGAACATCCGGTGACCGAGCAGGTGGCAAAGATTTATTTGTCGGAAGCGTTTTCGTGCGTTCCTTCGGAAGACGCGGGCGATTTTGATGCCGACGTGCTGGTGCTCGGCTGCACACACTATCCGCTGATCAAGCCCCTGTTGCGGCGAGTGGCGCCGGAGCACGTCGCGATCGTGGACTCGGCCGATTCGACTGCGCAGGCAGTGGCGCGTCAACTGGTGCGCCCAGTAACTGGTGCGCCCAGTAAAGATCGAGCCGCTGCCGTCCTCAGCCGAGAGAGCGTGCGGAGAGGCGATCCCGAGCTCAAGTTCTTTGCGACGGATTCGGCGGAGAAATTCAGGAAGATGGGAACGCGTTTTCTGGGCCTTCCGGTGGAAGATGTGCTGCATGTGGATTTGAAGGAATAGGCGGAAGCCGTGCTGCACACGGCTTGGACCCTTCGACTTCGCTCAGGGCAGGCTCGCGAGGACGCCCGTCCCCACACTCTTCCCCCACACTTAAAGAAAAACGGCCGCTTGCGCGGCCGCCTTCCGGGCTCCCAAATTTTTTAGGGTACAGCCAGCTTCAGTACAGATGGAAATTGACTTCGATGTTAACCTGCACCGCGACCGGTTTGCCATCTTTCAGGGCGGGCTCAAAGCGCCAGTTTTTTACCGCTTCGATGGCCTTTTCATCCAGGCCTAATCCTAGCGTCCGCACCACTCGGATGTCGCGCGGCTTACCGTCCGGACCGACCACCAGCCACAATACGACTACACCCATGTGCTTAACCTTGCGGGCTTCCTCCGAATATTCAGGGTCCGGGGCATAAATCGCCTTCGGAGCGGAAACCCCACCGCCCACGCGGAACGCTCCACCACCGGTGCCGCCGCCATGACCAGGACCGTATCCGGGACCTTCGCCCGAACCGACGCCGCCGCCGCTACCGGAGCCAATGCCGCCGCCATAGCCAGTTCCATTCGAAGCCACGGTCGGCAGATGCGACATCGGATCACCCAGTTCGGGCATGTTCGGTTGCTGCAGGTGAATATCGGGAGGAACCACGATGGTCGGGGCGACTGCCAGTTTCGGGTCCAGATTACGTATCACTGCCGCGGGCGGAGTGATCTGCTGCATGGACTGCTTGGGCAAACGGCCTTCCGATGCCTGCAGCTTGTCGCGATCGCCACCACCGCCACCGCCGCCGCTCAAAGTCTTCGAAGGCGGCAGAACGGGAAGGTCATCGGGCGCGATCAACAAAACCGTTTCCTTCGGCTTGGCGACGTCGACGATCTTCCGTCCCAGGTAGGTGGCAGCGATGATCAGGGCCACGGCCAGCACGTGGATGACGGTTGAGCCGAAGGCTCCGCGCCGCTTGTAGTTGTAGAATCCCCAGATGTCGCGCACCGGGATGGGCTTCGAGGTCAGGACCAGCGGAGGCAGCTTTTTGGGGAAGAAGAAGTCGTCAATGTTGCGGAACAGGGATTTCCACAGAGGCTCGTCCAGAGCCTGATCATTCAGGAGAAGATGCAGCTCCGGTTCGGGACCGAGCGTTTGCGGATTCTGCGCTGTTTCAAGTTCTGGCATATTTTCCCGAGCAGTAACCCCAATTCACGGTACGGGGAGCCGCTGACTTAGATGCGCGAGCGCTCCTCAAAGCTTGTAAAAAGCTTGTAAAAAAGATCGCTTGCAAAACGAATGAACCTTACCGCCCCCCTGTTTCCCAATCAAATTGGATGCGCGCAGGCTTCGACCTATTGAAAATTGTACACGCTTTTCCCGGACGGGAAACAGTACTTTTTAAATTCGTGCCCCAGTGAGGCAACCCCTTAGACGTGTCCTTCCGCGCTCCCTATATAATGAAAAGATTCAACCAGTTGGGAGAACCTTGCGAGTGCCGACGGACCTGAAGTCCACCATCAATCTGCCCAAAACCGGCTTCCCCATGAAGGCCGGGCTGCCCCAGAATGAGCCCAAAATATTAGCTCGATGGGAGGAGCAGCGGATCTACGACCGCATCCGCGAAGTGCGTAAGGGCGCACCAACCTATGTGCTGCACGATGGACCTCCATACGCCAACGGGCCCATCCATCTGGGGACGGCGATGAATAAATGCCTGAAGGACTTCATCGTGAAGTCGAAGAACATGGCCGGATTCGATTCGCCGTATGTTCCGGGCTGGGACTGCCACGGGCTGCCGATCGAGATCAAAGTGGACCAGATGCTGGGCGGCAAGAAACTGCAGATGGCTGCGGTCGATGTGCGCAGCGAATGCCGGAAATACGCCGAAAAGTTTCTTGATCTGCAGCGCTCCCAGTTCAAGCGCATTGGCGTATTCGGCCGGTTTGACCGGCCGTATTCGACGATGACGCCGCAATACGAAGCAGCGGTGCTCGACATTCTTTATCGCTTTCTGGAGAACGACTTCGTCTACAAGGGATTGCGTTCGGTGTACTGGTGCGTGTTTGACGAGACCGCATTAGCCGAGGCCGAAGTCGAGTACGAGAACCACACCAGCCCGACGGTGTGGGTGAAGTATCCGTTCGCGGGCGATCCGGCTTCGATCGATGCGGCGCTGAAAGGGAAGAAAGTTTCCACCATCATCTGGACCACAACTCCCTGGACGCTGCCGGCGTCAATGGCGGTGGCGTTTCATCCCGACGAAGAATACGTGGCGCTTGAAGCCGGCGGCGACGTATTTATTGTCGGTGCCCGGCTTGCCGCAGTTGTGCAAGAGAAAACTGGGATGCAAACGGCGCGCGAGATCGCCCGCTTTCCCGGCCGCAAGCTGGAATATGCCGACTTCCGGCATCCGTTTCTGGATCGCAAAGTCGTCGGCGTGCTCGCGGATTACGTCACCATGGACCAGGGCACGGGTGTGGTGCACACCGCTCCCGCGCACGGCGCCGAAGACTTCATCACCGGGCAGAAATACAAGATCGATCCCACCTGCAACGTGGATAAAGCGGGCATCATGCGCCACGGGCTCCCGGAGTACGAGGGCAAGCGCGTTTTCGATGCCAATGCTCCAATCGTCGAATTATTGAGGACGCGCGGCGTACTGATGCATACCGAGAAAATGGAGCATTCGTATCCTCATTGCTGGCGGTGTCACAATCCGGTGATCTTCCGGGCGACCGAGCAGTGGTTCATCGGCATGGATACGCCGATGAAGGGCGGCGAAACAACGACGGGTGAAACGATGCGGAGCCGCACGCTGGCAGAGATTGCCAAGGTGAAGTGGGACCCGGCCTGGGGCGAGGAGCGCATCTCGAACATGATTGCCACGCGCCCCGACTGGTGTATTTCGCGGCAACGGATTTGGGGTGTGCCGATCGCAGTGTTTTTGTGCGACCACTGCGGCAAGCCGGTGAACGATCCGCACATCAACCGGAAGGTGGTGCAGTTCGTTTCGCAGCATGGCGCGGATGCGTGGTACACGCCTGAGGCCGACGCCCTTCTTTCTTCCGGCCACAAGTGCGCTCACTGCGGCGGAACGAAGTTCAAAAAAGAAACCGACATTCTTGACGTGTGGTTCGAGTCGGGATCGAGTCACGCCGCCGTGCTCGGCCACGAACCGAACCTGCCCTGGCCCGCCGATCTTTATCTGGAAGGCGGCGATCAGCACCGCGGATGGTTCCATTCTTCCCTGCTCTGCGCTATCGGCTATGAAGGCAGCGCTCCTTATCGCATGGTCGCAACCAGCGGATGGACGCTCGACGAGCAGGGCCGCGCCATGTCGAAGTCGCTCGGCAACACGGTCGATCCGGTCGAGATCGCGGACACGCTGGGCGGCGAAATCGTGCGCATGTGGGTCGCCTCGGTTGACTTCCGCGAAGATGTCGCGTGCTCGCCAAAAATCATGCAGCGGGTCGCAGGAATCTATCGCGACATTCGCAACACGTTTCGCTTCATTCTTGGGAACCTCGATGGCTTCGATCCGGTAAAAGATGCGGTCGCATTCGACGAGTTGCAGCCGATCGATCAATACATGCTGCGGCAGGCCGTGGAAGTCTCGGCGGATGCGCAGCGCTCGTATGAAGAATTCGCGTTTCACAAGATTTATCAGCGCATCAACAATTTCTGCGGCGTGGAATTGAGCGCTTTTTATTTCGACGTGTTGAAAGACCGGCTCTACACTTCAGGGCGCAAATCGGTGTCACGCCGCGCGGCGCAAACTGCGATCTGGCGCATCGGGGAAACACTGGTGCGGCTGCTGGCGCCGATCATGAGCTTTACCTGCGAAGAAGTCTGGCAGTATTTGCCGCTGGTCGAGGGACGACTGGAGAGTGTGCATCTGACGACCTTCCCGGAGGCGGCAGACTTGCTGGGCGCGAACGAAGCTGCAATCGCGGCCGATCCGAAACAAGCAGAAGACTGGAAGACAGTGCTAGCCGTACGCGAATCGGTGTTGAAGGCGCTGGAAGAAGCACGCAACCAGAAACTGATCGGAGGCAATCTGCAGGCGCAAGTCACATTGATCGCGGTTGATCCGGTGTTCTCCGTGCTGGAGCGCTTTAAGAACGATCTGCGTTACTTCTTTATCGTCTCCGACGTCGAATTAAAAAAGGGAGCGGGGAATGGCGACGTGCCGGTTGTGGTCCAGGTGAGCAAAGCTTCCGGCGAGAAGTGCGAGCGCTGTTGGAATTTCTCCATCCACGTGGGCGAGGACAAGAACTATCCCACGGTATGCGAGCGCTGCAGTGCCGTGCTCCGAGAAATTGACGGGGAAATTGAAGGGGCGTGACCGCGACTTCCGCAAACGCGATAAGCTAGTTATGTGCTCCGCGAGTCTGTGGGATAAACCCATATTGTCATCCTGAGCGAAGCGAAGGACCTATGCAACTTGCTCGCAGCGGCCGAATGCTGGCTTCGCTCAGGATGACAACTTAAGAGAGGAACTTAGGAAACCTTCCGGGTCATGCGCAAATACCATTTTCTGATCGCGTTGTTCGTCGTCGTTCTCGATCGCGCCACCAAGTGGACGATCGAACACCGGCTATCCTTGCATGACAGCATCCCGATCATTCCTGGATTTTTTCGCATCATCCACGCAGAAAACCCGGGCGCCGCGTTTGGCATTTTTGCGGATTCTCCCTCGCAATGGAAAGTCGGCCTGCTGATTTCGTTTTCTATAGTGGCGCTGCTGATCGTCTCTGCGCTGCTCTGGAAAAACAGCCATCGCATGACCTCGACTGGAATCGGGCTGGCGTTGATTCTGGGCGGTGCGGTCGGCAATCTGTGGGATCGCCTCGTCAGCCGGCACGTGGTGGATTTTCTGCTCTTCTATGTGGGCCCACACCAGTGGCCGGCCTTCAACGTCGCCGACAGCGCCATTGTGGTGGGAGCGGCGCTGCTGGTGTTTGAGATCGTGTTTACCAAGTCGCCCAGCCAACAGTCGGCCTAGGTTTTGACCGTGTGGGGACGGGCGCCCTCGCCCGTCCAAGCCGAGCGCAGCTCGGCAACGGTCTGCTACGGCGTCCCGTAAAGCTGCCGGTACACATTCGCATTGCGCAGAATGGCTTGTACGTATTCGCGGGTTTCGGTGAAGGGGATGGACTCGACGAACTCCTGCGGATCCCGGTAGTGGCCCTGTCCCAGCCAGTCTCCCACGCGGTCGGTGCCCGCATTGTAGGCAGCCAGCGCGTACTCGAACTGTCCGTTGTACTTGTCGACCATTTCTTTGAAGTAGCGGGTGCCGAGTTCGAGGTTTACGGCCGGCGTATAAAGTTGCGGCGCACTGTATCCCTTAAGCTTGACTTGTTTCGCAACACTTTTGCCGGTCTTCGGCAGAAGCTGCATCAGGCCGACGGCATTGGCGCGGGAGAGCGCCAGCGCATTGAACTCTGATTCCTGCCGGATTAGCGATGCGACCAGATAGGGATCAAGGCCGTTGAGCACCGAATATTTGCGCAGATCGGTCCAATAGGCTTTGGGGAAAAGCGCTTCCCAGTAGGGGCGCGGCAGGTCGGGAATGTCGACGGCAAAATAGTTGGGCGTGGTGCGCTTCATGATCTCGATGCCGCGATCGTAGCGGCCGCCGTCCTGATACACGCGCGCCATCTCCGGCGGCGCCCAGCTTCCGCCGTCTTCTTCCTGGCTCGCGGCGGCCTGCAACTCGCGCACCGCCGCATCGGCGAGCCCGCCATTCGAGAGCAGACGCGCCCGCGCGACGCGCAGGTTGTCGTCGGGAGGATCGGTTGCGGTAATTTTTCCCGCGGTGGAAAGCGAGGAGACGCGGTCGAGCAGCGCGAAGTGCGGCGGGGGTTCGGTTGGCCGGTCTCCGCTCGGCAAATCTTTCATCGGCAATGCCTTCAGCCGTTGCCGTCCGAATTCCGCGTAGTAGTAGTTGCAAAAGCGATCGGAGAGTTTCTGATAAAACGCCCGCGCCATGGCCGGGTTGCCCTCTTCTTCGGCGAGACGCGCACGCCAGTAGAGCGCGGCGGGAATTTCCGCGGAATCGGGATAGAGCGCGATTTGATTTTCGAAACCTTGCCGGGCCTCATCGGTTCGGCCTTGACGGAAGGCGAGCCACGCAGCCTTCCAGTGCGCGTAGGGCGCATGCCTGCCGTTGGGAAAGCGCTCCTGCAACTCGCGGAAGTAGTCGATGGCGCGATCATAGTCGCGCTTCAGCAGGTACATGTTCCCGGCCGAATAGAGCGCTTGTTCAAGCCACGGACTGGCCGGACCAAATTGCCGCAAATCGTTCAGCGTGCGTTGCACGGCTTCTTCATCGCTGGTGGAGCGCGCGGTCTCACTCAGCAGGTAAAGGCGCTCGGCTTCGGCGTCGCCGGTTTGCACTCCCATGGCAAGCAGAATCTGGCGCGCTTCTTTGTCACTGCTGCCGCTTTTTTCGAGCGCTCCCGCCAGCGCCAACTGCACTTGCGGACGCTCCGCCGGACTGACTTGGTCTTCATTAATGAGTTCCCGGTAATCGTGGGCCGCGTCGCTATAGCGCTTGGCTTTGAACAGCAAATCGGCGCGCGTGCGGCGCTCGGCGATATCGCCGGAGATCCCGAGCTTGTGCAATTCCGTTCCTGCCACATCCGCTTCGAAACTGGTGGGAAGGTTGAAGTAAACGTTGCGGAAAGCGCTCGCGGCCTTCTGATTATCGCCGGCTGCTTCGTAGGCGCGCCCAAGGGCGAGTTCCACATCGCCGCGCACCGGAGCGCGGTCCTTCTCCAGCAGAGCCGCAGCTTCCTGCGCGCGGCCTTCCTCGAGCAGCGCGTTCGCATAGACCAGGTGCGCATCGCGGATCAGAAGTGAATCGGGAAAGCTTTTGCTGAAATCCGCGAGCGTGGAGAGCGCCTCGGCATTGTGCCCCGTTTTCAGGTAGGCATCGCCGAGGTAGTAGGCAACGTAGTCTCCGAGTTCGCTGGCGCCGGCCTTGGCCCGGTTGAGCGGGTCGATCGCTTTGCCATAGTCGTGATCGAGGGTGCGCGCGTAGCCGACAACGAGCCAGGCTAGCGCGCCGGCATCGGCATCCTCCTTGGCGTGACGGCGCGCATAGGCTTCGACTCCGGCATAGGCAGTGGGAGTGCGGTCCTGCAACAACTGCTGCGCCATGGGACGAAGACTGGCGGAAGCGACAAAGGCCCGCCGCACCCGGCGCACGCGCGGAGAGATGGCTTTACGCTTTTTCCGGGTGCTGGTGGAAGCGGCGGCCTTACCTTTACCTGGTTTACCTATACCTGCCGCGCGCTTAGCTGGGGCGCTCTTAGCTGGCGTGCTCCCAGATGGCGCAGGTGATTGCGATTGGGCAACTGCGGGCTGAAAAAAGCTGAGCCAGAGCAGGAAGAAAATTCCAGCGACAACTACGACTGCAAAACGGCGCACTCAAACCCTACCTACTGCCGAAAGTTGGCACCCATGATGGAGAGATCGTCTTCTGCGAGACTTCTTATTATTTCATGCTGAAAGTAATTGCCGGAAGCTGCAACCGTGTTCCCGTAACGTTTCTGGTACGTCGCACGGCTTTTCTCGATCGCATCTTTCAGACGGTCGTAGAGATCTTTGCTTTTCCGGCCTTCCGCGACCTTGGCCTGATTGTAGAGTTTGATCTCATCGACCAGCAGGTGGGCAAAACGCTGGGCCTTGCGGTGAACTTCCTGATCCTCGGGCGAGATCGCGGGAACTGGCGGCGTCTCGAGCGAGGCTTGGGTCTCAGCATGACCGATCGGGAGCGGCTCGGCCAGCGCGGGGTCCATTTCAACAACCGCGGACTCGATTTCGGTGGTCGCGCTCTGGGCTTCGGCGGTCACGCCCTCGGCGCCCATCATTGGAATTGGAGTCTCAACTGCGGCGCTGGCGACTGGCGCCGAGGCTTCGCCCACTGACGCTGCTGCTGCCATGGCGTGACCAGAAGCATACGCAGGGGCATGCGAGGCAAAGGGATCATTGAAAGCCGGCACCGGGTGTGGCGGCGCCGTCCCGGCGGCTGAAGCGCCCCTTTCCGCGTCGGCCGCGGACGGTTCCTTCTGCGCTTGCTTGCGGAGCGAATTGACCTCGAGCCATGCGCTGGTCGAAAGCACCAGCAGTTCGAGAGAGCCGGCATCGAGCGAACCCGCGGCCCCAGTTCCGCTGTCGGCATAGACCAGCGCGGCAACTTTGTCTTTCAAAATCAAGGGAAGAATCCGGCCTTCACCGCTCGCTGGCGTTCCAACTTCCTGCAGGAAGCGCGAGTCCAGGTCGGCAACCGGCGCGGTCGCTACCACGCGATCGCCGATCGCACGAGCGACAGCGGGAGCGTTTTTGTCGAGAGCGAAATCTTTCACCGCATCGCTATTGGCGAAGCCGCGAGCCTGCCATCCGGTGGCATGGCTGCCCTTAACGACAAAGAGCGCGACTCGAGCCGCATAGCGGGCGCTGGTATCGAGCAACGCGCGCAGAATTTCCCGTTGCGAGGTGCCCAACTGGATTTCGGCAACGGCCCGCGCCAGATCTGCCGAACCGGGCGCAGAAGCCGCGTCATAAGTGTTTAGTTCACCTGCCGCAGGTGCGGCTGCGATCTCTTCCATCACCCGGCGGACAATCTCGGTGCGGAGTTGGGCCGCATGGCTGTCCAAAACCTGGCCAACCACCCGTTCCACAATTGGTTCAATCCAACCGCGCTCGTTCATTCGTACACCGACCTAATCCGAAGTAAAGCTCTTCGGGGGGGTGAAGGGAGTAAGCCTTCTATCCTCTGATTATATGGCCGCTTACCGGCGTTCTCGGGCACCTTGGTACTTGGCCTATTGGGCCTCAGGCCGCCTATCGCTAGGACCGCTTCCACGTCTCGAAGAGCGCGGGACGTGGGATACCCCCCTTTTTGGCGAGCGCGCACCAAAACAGCGCACCGAAAACCGCAGCCACCAAGTACAATAGCACTGCGGATTCAGTCACGCTCTCGGAAAAATCTGCATCAAGTTACGAATGAGTACCATCCAACCCAACATAGAGCAACCGGTCAGCGAAGAGATGGCGCTGGTCCGGCGAGCCAAGCGCGGCGACGATCAAGCGTTTGAAGAATTGGTACGGCGCTATGATCGCAACGTTTTCCGCATTGCACAGCACATTACGCAGAATCGCGAGGACGCTGAAGATGTGGTTCAGGAAGCGTTTCTCAAGGCGTATAGCAACCTGGAGAAGTTCCAGGAACAGTCCAAGTTTTATACCTGGCTGGTGCGGATTGCGGTGAATGAAGCGCTGATGAAGTTGCGCCGGAGAAAACCGGAACGCACGGTTTCTCTGGACGAAGAAGTAAAAACTGAAGATGACTCGCTTCCCCGTGAGGTTGCGGATTGGAGCCCCAATCCCGAGCAGATGTACAACCAGGCGGAGTTGCGGGACATTCTGACGCGTACGATTCAGGGGCTGCCGGCGGGATTTCGGACGGTGTTCGTGCTCCGTGACGTGGAAGGCTTGTCGACGGAAGAGACGGCCCAGGCGCTGGAGTTGAGCATCCCGGCCGTGAAATCGCGGTTGTTGCGAGCGCGTTTGCAATTGCGCGAGCGGCTGAACCACTTCTTTCAGAAACGGGCCAGTGGAGATGGCCACCAGTGAAGTGTTCTGAGTTTCTAAACGAGCTGACCAACTACCTCGATGGCGTGCTGGACGACCGGACCAAGTCCGACCTCGACGATCACTTGGCGTGGTGCCACAACTGCTACGTCGTCTGCGATACCACTCGCAAAACCATCGAGATCTATCGCAACTCCGAGCTCTACGAGTTGCCCGACGATCTGCGCGTGCGGCTCCGGGCGGCCATCATGACCAAGTGTTCGGAGCACAAAAAGTCCGACCGGCAGAACCGCTGAGCGCCAAACTGTAGCTCTTGGTGTTCTTCTTAATTCTCCTAACTCCCACTATTATTCTTCCAAATGCTTGCAAATACTTCATTCCGAAGTGCCTAGAGGCAGATATCTGCTGTGTCATCGGTGGCCAGAACCTTTTCCGCACGGCTCGAATCTAAGTAGTTAGAGCTCGCCCTAATATTCAGGCGAAAGGGACGAGCCATGAGCCAAATGCTGTCGTTTTTATACTGTGGAGGTTAGCTGATGTTTTCGAAGTTGATTGACGCTGTGTTTGGTTGCCGGCATGCTCGCTACAGTTTTCCGATCACGGTGCGCGCTGGTTCACGTCGCACCCCGACGGCTCAGCGCTCGGGCACCTACGTCGCCTGCCTGGACTGCGGCAAAGAATTCGACTACGACTGGCAGGAAATGAAGATCGTGGGATCGCAGGCAAGAGAAGCCGCGCACTCCTTGGTTACGAAAGAAGCCGCGTAAGGGTTACGAAAGAAGACCCGCTGTTCCCCGACAGCGCATTCTTCGAGGCGTTTCGTGGCCAAAAGTGAACATTCTTTGCTCGTCCCCCCAGGTCTTGCCTCGAGTTTTCTTCCCCTTTAGGCTGAAATTTCGGTAGTGGGCTGTTTTGAAGGTGGGATTATTGGAACGCAGGTCAGATGGAGTGGCGGCTTGAGACGGGTAGCGTTGGCCACAACAGGGATTCTCGGTGGGGTTTTATTTGCGGCTGGTGCTGGCACAGGAATCAGCCTTCTTATAACGCACACCTACTGGTCAGCAAAATATACGATCACTGTAACTCTGTTCGCGCTCTTGATCGCCTATTTCAGCTTCCGAATGGCTCGACGTGCGCTCACCGGGAAACGGTCAAATTAAGCGTACCGAAATTTCACTACCCCGTGACCCTTTGAAGAGCGCATAATTGAATTGGCGCCGACCCACAGAGCATGCTTCGGCGGTTCTTCAGAAGCGTTCCTGCTTGCGGTTCGGACGGGAGGTGTCTGTGCCTCTTTCCATACTTCGGGAGTTCCTGGATCGTAATCGCATTCAATATATGGTGATCTCGCACTCGGTGGCCTACACGGCCCAGGGGATTGCCGCCCTCACCCACACACCCGGAAAAGAACTGGCGAAAACTGTCATGGTCATGGTAGATGGACGTCTCGCCATGGCGGTGGTGCCAGCTTCGTTCCGCGTGGATTTGTACCGGCTGAAAAAGTATCTGGGGGCAGACTCGGTCGAATTGGCGAGCGAGTACGAATTTCGTGGCCGTTTTCCCGACTGCGAAACTGGGTCCATGCCACCCTTCGGCAACCTCTACGGAATGGATGTTTTCGTGGATCAGTCTCTGGCCGAGGACAAGGAAATCGCCTTCAATGCGGGTTCGCACCGTGAACTGGTGCGCATGAGATTTGCCGATTTCCGCGACTTGGTGAAACCGGCTATCATCCCGCTGGCGGCGGGCAGAGCTCATATTCACGCGGCTTGAGTGCGCGAAGCGGTTGCCGTCTCATGCCATCCGCACCAGCGCCCTAGCCGTCAAACGAGCGGTTTTGGGGCGAAGCGGATTCTTTGTCTTTTTTTCTACAATCTTCACAAATCGCTGTGTTAGATTTGCCCTTCAGATTACAGACTAAAGACCAACTCAAAATTTCCTGGAGGAAACTGAATTGGGCAAGGACATGGTCCCCAAGAAAATCTTCTTCACCAAAGGTGTGGGGAAACACAAGGAGCGCCTCACCTCTTTCGAACTCGCCTTGCGCGACGCCGGCATCGCGGCGCAAAACCTGGTGCGTGTCTCTTCCATCTTTCCGCCCAACTGCAAGCTCGTCCCACGCTCGCAGGGACTCACATATCTGCACCCCGGTGAGGTCGTATTCGCGGTGGTTGCCGAAAACTCCACCCACGAGCCGCACCGCCTGCTCGCCTCTTCGATTGGCGTCGCCATTCCTGCCGATCGCACCACCTACGGATATCTGAGCGAGCACCACTCGTTCGGCGAAACCGAAGACGCAGCCGGAGATTACGCCGAAGAACTCGCCGCTGAAATGCTGGCCACGACTCTGAACGTGGAATTTGACTCCGACCGGTCGTGGGACGAGAAAAAAGAGATCTATCGCATCTCCAACAAGATCGTTAGAACGGCCAACGTGACGCAGTCGGCGGTAGGGGATAAACGCGGGCTGTGGACAACGGTGATCGCGTCGGCCGTCCTCATCTTTGACTGATCTGAGTGTGGGGACGGGCGCCCTCGCCCGTCCATGCCGAGCAAAGCTCGGCGGCCGTGGACGGCTTCCAGACACTACCGATACCAACATGAGACGCGGCAAGCCGCGTCCCTACTCTGCGATTCGAGTGACCGCCTTTTTCGCAGCTGGTCTCTTATCCAGCCGCTCCAGCACTGCGGCTGCAATCAGCGGCAGGCCTACCGTCGCATCCACAAAAACTTCTCCAAACTTTCCGCCTTCAGCCTGAGGCACAAACTTGCCCCACGAAACCGCCTCGCTGTAGGGACTGCCCGAAAGCCCGCCCCAGTACACCGGCTCCGGGCAGATGCGCAGTCCGTAGTGATAGCGCTTCAGCGGCAGGTCTTCCCCGCCCCGGCGGTGGCGCAATTCGATGAACGGTCCAAACTGTTGCGACCAGTTGCGCGGAACGCCTCCGCCGATGGTGAAAATTCCCAACCGTTTTTGAGCGAGCAAAGTTGCGGCGAAGAATTCCAGATCTTCGAACGGATCGAAGCGGAAGCGCGCCTTCCCTTGCTTGTCGCGTTCACGGTTGGTCAACGCGTAATCGAGGCCCAGCTCGGAATCGGAGAACGCGGGAACAAATACCGGAACATTTTTTTCGTAGGCGGATTTGAGGATGCCGCGTTCTTTGTTGCGGCCTTTGGCGCGCTTCGCTAGATGCGCCCCAATGGCGCGGTTCAATTTATACGAGCACATCACTTCGTCCGCGTCCCAGCCACCGAACATCGCGGCCATGACGCGCTCGACGTCGTCGAGGTTCTGTTCGGGTTCGAGCGTGTCATAGACGCGGTTGTAGCCGGCTTCGTAGAGTTCCTCGTCACTGAGCGCGGGATTGTACCGGAAATGAGCGCGCCCGGTTGCTTCGACCAGCCCATGCGCCATCAGCGCCCCGGTGGAAACGATGGCATTGACGATGCCGCGATCGATCAACTCGGCAATCACCAGGCCCTGCTTGGCCACCGTCATCGCGCCGGCGAGTGTCATGACGACGAAGCAGTCCTGGTCGCGCGCCATGGCCTCCAGCACGTCGGCGGCTTCTCCAAGCTGGCGGCCGGTAAACGCTGTCCTGGACATCGCGCGCACCAGGTCGTCAATGGATCGAATCTTGCCGAGATCCAGCGGCTCCAGCGGAATCAGACGGTCGGCCACCGGATCGTGCAGCTTGCGGTCGATTCCCGCGCCTTCATGATGATCGTCGTGCTTCGAACTTTTTTTGCGCTTCAAGGACAAATCCTCCGAAGTAGGAATGCGTTTTGGTGAAGAACCAATGTACTAGAAGTTCGTGAATGCGGCGAAACACGCCGCGGAACTCAACTGGGATCCACATCACGGCCTGATGTCTATCGGAGTACCGACGCGAACCAGACTCCAGAGTTCGTCCATTTCTTCGTTCGAGACGGCGATGCATCCGTCTGTCCAGTCATACAGAGTGTGCGCTTTCCCTACCCACGCATACTCCTTCGGAAGCCCATGCAGCATGATGTCTCCTCCAGTACTGACGCCGAGTTTCTTGGCGGCCGCGACGTCTTTCGAGTTCGGATAGGAGATGTGAAAGGCTTTGTAGAAATGGCTGTCAGGGTTTCGTCCATCGAGTACATAAGCCCCCTCAGGAGTCCGGTGGTCTCCTTGGCGAATCTTTGGCCCAACAGGTTGGCTACCGAGCGCGATTTTGTATGACCGCACTTCCTTCTCTCCTGACAGAAGCACCAGCTTGCGTTGTTGTTTGTAGACGACGACCTGATCGACTTCGACGCGCGTGTTCTGTGCGATGAGGAATAACCCGGATGTGAACAGAAAGAAAGCCGCTGCGAGTATTCGCATTCGCATAATTCTATCCGCAACCGCAGTCACTCGCTTTGGTATCCTAAGACCTAGTTGTTTGCGCTGTGAGATCGCAACCCGTTTGCATATGCACTGAATGAATCCCCAGGTTGGAGAAACAAGTGCGAGACAAGTTCACCGTCGCCCTGATCCAAATGTCGTCCGGCCCCGAGCCGGCTGACAATCTGGCCACGGCGCTTGATCGCATTGCGGAGGCAGCACGCAAGGGCGCCCACGTCGTCTGCCTGCCCGAACTCTTCCAAACACAGTATTTTTGCCAGCGCGAAGACGCCGCCCTGTTCGATCTCGCAGAGCCAATTCCCGGAGTCACCACAGAAAAACTAGCCGCCGCTGCCCTCAAGAATAAAGTCGTCCTCATCGCATCGCTCTTCGAGAAGCGCGCGCCCGGCCTTTACCACAACACGGCCGCGATCTTCGATTCGGACGGCGTGCTGCGCGGCATCTACCGCAAGATGCACATTCCCGATGATCCGCTCTACTACGAGAAATTCTATTTCGCTCCCGGCGATCTCGGCTTCAAGGCCTTCGACACTTCCGCCGGAAGGCTGGGCACGCTGGTCTGTTGGGATCAGTGGTATCCCGAAGCCGCGCGCCTCACGGCCTTGCAAGGAGCCAGCGTTCTGTTTTATCCCACGGCCATCGGATGGCATCCCGCGGAGAAGGCGGAATTCGGCGAGGCGCAACACGATGCCTGGCGTACCATCCAGCGGGCGCACGCGATCGCAAACGGCGTTTATGTTGGCGTGGTGAATCGCGTCGGCTTTGAGACCGGCGACATTCGCGGCAATTCCGTGCCCGGCAAAGGTCTCGAATTCTGGGGAGGGTCGTTTTTCTGCGACCCCTTCGGCCGCGTGCTCGCCGAAGCGTCCCACGACCAGGAAGAAATTTTGCTCGGCGAAGTGGACCTGCATCAACTGGAGGAGATTCGCCGCAACTGGCCCTTCCTGCGCGACCGGCGTATCGACAGCTACGCTCCCATCACCAGCCGCATGCTTGACGAGAAATGATCGGACGGAAAATGATCGGACGGAAAATGGCCAGACAATCCGCCACACGCGGTCAACTTCTCCCCGCCGCACAGGGATACCGCATGCCCGCCGAGTGGGAGCCGCACGAGTCGACATGGCTTGCCTGGCCGCACTTTCGCGGCGACTGGCCGGGTAAGTTCGAACCGGTCCCGTGGGTCTATGCCGAGATCGTTCGCAACCTGGCACAGCATGAGCGTGTGGATTTGATCGTGAATGACGCGAGTGGGGAAAAGCGCGCGCGCGCGGTGCTGGAAAAGGCGGGCGCCCTTTCCGCCAACATTTATTTTTACCACTGGCGCACGGACCGCGTGTGGACGCGCGACTCCGGCTGTATCTTCCTGACGCCGCCCCCCGAGCGTCACCATGAAGAGCGTCACCATGAAGATCACGCGGATTCCGGACTGCTCGCCTTGCACTTTCAGTTCAACGCGTGGGCGAAATATTCGAATTACAAATGCGACGAAAAAGTTGGAGAGCGAATGGCAAAAACCTCTGGCGTTCGTCTCGTGCAGCCCTTCAGCAAAAAGCACCGCGTCGTTCTCGAAGGCGGATCGATTGACGTCAATGGCTGCGGCACTCTGCTCACCACTGAGGAATGCTTACTCTCCACCACCCAACAACGTAACCCGCCCATGGACCGCGCAGCCTATGACCAACTGTTCGCAGACTATTTTGGCGCGCAGTCCGTCATCTGGCTCGATAGCGGCATCACGGGCGACGACACTCACGGCCACGTTGATGACATCACTCGATTCGTCGCTCCGAATACCGTTGTCACGATGATTGAGCAGAATGAGCAGAACGAAAATTACGCGCCCCTGCATGCGAACCTGGGCCGCCTGAAAAACGCCCGCACTTCCGACGGACAGAAACTTGAGATCGTCGAAATTCCCATGCCGCGTCCGGTCGTGTTCGAAGGCCGCCAGTTGCCCGCCAGCTACGCCAATTTCTATATCGCGAATGGCACGGTACTGGTGCCGGTCTTCAACGATCCGAACGATCGCATTGCGCTCAACTCGCTCGCGGAGCTGTTCCCGACCCGCGAAATCGTCCCGATCTACTCGGGCGATCTGATCTGGGGATTCGGCGCCCTGCACTGCATGACGCAGCAACAGCCGGGAAAATAGTCCAAGCTGCTGGTGGAGCGCCGGGCGTCCCCGCCCGGCCAGACGGGCGAGACGCCCGTCTCTCCACCGCATCGGTCACGGTACAAGCACGTACCCACCACTACCTTCATCATTTACACTTTTACCCGTGAATGCCGAGATCATCGCCGTCGGGTCCGAGTTGCTCACTCCGTATCGCCAGGACACCAACTCGCTTTACCTGACCGAAAAACTGAATGACTTGGGCGTTGAAGTGCGCTTCAAGTGCATTGTGGGCGACGATGCCGAAGGACTGATCGCGGCCGCCAAACTCGCCATGCGCCGTTCCGACATCATCATTTTTACGGGTGGCCTCGGCCCCACTGAAGATGACCTGACGCGCGAAGCCGTGGCCGACGCGCTGGGTTTGAAACTGCAACGCGATCCCCAGATCATCGCGAAACTGGAAGAGCGCTTCGCCAAGCGCGGCATGAAGATGTCGGCCAACAATGCCAAGCAGGCTGACATTTTGACCAGCGCCACGATTTTGCCGAATTCGCTCGGCAGCGCGCCCGGCCAGTGGATCGGCGGAAAGTATGATGGCCAGGAGCGGCTCCTGATCCTGCTCCCCGGCCCACCCTACGAACTCAAGGCGCTGTTCGAAACCGAATGCATGCCGCGACTGCGCGCCCGCATTCCTCCCCAGCACATCGCCACGCGCACGCTCAAGATGGCCATGATGCCAGAATCGCAAGTGGACGCGCGGGTCGCGCCCATCCACAAAACTTATACCGACGTCGAGACCACGATCCTCGCGGGCGCGGGCGAGATTCAACTCCTCCTGCGCTGCCGGAAAGATTCTCAAGCCGAGGCCGAGGCGCGCGTCGAGGAACTCGCGGAAAAAATCGAGGACGAACTCGGCGACGCCATCTTCTCGCGCAAAGGTGAAACCATCGAGCAGATCGTCAGCTATCTGCTGCAGATGCGCAGCATGACTCTGGCAACGGCTGAATCCTGCACGGGTGGCCTGCTGGCCGAGCGCATCACTTCGCTCAGCGGCAGCTCACGCTATTTTCTAGGCGGCGCCGTGGTCTACTCGAACGAACTGAAAACGCAATTTGCCAACGTTCCCAAGGCATTGATCGACCGCCACGGGGCGGTCAGCCGCGAAGTGGCGGCGGCGATGGCCGAAGGCATCCGCAAGCGCTGCCTCGCGAGCTACGGAGTCGGAATCACCGGAGTCGCCGGCCCGAGCGGCGGAACCGAGCAGAAGCCCGTGGGCCTGGTCTACATCGCACTCGCGGGAGAAGAAGGCACGCAGGTAGTGGAACGTAATTTCCCCGGCGACCGCAAGCGCATTCGCCAGTTCGCAACCGAGCAGGCGTTGGAGATGATCCGCAGGGCGCTGGTTTAGGGCGCTTATATTACCGAGCCTGTGGAGCGACGGGCGTCTCGCCCGTCCTGCCGGGCGGGGACGCCCGGCGCTCCACTAGATCGATTTACCTATGCGAATATTTATTGGCATCGATCTCGACCCCGAAGTCCGCGCCCGCATCTCTCTCTTCCTCGAAGGCGTCGAGGGCTTCGCGCCCGATGCTCGCTGGGTGCGTCCGGAGTCGCTGCACATTACGCTGAAGTTCATCGGAGAACAAACGCCAGAGCGGGTCGAGGCCATCACCGAACGTTTGCGGCGGGTGCAAGGCAGCGCGTTCGAAATTCGCTCTGCCGGATACGGATTCTTCCCTACCGCAAAGGCTCCGCGCGTATTCTGGATCGGAATCCAAGCCGGACCGCAACTCGCCGAACTGGCCGAGAGCATCGACATGGCCACGGCCGAACTCGGCATTCCGCGCGAAGAGCGGCCTTTCAGCCCACATCTAACTCTCGCGCGTGCCGGCGCCGCCGGGAGAAGATCGGCCGGAAGAAGATCGGGCTCGCCGAAATGGCGCAAAGGCGACCGCCCTAACGCCGTGTTCGCAGTGCTCGAAAAGCGGCTCGCTGCGATGGGCGAGGTTGATTTCGGTACCATGACAGCCCACGAGTTTATTCTCTATCAGAGCCAGCTCTCTCCGAAGGGATCAAAGTACACGAAGCTGCAACGGTTGCCGCTCCAGGGTAGTTGAATAGTGGAGCGACGGGCGTCTCGCCCGTCCCGCCGGGCGGGGACGCCCGACTCCCCACGAGGAAGCGTGGATCGGCAGCAGTAGCAATCAAGCGGTCGCATCATTAGATAGACGAGCATGAATCCCTACCTCATCACCGCCGCCGTCAGCTATCTGCTGGGATCGATCCCATTTGGCTACCTGCTGGTGCGGATTTTCAAGGGCCAGGATGTGCGCACGAGCGGCAGCGGCAACATTGGAGCGACGAACGTGGCGCGCAAATCGCCTGCGCTCGGAGTTGCGACTCTCGTTCTCGACGCTGCCAAAGGCCTGGCTGCGGTGCTGGTGGCGCGGGCGCTGTTCAGCGGACCGCATCAGCAGCTCATCATGACCACGGCGGCGTTCTTCGCCGTGGTCGGCCATCTGTTCCCCGTCTGGCTCAAGTTCCGAGGCGGCAAGGGCGTCGCCACCAGCCTCGGAGCTTTTATATTGCTCACCCCGAAATCCATTTTGTGCATGGTGGTCCTGTTTCTGATCATCGCTGTCGCCTTCCGCTACGTCTCACTCGGGTCCGTCGTTGTGGCCGTGGCGTTTCCGCTGCTGGCATGGGCGCTCCACGAATACAGCGACCCGCGGCAACTGGTTTTGATCGCCCTGGTCTCGGCACTCGTCATCTGGAAGCACCGCCAAAACATCGGCCGTCTCGCCACCGGAACAGAATCAAAGTTAGGAGCAAAGTTAGGAGCAAAGTCGGGAACAGAGTCACAAACCGAGTCAGGAAAAAATTTAGGGAAAAAGTCAGGAACGTTAGGAGCAACCCGCCGATGAGCCGCATTGCCATCATAGGAGCAGGCGCCTGGGGCACCGGACTGGCAATCGTCCTGGGACGAAAAGGGACACATCAGGTCCATCTCTGGGCCAACGAACCGGAAGTTTCCGAGAGCATCGCAAGCAGCCGAACCAATGAGCGCTTCCTGCCGGGATTCATCCTGCCGGAATCGATTGCAGCGACCAGCGACCTGAACACCGCGCTCGACGCCGCGGAGATCGTCGTCAGCGTTATGCCCTCGCAGCATTGTCGAACTCTGTTCGAACGCATGGCGCCGGCGCTCGGCCGGGAGATGCTTTTCGTCAGCTGCACCAAAGGACTCGAAGACAGGACTCTACTGCGCATGACCGAAGTGATTGGCGATGTCTTGCGAAGCCGCAAGTTCACGCCTCGCGTGGCGGCGCTCAGCGGCCCTTCCTTCGCTAAGGAAGTAGCGCGCGGCGATCCGACGGCCGTGACCGTGGCGTCCGTCGACGGCGAAGTGACGCGCGCGGTGCAGCAAGCGTTCAACGATTCCCGCTTTCGCGTTTACACCAACGATGACGTCATCGGCGTGGAGTTAGGCGGCGCGTTGAAGAACATCATCGCCATCGCCGCCGGCGTCTGCGATGGCCTCGGCCTTGGCCACAATTCGGTAGCCGCGCTGATCACGAGAGGTCTCGCTGAAGTGGCGCGCCTGGTCGTGGCCTGCGGTGGCCGCCTCGATACCATGGCCGGACTCGCCGGACTGGGCGATCTGGTTCTAACCTGCACCGGAGATCTCTCGCGCAACCGCAGCGTCGGCGTTGAACTCGGCAGAGGCCGCAAACTGCCCGACATCATCGAGGGCATGCGCGGAGCGGTCGCCGAAGGAGTTTTCACCACTAAAGCCGCGGTTGGCTTGGCCCGCAAGAAGAACGTCGAGATGCCGATCACCGAACAGATGTTCGCCGTTCTCGAAAGCGGCAAGTCACCGCAACAGGCCATCGAAGAACTGATGGCGCGTGCGGCGAGGTCCGAAGTCTATTGAGTGTGGAGTTTTCCTCAGTCTCACCCCAGCTTTCGTCCTAGAGCACGCAATACGAAACGTATACGATCAGGCCACGGCAAACGGCCCAGATTTGTGCGCACTACGCCGCGTGTGAAGTAGGTCTTCTGGGAATAGTCGATTGCAACCTCGACTACGACAGGACGACCGGAGCCAGTCAGCGTGAGCGCCTGTTTGAGAATCGCCTCCACATCGGAGTTACGACGTAGTGCAAGGTACTCTACGCCAACGCCCCGGCAAATGGAGGCCAGGTCATAGTCAGGAATATCACTGCAGGTCTTCTGTCCAAGCGCGATTTGCTGAAACTGCGCAATCTGCGCCAACTCGCGGTCGCGCAAGACGAGCACCATGACGGGCAGATTTAGCTGGCGCGCGGTAAGCAGTTCCAAGCCTGTCATCAGGAATGCACCGTCGCCCGCCAGGGAAATCACCTGGCGATCAGGACAGGCGAGTGCGGCTCCGAGTGCGGCAGGCACTGCGTAACCCATGCACGAATAGTCAACCGGCGCCAGGAACGAACGCGGGTGTGGCAGCCGTAAGCACTCCATCGCCAGGAAGGTTCCGTTACCGCTATCGGCGGTATAGGTCGCGTCGTTGCCAGCCAGTTCTTGAACAGTTTCCAAAAGGTGAGGTGGGTACACTCCCTCGGAATTATCAGGCGTTGTCCATCCTTGCCTGACCTCTTCGTGGCCGGAACGTATGTCGCGTCGCAATGATTCATCGAGTGCGCGTGACTTCAGCCGAGGAAGCAGGGCGGCGACAAAACTTGCGGCATCCGAAACTACGGGCAGATCCGCGGGGTAGTTCTTTCCCAATACTGAAGGATCTATATCCACGTGAATCAGTTTGCCCGGTGGCGTCATGCCATAGCTTCCCGTGCCCACCTCAGAAAAGCGGCAACCAATGGCCAAAGTAAGATCGCAAGAGGCCGCGATCTTGCGCACGAACGAAGGTGCGGCAGCGCCAAAGCCGCACCACAACCAAAGAGGATGCGTTTCGTCGAAAACGCCTTTGCCCGAGATGGTGGTGGCAACCGGAGCATTCAGCCGCTCGGCCAAAGCCACGAGGTCGGCGCTGGCCTCGATGGCCCCGAGGCCGAGATAAAGAAGAGGCCGGTGGCTGGCTTCGATCCATTGGCGGGCCCGCTCGACAAGTTCTCCTTGCGTCGCAGGCAGCGCCGACTGTGAATCGGGTGCCTGCAGATCAGTTTCATGACGGAAGAAGTAATGCTCGGCGGGAATCTCAACCAGCGCCGGCCCGGCTGGGGCACGGCGCGCGATTTGGCAAGCGCGGCGGACGGTCGCATAGATTTCCGATCCATGCTCCGCGCGTAACTGGGCCTTGGTCACGGGTCGAGCGATGGCGAGTTGGTCAACGTCGTGGAGTTGGAACGCCCTTCCCGTGTCGCGCCGAATCCCACAAGCGAGCACGAGCATGGGGATTCCGTCGAGATAAGCTTCGGCAATCCCTGAGAGCGCATGGGTCAGTCCTGCTCCAGGGACTACGTTCACAGCCGCAAGTTGCCCGGAAGCACGCGCAACTCCATCGGCCATGAAAGAAGCGCTCTGTTCATCGGTAACGAGGACTGGGCGCACGCTCCTCGAACGGGCGAGGGAATCGTAGAGCTCGATGTTGTGTGTGCCCGGAATGCCGAAAGCGAAACCTACACCTTCATCTTCCAGCGCGCGCACAACGATGTCACCGCCTGTCATCTTGCTCATAGCATCTCGCTCGTATGATCTTGCCTATAGATGATCTTGCCTATATACGATCTTGCCTATAGAAGCGCATTCACATTCTTGCGGATGCTCTCCGCCACACGGTCGGCCAGGGCCATGATGGTCAAGTAAGGATTGATTTCCAGCGAATTCGGAAACAGGCTCGAATCGGCCACATACAGCCACGGAACTCCATGCACCCGGCCATAAGAATCGGTCACCGAATCCTCGCGACCGCTCCCCATCGCGCAGCCTCCCTGCAGGTGCGCGGCCGAGATCGAAAGCTTCCCGGGTTTGAAATCCGGGTTTTCCGCAATCTGGTCAAGACGTTCCGCGTCCGCGCATTCAATCGTCGGAGAATGTGAAACCGGCACATGCGCCCGCACGGCCCCGACCGCAAAAGAGATCTTCGCCGAGGTAATTGCGCCCTGCACCAGGCCATGAATCACCTCCGGTGTGAAGCGGTAGTGAACCACCGGGCGTCCATCGCCATCCACCGTCACGCGATTATGCTCATCCACCTCATCACACGCCAGCACCAGGATCATCTGCAACCGCGGAAAGGCGCGCATAAAGCGACTGTGTTCCTCACCAAGCCCAACCAGCGCCTTGGCGGTGGTAAACGGGAAGTACATGCAGGTCTCGAGCAAGAAGTGATCGCTCTCGGCGAACTGGTCGAGGTAGAAACTCTTGGGGTGACCGACTGCGTTGGTAATCGGCTGGCTGTGTTCTGCGACCATGATGAATGCAGGATGACAAGTGAATCCGCGTCCCAATCGCGGCAGGCTTCGGCCAAATCCGGACCTCAGCAGCAGCGCCGGAGAATTCACCGCACCGGCGCAAACCACCACGACTTTGGCATCGATCTGGTAGTCGCCCGCTCCCCATGTTGATGGCTCGCCTTTATTGCCTTCCGGTTTCTCACTGACCCTGGCAAAGATTTTCTTGTTTTCGATTCGCAGCACGTCGCAGCGCGTCACAACTTCCACTCCGTTGCGTTCCGCGCGCGGAAGCTGAACTCGATTCGTGCCTTGTTTCGCCTGGTTCGGACAACCGAGATTGCAGAGGCTCGATCCCCGGCAGCCTTTCAGGTTTACCGGAAACTGCTGAACGCGATAGCCAAGCCGCCGGCATCCCTCGACGAACAGCCGATTGTTCTCGTTGAGCAGCGACTCGTCCAGCAGGTGGACGTTATTTTCCGCCACGTATTTCCGCGCCCGTTGTTCCACGTCCGCAAATTTCAGCCCCGGCACGTTCCAGCGCTCGAGAACTCGTTCCGGGGGAAGCAACGATGTGCCCGTATACACGACCGTCGATCCGCCATACGCCCTTCCGAAGGCCAGTGTCATCGTTTGCTCGGCCGTCAGGAACCCTCCGTCGTCCTCGTAGAGCGCCTTCGCCATCTCCACTTCGCGGCCCGTGAATTCCTCATCGCGGAGTTTCGGACCCTTCTCGAGGACTGCGATGCGCACGCCGTCGCGGCATAGCGACGACAGTTCCTGGGCCACCGTTCCTCCGCCTGCCCCCGAGCCGATGATGACAATGTCATAGCTGCGGCGCTTCATCTTCGTTGCACCGCCTCCCAACCGCGTGCATCGGGACGATAGCCGATAGCGTCTGCGCCATCAGGTCGTCCGTAATAACCCAGCAATGCGAGCGTACGCAGCCCCCAGAATCCGCAACGGATCCGTTCTACCGGGTGATCCTGCAAATAACGGAAGACGCGGCTGCGTTGCTCGGTCCCCAACGCAGTAAAAGTGCGGCCATAGCGCACAACCGGCAGCCACTCGATCGCACGCAAGAAGAGTTGTAGCTGCCTCCGCAGAGTTGGCGTCCGAATCTCGAGCGCATCTTCCACCAATGCTTCCAATGCAAGCCAGTTGGGCTCGTCCAGTTGTTTCGCATCGGGCACAACCGTCACCACCACTGCCCGAAATACCGCGCGCACAGGGGCCAGCACCGAACGTGACGGTTCATTCGCAGTTGCAACTCGCATGCTCTCCTCACCATGCTGAGTGTAATCGACGGCACAGGTCGACAGAGGACCGTCAAAGGAAGTTTCTTAGACCTTGTTTTGTGGACTGCCGATATCCAAACAGGGTCACCTTGTTGGGATCACCACCGAAAGCAGTTAGGTCACCATGGCGATTGCGCCCGAATCACAGGCTACTCTGTATAGCAGCACGCACCTTGGCCGGCGTGAAGGGCACCGAGCGCAGCCGCACCCCCACCGCATCGAACACGGCGTTCGAAATGGCCGACGGCACGACGGCAGCGGACGGCTCGCCCACGCCCCAGGGTTTCTCCGTCGGCCGGTCGATCAACTCGATGTCCACGTCCGGCATCTCCGGGAACGTCAAGATCGGGTAGCTTGCCCAGTTGAGGCTCGTCACCCGCGAGCGGTCGAACGTGACCTCCTCCTTCAGCACGCGGCTGACGGTCTGCGTCACGTTGCCTTCGACCTGGTTCTTGACGCCGTCGGGGTTGATGATCTGCCCGCAATCCTGCACGACGGCAAAATGCTTGACGCGGATTTCGCCGCTCTTGCGGTTCACCTCCACGTCGGCGACCGCCCCTACATAAGTACGAGCCAGCTCATACTTGATGTAGGTAAGGCCCCGGCCGGTGGCGACGTCGCCAGTCTCTCGCTTCGGCGACTTGCGGCCCTGCCACTGGGCGAAGCTCGCCAGCCGCTTCAACAATTCGACACCGCGCGGATCGTTCAGGTAACGCAGCCGGAACTCCAGTGGATCGGCGCCGGCCGCGGCGGCCAGTTCGTCCATGAACGATTCATTACCGAAGGTGTTCTGCATGCGCCCCGGGGCGCGAATCCAAGATGGACGGAGCGGAGTTTCAGCCAGCCGATGCGCTACCGTGCGCACGTTGGGGAACGTGTAGGGTATGGCTGTGTTTTGGATGACGTTGCCGGGAACCATTCCGGTCTCATGCGGCAGTCCCGCCAGCTCCGCCGCCACCAGCTTGACATTGACACTTCCGGTCGCGCTTTCAGGGACGTAGACCTGGGAATACCAGGCGACGACGTTGCTGTTCGCGTCGAGCCCGGCCTGCAGGTCCATCAGCGTCGGCGGCCCTTTCGGATCCCAGCCATGCTCGTCCGGGCGCATCCACTGCACCCGCACCGGCCGCTCCACGGCGCGTGCCAGCAAGACGGCGTCGGCGGCCGCGTCTTCATGTCCGTTGCGGCCATAACAGCCGGAGCCTTCGAGATAGATGGCGCGCACGTCAGTGTCCGGCATGGAGAGCATGGCCGCGAGCTGCTGGCGTAGATCATGCGTCCCCTGGCTGGAGGACCAGCAGGTGAGTTTGCCGTCCTTGATTTCCGCAACGGCGCAGGAAGGCCCGATAGAGCCGTGCGTGTGGATGGCAAAATCATAGGTCGCGCTGAGCCGTTTAGCGGCCTGCTCGAGCGCCTGCTCGGCGCTACCGATGTTGCTGGTGACATCGTCCTTGTTGACCTTGGTGGCGCGGACATGCTCCCACAGTTTGCTCTGCTCCGGTAGACCTTCCCAGTCGGACCAGTTCGCCTTAAGTTTCTGCGCCGCCCGGATGGCGCCCCACTCGCTCTCCGCCACCACGCCCAAAAAATTTCCCTGGCGCACAACCTTGACCAGGCCGGGAATGTCCTTGACGGAGCTCTCATCGACACTCAGCAACGTCGCGCCGATTGCCGTCGGCCGCACGACACGGCCGTGCAGCATGTCCGGCACCTTGAAATCCTGCATGTAGGTGAACTGGCCCGTCATCTTTTCCGGGATGTCGAAGCGCGGAACTGGTCGCCCCACGATCTTGTACGTCGCCGGGTCCTTGAGCGGCGCCTGCTTGTCCACTTTCAGTGAAAATGTCTTGCCGCCGATCAGTTCGCCATAGGTGATCTGCTTACCGCCGTTGCGCGATCGCATTGTGCCTTGCTCGACTATTAAATCCTCGACCGGCACACCGAACCGTTTTGCCGCTTCCTGCAGCAAGGCGCGCCGGGCGGTGGCGGCAGCCTGGCGAATCTGTACGCCGCCATTTTGGATCGAGAGGCTGCCCCAGGTCTTGCCCTGCGCGGGCGTCAGGGCAGTGTCCCCCTCGATGACGTGGACGCGAGAGAGCGGTACGTCCAGCTCCTCGGCCACGATTTGGGTCAACGCGGTGCCGATGCCGGTGCCCAGATCGACCTTGCCGGAAAAAAGCGTCACGCTGCCGCTGGGGTCGATCGCCAGGAAGGCATCCACATCATCAAGTGCGACGGTCTTCGTCCCTGTGTCTGCCGGAGTTCCGCTCGCGGAGACTGTCTTAGACAGAGAGGGCAGAGAGAAGCTGACGATCAGGATGCCCGTGCCCTTCAGGAATTCGCGGCGGCTTGGTTTGGTGAATCGCATGGTCGGGCCTCCCTTCACACACCGGCAGCGGCGCGCTTGACGGCGCGGACGATGCGCAGATGGGTACCACAACGGCACAGATTGTGGGCAAGCGCCTGCTTGATCTGAGCATCGCTGGGGTTCTTGTTGGAGGCAAGAAAGGCGGCCGCCTCCATGATCATGCCGCTGATGCAGTAGCCGCACTGCGCGGCCTGCTCCTCGATGAAGGCTTTCTGGACGGGATGCAGCTTGTCGACTGTGCCCAAGCCTTCCAGGGTCACGATCTTTTTCTTGCCGACCGCCGAGAGCGGCGTCACGCAGGACCGCACCGGCCTGCCGTCAAGGTGTACGGTGCAGGACCCGCACTGCCCGAGGCCACAGCCGAAGCGCGGCCCGTGCAGTCCCAGATTGTCGCGCAGAGCATAGAGCAGCGGCATGTCGGGATCATCGACCGTCACCCGTGTTGCCCGACCGTTGACGTGGAGTGGAATCGCTGTGGGCATCGCCAATCCTCCCTTCCGCTGGCGCTGTTAAGGCACGACCGGACGCCGCCAGCGGCACCACCGTATCGGCGACTTTACACTCGCGTTGGGGCGATATGCAACGGGGAACTGCCCGCCTCGGTGGAACGTTCAGGAATCCGGTGAGCCTGCGATCTCGATTCCGCGCAAGCCTGTCCTGCACACGGACTCAGCGGAAGCTACGCCCTGTGATGGACTCTCAACGATGCGGGCCAGAAGTTAACTATGGATCGTGTTGCTAAATGCACCACAATGTAATGCTTCGCCGATGGTGCCCGGAGACGGAATCGAACCGTCACGTCCTGTTACGGACCCGGGATTTTAAGTCCCGTGCGTCTGCCAGTTTCGCCTTGAAAATAAACTGCTTAGATGGTTACAGCTGTGCCAGTGTGAATGTAAGTGTGAAAGTTTCGACGGTTTTCCACAGATAACACAAAATATGTGGCGCGCGCTCATTCAGAAGGAGCCGGCGATGAAAGACGGATCTGGAACCCCCACACATGCAACTGGTCAGCGATAAAGTTCTCCGAGTGCCCGATGATCTTCTGCACGAGGTCGAGCGTCTTCTCAAACATTTTCGTGACCACCGCCTCGTCATCGAGCCGCTTGCCCACCATCATTTCTGCGGTGAGGAGGTCTGCAAAATCGTAGTGAATACTGCCCCGCTTCTCTCCTGCGCCAGAGGAGGCAAACACGCATTCGGTCATGGGAGTCTTCGCGATCGCCTCGGCGAATCGTTCCGGCAGAAAGTGGAACACGCCACCGTGCCTCACGGATTTCAGGTGTATTTGTTCCAGCGCCTGCCCCGACGCGTCCTTGAGGACCAACCGCAAGCTCGTGTCATAGCTTTGGTCGCCCATGAAGATCCTGCTCATCGCACGGATCAGCTTCAATGTCTCGTAGAGGATTCCCGACACGAAGAAATGGGCATTCATCCGGTCCCGAATCGCGTCCGGAGTATTTCGGTTAGCCGTGGTCATCATCAGCGAGTGCGCGGAGTTCAGCGCATTTACCGCCCGCGCCAGCGCCACAACATAGGCGAATTTCTCATCTGCCCGAGCCTTCTTGAGCGCCGAAGGGTTCCCGTAGATCTGCCGTCCCCTGCCGTCATCCTCCAAGAACACCTCCATTGACGTTCTGGCCGGCATTGTACGATGTACGGAAATACTGCCTCAACCCCTCCACTCTTCACCACATCCTGATCTTCAAAGAACGGCAGCAATCGGTACTTGGCGTTTTTGTGCTCGTCGTCGCCCCGATGATCGCAGGCAACTCTCTCGATGCGGTCCGGCAGCTCTACGAACGGGCGCACAAGGATTGTCGGATGGTCTACGACCGGCACCCATCAAGGAGATCCTCGTCCCAGGTGTGAAAGCAGTTGTGGAAATGGCGGGTATAAAGTGTAGGTTTGGAGGGCTCATGAACCTTGCGGGAGGGAATATTGTAGTGAGCGTATTTCCCGATATGCCGACACCGGGCGCGTTGGGAGCTTTCACACGCCCCGAAAAGATCAACGAGATACATGAGCTCGAAAAGAGCAAAACGTCCCGGCTCTGGGAGGTCCGGGCGTTCGTCTCTGACCACGTGCCTCTCGCAGGGAATCCTCCCGATACGCTCAAGGAAGCCGGTCATCATTTTCTGCACGTCAATCCGGCCGAGAACCCGCTGTGGATCTACCTGCATGCGGGAGGGCGGAGAGCGGTCTATTACGGCCTCTTCAATGACGCGAATGGGAAGCTCGATTACATCGTTGTGAAAGTCCAATCCGCCCTGCCGAGCAATGCGCTCCTGCTCGCGCGCGGGCCGATCAATGCGCTGCTCGATGTTATGGTGCGGAACTATCCCATGCCGCTCGTCATTCATCGTTTGGACCTGATGTCGCCAACGGTCGGGGACGTTCTCGTGTCCGAATGCCTGATCCCCGAGCCGAGAGGAGTTTCGATCGGGCCGCTCGGCGGCATCGTGCAAGCGACGCCCTTCGCGCCGTACGACGCTCTCTATCGCGAGGCCCTGACCTCGCACAGTCCGTTCTACCGGCTCATCTGCGGATGGAAAATGTATGAAGGCTCGGGCAAGATCCGCGGCATCGTGAGGAAGGAATGCCAGCAGCGAAACCTGCCGGCGAAGTTGCCGGCTGACCCGACGATCACGGCCGATGAGCTACGCCAGTTCGGCCTTAGTCCTGAATTCAGTGCTGGCCTCACGTGCGCGCGGGACCTCTTCGAAAAGCTGCGGGAGACCCGGAATGCGATCTCCCACTTCTTGATCGAAACGGACGAGGGCGAATCAATGGTGTACGTGGCTGACGGAGGCCAATTGCGTCACTATTCGGCAAGCGCGGCCGCGATGTTGCACTATAGCCATAAGGCCCTCGAAGACCTGCGGCTATTCAGTGTCCAAAACGGGATTCACTTCTGGGGCGGGGGTTCTATGATCCTTCCGATGCCACAGAATCGCGATCAATTTGCGGTTCGTGCTTCGGACTACGGTTTGATATAGGGCTCAAACACAAGTTCTGTCCGGCCATACGAGGCAGAGCGTCGCGTCGGTGGGTAGCCGAAATTAACGTGCGGCCGGCCTAGAATAGGGCCATGCAGCTACAATTCCCGCCAAAACATCCGCTGATCATTGCGCGAACTCAAGTCTCCTTGCCTGAAGGCGCGTTTATTCGCGCGCTGCCGTTCGTTGTGGACGAGACTCAACGGTTCCGCGTCGACGCGATGGTGATGTGCGCTGACATCATGGCGTCCGCCTATGCCCAAATGATCGAATCGGCGCTCAGGTCCAAATGGGAAGAGACGCAGAATAAGGAACAGCGTTCTGGTCACCTCGACATCGCAATGTTCCAGCACGCTTGGTCGATCGTTGACCAAATCTACAGCTTGCGACAGCTTCTCCGCAGCCTCGCCTTTAACGGTGATGACGTGGACGCCTTCATGTCGGCCACCAGTAGTGTGCATGTCTTGCGGAATCGGACCGACCACTTGGACCAGAGAATTCCGAACATCGCCGCCTCGAAAGGCAATTCCCGCAGCCTGTTTGGAAGCCTGTCCTACTTCGTTCTCGGTGCGGTGGTTGGCGCGCCGGAGGTCGAAGTCTTCGTTGTCGCACAACACGCGGATCCCGTTCGACCTAGCGAGCAAATTGCCTCTATTCGGATACCGGGCGAGTTGCGAATGCCAATTGGCAACTTTGTTCTGACTGCAGCAGGCGACGAACTGGACATCGACACTGCCATGTTAACGCTCGGAGCAGCGATGACTCGAACAAACGAAGGATTCGAGAAGAGCATACGCGCACAAGTGGCTGAGAAAGCCACCGAGCACGGAATCGAACAGGACAAACTGCTCGCCCACTATGGAGCCCGACTGAAAATCATGCTTGCCATGAACGTGGGTAAGACTACCGCGCGGTCCGATCCTGCCAACGAAGGTAAAGCGGGACCGGCTACTCTCTGACCGCTGCCGCTAAGTGCAATTGGATTTCGGCCTTCCCACAGTTAGGCGAGTCCTATACCTAGACTATGGCCTTGCTCCTCTTCGGACGGCCGAACCCCTCGCACGGACACTGGCTCCGGCTTCGCTGCAGCCGGCTGCTGTTCCACTTCTGTTGCCGTACGTTGGGAGCTTTCGCGACTGAGGCTTCGGGAAAGCTTGCTGCCATCATTCGTGTAAATCTGGGCGTCATGTTGCGCTCTCGAAACAGACACATATGCGAAGCGGTTGTTAACCAAGAGTTCGCTTTGGTCTGTGTCCACGTGGATTAGCACACGCTCCGCGGTCTGTCCCTGGCTGCTGTGGCTGGTTACGGCATATCCGTGGTCGAGATGAGGATGCTCGCGGATATTGAATCGCACCTCGCGGCCAGAATCCAAGCGAATGTCGAGATTGCCAGAATGGCTGACTCGTTCGATAGTGCCGAGTTCTCGGTTAGCAACCTGTAGTTCCCTCGAAGGGGCCGTGAACTGAACGCGGTCGCCCTGTGAGAATTCACGCTGAACTTCTTGATACACCGCCACACCCGACAGCCGTCGCGGATCGTAGGTCTCCTGCGCTCCATTCTCGCGCTCGATGGTGATCCGGTTTTCGCGAGCGTCCACTCGATCCACTCGTGCGTATTCGCCAGGGGCGATGCCCAGAACCTTACTCCCTCGGGTATAGCGGACCAAGTCCCCCTCCCCGTATTGTGCGGCCCATTGCCGATCTGCGCCGGTCATTTCATTTCGCGAGTCGAGCACTCGGAGTTTGTGTTCCTCTGGATTCACGTCGCCGCGGGCCTGCATTTGACAGTGGATCAGAGTGTTCAACTCGCGTCGGGACTCATTGTCAGGTGAAATGACCAAGGTGCCGTGAGGCTCTCGCGCGTACTCACGAGCGACTGCACCAAGCCTCTCTTCGCGGACCACAATCTCATGCACGCGGCCTTGCTGGTCGAGATTCGCTACCGCTCCGTGGACATCCCCGCGGGCAAGCTGTTCGACAGCCTCCTTAAGTTCCGGTTCCTTCTGTCTGACGACTTCATGTAGACGTGCAGTATGCATCCCTGCCTCTTGTAGCTGCCGATAGGGTCTGCCAGCTTCTACCGCCTCATGTTGCCGCTTGTCACCGACCAAGAGCACACGATCGTGGCCGCCCAACCGATGCAGGAGTTCATTCATCTGTTTCGTGCTCGCGAGACTCGATTCGTCGAGGATATAAAGCTTCTTCTGTTCGCCTTCGGGTTGCTCGCCACGGACCAGATGACGCTGCAAGGTACCGGATTCGATGCCTGATTCTGCCAATTTCTGCGCGGCGCGCGACGTGGGTGCAAGTCCGAACACCTTGTAGCCTTCATGCTCGGCAGCTTCGCGGACCGCAGTCAAGGAAGTGGTTTTGCCAGCACCCGCCACGCCCTCAAGACCGGTGATTCTGTCGTGACTGCTCGCGATCTGCTCAACCGCTGCGCGCTGGCTCGTGCTCAAGTGCGGATGCTTTTCTTCGATGTGACGCCATGTCTCGGTACTCACCAACGGCTTATCCAGATTTTGTCCCCTTCGCATCTCGGCGACTGTGTCACGCTCATAGCCAATCATCTGTTCCGTGGTGAACGCGCGGGCTAGCGATTTGCTCTCTACTTCAATCAGGTCACCTGACTGAACGCGCTTGTCGAATCGCTCTCGTATCTCGCCGAAGCTCGCTTCGCCCATCGAACGTTTCAGAGCATCACGCATCAGCTCGCGTTCGTCGGTCACAGCGTGGCGTTCTAGATTTTTCTCTTGCGCATAGGTCAAAGCGGATTCGAGATGCTGCTGCTTTTGCGGTGGGTCTTGTTCGACCCGGCGTTCATGGGCTTCGCGGATCACTTGCTCCGGCTGCTGGCCGAACTGCGCGGCCACATCACGGTGCTTTTGCTGCATCTCTGCGTGCGTGATGGCAGGCAGTTTGTCGTCACGCGTCTGATGCGCTGCGATTTGCGCCGCCCCTGCGCCTCTTACACCTTGTTGGTCGAGGTACGCCTGGATTTGCTGACTCCGTGGACTGGAGGCGTCAAGATATTCTCGCGTGTACCCTTTTATCTCCGGCTGGCCACTCTTGCCCCTTTCAATGTCGTAACCCTGGCCTTTTAACCGCAGCGCCAGCTCTGAGCGATAGATCGCCGTCGCATACTGCTGCGAGCGGTACAGTTCGCGGGGTTGGAGGGCCCGCCATTGTCCGTTTTGTGTTTCCGTTAGATTGAAGAACACAACGTGAGTGTGCAATTGCGGCGCAGGGTACCCGTTCACTGGTCGCGCACTATCGTGCTCGAAACTGGCTGCAACCCATTTGCCCGTTGTTTCTGCCGGATGGTTTCCCCCGATCCGAGCCTGGACATATTTCTCCATTTCGCCAAGTGCTACCTTCACGCTCTCGCGATGCGCTTGGCGTACACGATCGTCTCCGCCAACGAGGGCAGTCAACGACACGCTTTTAGGCGCGGAAAACGTTGCATCCCAGCCAGCGCGGTGTTCCATCGTGCTCACCGTGTCGCCACGTCCATTAACGTATTCACGCGCGGTCTGGTGGCGCACTAGTTGTTCGCCGGTTACCGGGTGCTGCCCGTGCGCCAGTCGCCCGAAGTGCTCTTCCCGCACTTCACCTTGGAGGCCCCATCCTTTGGCGAGCTCGCCGTGCCACTCGCCGTGTATGCGGTCTCCCTCGGAGTAGTAATTCTCCTGCGCGTTCGCGAACTCCTCTTTGTGATAAGTCTGCGCCTGCCCGGCACTCAGCGGTTTGGAGATGGTCAGCATGACTCACTCGAAGTACGGTTCCTGTCCGGCGGCAATGCCCTTGGAGTTCTCCGGATCGCGCGGACTGATCTCCTGCGCCGCCACAGTGCTCGCCTGAGGCGGGCGCTTCTCGATTTCGACCACACGTGGTCTGATCTCTCTTGCAATGAAACCCGGTTCGGTTTTTACGGGAGCGAGATATGGAAAGCTGAAAGGCACCACCAGATTGTCGACTTTAAGCAATGCGTGCAAGCGCTGTAGTCCTCCGATTTCCGATGGGAGCACTAGCGGCTCCGTTCGCCTTTCATTGTGATAACTCCTGGACTTGGTAATCTTGAGAGGATGCGTGTTCACCGTCTCCTTAACGCGTTCCATTTCCACTTCACCAATCGTGTCTGAGATCCACTTTGCTGCACGAGGCTCACTGGTATGCAAAAAGATTTTCGTGGCCGGCTGGGACAGCATTGCCTCAGCCTCGTGCCCGTAGCGTACTTCAAGTTGGCTCCGGCCTTGGAAACCGATCACGACGGGATTCCCGGACTTGCGATTCTCGGTCAGCGCAGTGTGCAATTGCGGCAGTCGCTGCAGACTAGCAAGCTCATCGAGCACAAACCATGCGTGACGCATCGCAGGATCGCCCTGGTTCATCAATCGCAAAACTAGCGTGTCCAGCCATAGGCTCATGAGGGGCAACAGCCGCTCGCGGAATCGAGGAGTCGAGGTCAGGAATATCCAGCCACTACGCTGTCGTGCCCATTCTTCGGTTGTCCATCTCCGCTTCGTCTCACTCTCCTTCGGCAAGAGCTTCAAACTGTCTGCAACCATGTTGAGCGCACCTAACACACCACCACGCTGTGGGCCAGCGCCGCGATAGATGAATGCTGTCAGTTCGGTGCCTTTCAAGAGGCGATCTAGTTCTTCCTCGTGACTCATCCATCTGACGAGCTCCTCAGGCGTCGGTTTCAACGTGAGCAAGTGCGCGAAGATCTTTCGCGGACCCTCGACGAAGAAGGTATTCTCGTGCGGCTTGTCGGGGAACAGCGACGTTGCTAGTGTCAGCGCCTCCGCCTCATGCATAACTTCATCGGACGGGGACCAGTAAGGACAACGTACGTCTAGCGGATTCAGGATCAGATCGCCGCGGGCAGGATTGAAAAACTGTGGCGTGTGTTCGAGCGCCGGATCATACACGATGGCCGTCTCGCCTCGCTCGGCGATCTGCATTAGCACCCGCCGCTGTAGAACGCTCTTTCCTGCGCCCGTGTCTCCCATCATCATCATGTGGCTACTCTCTAACGAGCGCGGAATCGAGAGCGATTCTCTTCCCTCCGTGGTCAGGAAGCTAATTCCATCCGCTCCACTCCATAGATTGAATTCCTTGACGGTGACCATCTCGGGGCCCTTGAGTCTCCGTCCCGGTTCCTCGATGCGCCGTCGCGTCCGGTTCCTTAGCATTGCCAGCACCAGCGCCAGCGCAAAAGCTCCCAATGCCCCGACCCATGCAGGCCGGATCAGATCATCGGGAGACTGGTCCGCGTAAATCCACTCTGCAAGCATCTGGTTCATTTGCGCGCTCGTGTAATGCACCGTCTCCACTTTCAGAGCGACGGCTCCCGCCTGCCGCGCCTTCGCCGTGAGCGCAAACGGAAACGGGGGCCATCCCTGCAACGGGGCGGTCATCACGTCGGCGTCGGTGGCGATGCTGTGTTCCCCTTGTCGGTCCAATTTTGAGAGCACCTGGTAGTCGCCTCTTGGACTGGGAAAATTCTTGGTGTTCAGATATTGAATCCAGTACCACTGCTGCAATGGCGTCCACACCTCGACGTTTCGGTACGTGAAGATTCCTATGCCCGTCACGAACGCGAGGACTAAAGCCACAAGAGTCGACAGCAGCCAATTCTTAGACGGACCCGGAGACTCCCCTCGACCCAATAACCGATTCACTGTTCACCCCCAGTCAGGGCAATCTTCCCCGGTTCGCCGCGCGAACCGACGGGATCGTTAAAGACGTGCCGAAAAAGTTGGTCATCGTCAACTCGCTTTGGAAGCTGACGCTTGGTCCAGCCTTTCTTGCGCCTTTCTCAGCTTGTCCGAGTCAGCCCGGTCGATGAGCCGCTGCATCTCGTCGGCGGTCAGTGGTTCGCCCTTCGCTTGCTTGAAAAGTACGTTCAGCAGGATCGTTCGAAGCGCCACCACCTCAGCCATGACCGCATGGGCTTCGCTCCCCGTTCCCTTCAGCTTCTCCGGTTGGCGGTCCGCACTGGCCAGCATTACCTCTCGACACCACTCGCCGAGCGTCTTGGCTGACTTTTGGGCAGCTCGCTCCAGTTGGGCGTACTCGTCCTCACTTACCTTTGTCCCGATGGACTTGGTGCGAAGATTTGGCTTCACCATAGACCGTTCCTCTGGCTAAGCAGGGCGTGCGAGCAAAATCAACAGGTTCACCACCGCTAACCTCTACCCTTCGGCCTAAGGCCGAGACTCAACCTAACTAGGCCTATCTTCAACAAGTTCGCGTACGGTAACCGAAAGTTAGCCTGCAGCTCCCATTCTGGGGTGACGTGTCATTCCTCAGCCGCTGCGAAGCAGCGTTTCTCAAAACCCAAACCAAACCTAACCCGTATGGGCGTCCCCCCCAACAACAATCAGGCACACTGTTCAATCGGGACCTGACCATCGAGGAACTGGCGAACTCTATTAGGAGCTCACCAGTGCGGATTCACTCAAGGGCGGAATACAGAAAACTGCGACAGCATGGGGAACCCCGCTGAGAAGTGGCTTAAACATTTTACATTGGATGTTGCCTTTGCAAGCAGGGAAAAAGCGGGGAGTTTCGCTTTTCCCTTAGCGCCTCGCTCGTCGTTAGCATACGATTCCGCCGCAAGATACGTCTGCTCAAAAGAAAGGCGGAGGGATGAACCTCTTCGACGAAATATCGTCATGGCCAAGTCTGCACGCTCGACACGAAGCCGCTCCATTGCTTCGAGAGCGGGAGCAATACCTCGCAACGATGCTCAAACGGGGCGTCAGCCGAATCGTTGTACGGTCTACCGCGGCGTACCTGATTCACATAGTCCGCCTTCTAAAAATGACCGCGCTCCGCAAAGTCGAACTGAACGAGATTGAAGCGGCAGGGCGTGAGTGGGCAGCATATGAGGGCCCGCTGCGAAAGAAACTGAGACGGCCAGGCGCATCTTTCATGTTCGTTCGCACTGCTCAAAGTTGGTTCCGATTTCACGGCCAGCTGCCTACTCTAGCTCCGAATCCTTTTCAGCCCCTAATTGAAGAGTTTGCTGAGGCGATGCGGATTCGAGGGCTATCCTCGCCCACTGTTGACGCTCTCTGCTATAGGACACTCAGGTTTCTGAGGTGGTTTGGCGATCAACACCAGAGTCTCAACTCGGTTTCGTTGCTCCACATTGATGAATTCTTCGCAAGTAAGCGGCGTGACGGGTGGTCAGTAAGTACTATCGCTTCGAGCTCTCAGACATTGCGAAGTTTCTTCAGCTATGCCGATCTCCGAGGATGGTGTGCTCCGGGCATAGCACTGGGCATTCAAAGTCCGAAGAATCGTAAATCTGACAATCGGCCGAAAGGGCCAAAGTGGACGGAAGTGAGAAGACTCATAGCTTCTGCCAGCGGATCTTCTCCTAGCGACCTCCGCGCCAAAGCGATTCTCCTTCTATTTGCGGTTTACGGTCTACGAAGCAGTGAGGTAGCGAAACTCCGATTCAGTGATTTCGACTGGTACGGTGAGACGTTTACCGTGCACCGCGCAAAGCGCGGCGGAATTCAGCAGTTTCCAATCCAGTATGAAGTCGGGGAGGCGATCATCCGTTACCTACAACACGGTCGACCGCGGTCGGCAACCGATTATGTTTTCGTTGCCGCGCAAGTCCCGCACGGACGAATTCACCCCGGCCCAATGCACCAGCTCGTCAGCACAAGAATGTCAGCGTTGGGGATCAGACCAGAGCAACTCGGTCCTCACTCCCTCCGTCATGCCTGCGCAACCCGTTTGCTGAAGAAAGGAACATCGCTTCGAGAGATTGCTGATTTTCTCGGTCACCGGAACCTTAAAACAGTGAGTATTTACGCAAGATTAGACACCAGGAGTCTCCGAAAAGTAGCTTCGTTCAGCATGGCTGGTGTCCTATGAAATTGCTCGAAGGGGTCGATGCCTATGTTGAGGGAAGAAGAACCTATGGAGCCGTTTACCCGAATGGCATTCAAACACTGAGCGCTTTCTGCCGCTACGCTGGTGATATACCGCTGGACACTATAAAAGAGCGCCAAGTGGCAGCCTTTCTCGATGGGCCGGTAACGTCAGAAGCCACATGGCAGAACAAATACAAGTATCTCCGTAGCTTCTTCCTTTTTTGGTTGGCACGAAATGCAATTTCCGCCTTGCCGTTGCCATTACGAAGGCCGCCTGTCGAATCTCCATTTCTGCCGTACATCTACTCTCGCGCTGAGATCCGTCGTCTGTTGTCGATGATTCGGGTCGGCCAGAAGAACTCGAATTGCAAGATCGATACTCGCACCGTGCGGGTGCTCATCCTGTTTCTCTATGGGACCGGAGCACTGTTGAGTGATGCCCTCACATTGCGGCGTAACGATTTGGATTTCAGGAGACGGACAATAACAATCCGCAACTCGCGACCCTACCGTTCGAGAACCATTCCGATTTGCTCGGACCTATACAACGTGCTGCGCAGATACCATGCGACGAATTACCTGAAAGATACCGCGAAAGCCCCGTTCTTCTTCCTTAACAGGAATGGGGAGGCTCTCACCGGACCCGCTGTGGAGACCACATTTCGACGCCTTCGAGAAGTGTCGGGCGTTACGCGTCGGGACGGTGTGGCCAGCCGTCCTCGTCTACACGATCTCAGACATACATTTGCGGTTCACCGGATAGACGGATGGATTAAGCACGGCGCGGACCTAAACCGGATGCTCCCGGCGCTCTCTGTGTACATGGGACGACATGGACTGGGATCAAGCGATCGTTATCTGACTCTCAGTCCAGAGCGCTTCCGTGCTCAGCTCAACAAATTAAGCCCGGAGCGCGGTAGCAGAAAATGGCGCCGCAATCCGGCTCTGATAAAGTTCCTGACAGAACTATGAGATCTATTGCCCGCAAAAAGCTTGGTGAGCGTGCACGATAGGATTCTGCAGTTGTTGGTTCAAGAGCCTTGAAAGGGCCACAAATGACATCGTTTCGGCGTCCGAGCTGAGGCGCCCGACCTTCGAATGGAGTTCATTCGCCGCGTCACCGCGCTCTGAGAGCAGCTTCTCCGCCCTGGCATAAAGAGGGACTGCTGCGAGTCGGTTACTTAGCCAATAGAAGTGATCAGCGTGCGAGCGCAGCGCTTGGGGATCGGTGCACCGCTCTGGGAAGTCCAATGCGGCGCGGACCCAAGCCTAACTGAATGTTAAGTGAAACTGTCGCAGGGCAGCGGTTGCTTGCGCGCGGTCGCGCAATAGCCGACGGGCTTCGAGCTTCAGCGTCGCCAAGAAGTCATCAATTGCGCGGTCGATGTCACCGTTGTAGTTCCCTCGGTGTCCCTTGGTATATTTCGCATGAGGACCATCAACGGCAACATGCATAGTGTCCCAAGTACAGTGGCGACATTTTGGGCCGCCTCGACAACCCCGATGACGGCTAGAGTAAATGCGGTTTCTACTCATTGTCATTGAGTGTTCCTTGTCAACTGAACCAGCGCTCCACGGAACGCACCTTCAACTCTTAACACCCATGAAGTCACCTATCAGTTCGTTGCTATTCTCTTTGTTTGAAGCGCGGCGGTAGGGATCGCGTCTTGAGAATTTTCCAATTCGCAATATCACCAGCCGCATCGTTGCCCGACATCTCAGGTTCCAGGGCAAACGACACATCTGCACGCAACCGGAAGCTCGCGCGCGTGTTGTCGTTGAATTCAATCACGAGTACAGTGAAATCCGAATCGCTCTTATAACGGACCTGTTCAATAACTTTGCCCTTGAGTTCCGGGTACTCGACTGTTCCTGGCTTCTTCATCACGCTGCCCTCTACGTCGCCTAACACAATTTGGTTGGTTGGAGGCCGGGATTCAGTGTCTGCGTCTTTTCTTGTTTCTTGTTTCTGTTCATTCATCAGCCCTCTTGGGGTACCGGCGAATCATCTCGAAATTCCCGGTGCTCATGTCAGATAGGTCGATGCTCTCTGTAAGGATCTTGGGACTGAACTGCAATGAAAAATCGGTCTTGTCCATGAACCGGATACTCACGTACAAGCTGCCGTCCCCGAACGAGTAGCTGACCCAATCCACTATTTTTCCGTGGATCTCCTGATACCTGTTGCGCAACAGGTCATGCCGTTGTTTTATCTTCTCCGCAAGGAGTTCCCGTTCTCTCGGGCTTATCTGTGTCACCGTGACATTTCCCACTCGGACGGTCTTCGGCTTTGTCATGACTGACGCTCCTAATGGGCCCGTCTCGATAGCCGTTTGGTTTACGCTCGATGGAGCCTACCGCGAGGTGCGCACCCAGTGGTGAAATTAAAGTATCGCGGCCCGAATACGGGCCAGCCAGCCGCATCTGTTACCTGCAAGCCAATGAAATCGTTAAGACAACAGCCCGTGAGTGTCAGGAAAGACACATGGCGCAAGGTTTCAAGCAGTGGCCGGAATTTGGGACAAGTGGCTGTCTACACCGACGAAAAGCCACACAATGTTGAGTCAAATCGAGGCTGTGAGCCTGTGCCTCCGACTAGCGCTACTGCGGGTTTTCGCGTTGCTACATTCTGGCGCTTTACAATCTAAAATATACTAAAATATATCACCACCAGCTATCGATATAACATAATATATGGTGACGATTGGATATTGATGTAGTATATTGTATCAAGCATGGAAAACAATATAACAAAGCATATCAGGCCGCTCCGACTAGGAGCCCTTCCAGAGGACATGCGCCTGGCCTTGAAGGACGCCCGCGAGGAGCGCGGCTGGACCCAGAGAGACCTGGCCAGCCGCCTCGGGCTCACCCAGACCCATATCTCCGGCATCGAGTCCGGCAAAATCGTGCCGCGCTACGACACCCTTCTTGAGCTGGTTCGTACCCTCGACAGCGACCTCCTCATGGTCCCGCGCGCCCTCGTCCCCGTCGTGCAGTCGCTCATCCGCGATCATGCTCGGCCCGATCAGGGCGAAGGCGACGACCGCTCCCTCTACGCCGACGACGCCGACGAAGAGAGCAGCAAGGAGCCACGCGATGAAGTTTGATCCGAAAAAGCTCAACGCGCTCGCCGTGCGCCTGCACGGACACCAGATCGGTGTCATCAACCGACTCGCGGGCGACCGCCAGATCTTTGCGTTCGAGCAGGACTATATCGATGATCCGCAGCGCCCGACTTTGAGCCTCTCGTTCAAGGGCCGCACCGGCGGGCTCGTCACGGCCCTGCGCCCGGTGACGCGCCGCGTGCCGCCGTTCTTTTCGAACCTGCTTCCCGAAGGGCACCTGCGCGAGTATCTCGCGAAGCTTGCCGATGTTAACCCTGAGCGCGAATTCTTCCTCCTCGCTGTCCTCGGCGCCGATCTACCCGGCGCACTCGTCATCGAGCCCCTTGACGGCGATGTAAAGGAAGATGATGCCCATCGTGATGGTGATCGCCATGATGATCGCCCGCGTGAAGCCGTGCTCCGGTTCTCTCTTGCCGGCGTCCAGCTGAAGTTCTCCGCCGTCATGGAAGCATCAGGAGGCCTGACCGTTCCGGCTGGGGGCATGGGAGGATCGTGGATCGTCAAGCTTCCCTCCACCCGCTTCGCCAACGTCCCCGAGAATGAATTTGCCATGCTCGAACTCGCGCGCCGCGCGGGCATCGTAGTACCCGACAACCGTCTCGTCGAAATGTCGGAGATCAAGGGACTCCCCGAAGAGGCGCGCGCGCCCGGAAGGAAGGCCCTCGCGGTGCAGCGCTTCGACCGTGCGAGCGGGGGAGCGCCTGTTCACATGGAGGATTTCGCGCAAGTGTTCGGGCAGTATCCGAATGACAAGTACCACTTTCGCAGTTACGCCAACATCGCGTCCGTCCTGTGGGCAGAGGCGGGTGAGGACGCCGTCGCGGAGTTTGTCCGTCGCCTTGTGTTTTCCGTTGTAATTGGCAACGCCGATATGCACCTCAAGAACTGGTCCCTCCTCTATCCCGACCAGCGCAAGCCGGTCCTGTCGCCGGGATACGATTTTGTGGCGACGCTTCCTTATATTCCCAACGACACGCTCGCCCTAAGTTTCGGCGGCAGCCGCAGCCTGTCTGAAATCACGCCTGACCAGATGCGGCGCTTTGCCGACACGGCCCGGATTCCGGCAACCCCGCTGTGGAAGATTGCGGTCGAGACGGCAGAGCGCGCAGCCGCCGCGTGGAAGGGCCTCGAACAGGCGGACCTCCTACCCAAGGATCTGCGCGCCTCCATCGACAAGCAAATTCTCCGGGTCGTCACCACGGTAAAGTGACGCGACACCGCATCCGGCGGGATTGATCTCGCCTTACGGGCCGCCGGCGTGTTCAGCATTCCACGGATGAGTCCACGGGCGGACGCCTGTTTCCAGATAATCCACGATCTGGGCGGTGATGCGGCTCTATCACTGGATGTCGCCTGAGAAGGGCAAGAATGTCATTACGTTTCGGTATCGTCTCGACAGGCACGGCGTAAGGGTTGCCGATCTGTCGGACATTCCGAAAGAACGGCGCTGAAAAGTACGCGCAAGATGCTCATTCAAGCCCGCCTTATGGCGGGCTTTTCATTTTCCGTGCAGTTTACAATTCAGCTTGGGTCACAAATGATTTTGCCCAGAGTCGAACATAGAGAGGAAAGCCTTTGCTTACGGGTTTTTGCCTGAGCGATGTCTGACAGAGGGAAGACTTATCCACAGGAACTTATTCCTGCTCACATAGCAGAGAGCGTGTGCCGTACTTTTGACGGATGGCTGCAACCGATGGGTAGGTTTCTCTCATCGCCGCTGTCGTAGACGAGCGGCTGAAGAACGAATCAAGCCGCGCAGGTCTCCAAGACCTGCGCGGCGACGGATTTCTGGTTGAGGTAATCGGCAGCCCGTTGCGCGTGAGCGGCTGCAGCAAAAATAGCACGATTGTCTTTCTTGAGGACTTCCAGCCAAGTCGCGATATAGGCGGCGTTTTCTTCGCGCGGCTCCTCGTGAAGTTCGAGATCGGCGCACAGGAAAGCAGATCCCAGCTCGGCAACGAGTTCTTCGCGGCTGTAACCTTCATCGCCCCAGCTCTTGCGGCCGAAGTCACGGTTAAGGCGCTGCGCGTGTTTTGTCCAGTGGGTCAATTCGTGGGCGAGGGTGGCGTAGTAGCTCTCGGCGTCCCGGAACGCTTCGAACGGCGGCATCAGTACGTAATCTAGTTCCTGCGCGTAGTAGGCACGATTCCCGCCGTGTTTGATCGTGGCGCCGAGACTGCCGAAAAACTTCTCCGCATGGTCTATGCGCGCCACCGGATCGTGCGTCGGAACAGCCTTAGCGTAGTAGATTTCGGGCAACCCCTCGATCTGCTCCACGTTGAAAACCGTGTAGCCCTTCATGTAAGGGATTTCGCGCTCGACATCCTCGCCGGTCTTGTCGTCATGCTCGGTCCGCGTGATGGCGTTGGCGTAGACCACGAGTGAGCCTTTCTCGCCCTTGCGGACATGCGCGTTTAATTCGCCGGCCTGGCGGTAGGTCATCCAGATCGGCGCCGCGAAGTTCTGACTGAGAGCAGACATCCAGAGGGACAGGACGTTGATTCCGGAGTAGGGCTGGCCGTTAAAACGCAGAGGACGGGTAATCCGGCCGGCGGCGTGCTCAGCATTCCATGGACGAGTCCACGGGCGGACGCCTTTTTCCAGATAGTCCACGATCTGTGCGGTGATGCGGCTGTATACGTCTTTTCTTTCGGTGGTGTTTTGCATTGTCTTCTTCTCCTTCAAAACAAATTTTTTCTTCGCGAAAACCCGCGACGGTTTTGAAGGCGTTCAGCGGCGCGGACCTGTCAAGGGCGCGGTTTGTCCGCGTTCATCGAAGACCCTTGACAGGGAGCACCGCTGGAATAACGCCGGTTTTGAAAAGGCGCGGGTTGAGTGGAGAAAAAATAGGAAAGGAGAGGCGACTTCTGCTAAGAACTCCGAATCGAGAGAAGCCGGAGATCGCAGGGGGGACTTGTTGCGTGTTTGATTAATTGATCCCGGACCAGAATTAGCCGCCCGTTCCGGGAGCGAAATTTACTGGCCCGCAAAAGCTCGTGGCTCGTCTCGGACTGAGCTTGACATGCTAAGCACTCCTGATTTAATGTTCCCATATAGGGAACAACAACTGGTTACACGTTTTGGGAACATTGTCTCTGCGCAGGCTGGTGATTCTCGATGCGGTTGGTTGGCCGACAACTTTTGGACGACTTTGCTGCGCAGCACGCGGAAATACGCGGCCCGCTGAATGCGTGGATCGCGGAGGTGGAAGAGGCGGAATGGCGGGGACCAGCAGATGTAAAGGCCCGATTCCCGAGTGCCAGTTTTTTAGCGGACAACCGCGTAGTGTTCAACATCAAGGGCAACAAATTCAGGATTGAGACGAAAGTGAGTTACGAAGTCACTGTGGTTTTAGCCGTACGGATCGGCACCCACGCTGAGTACTCGAAGTGGAAGTGAGGCCTACGATGATCACTGCAATAAATTCGGAGAACGATTACAAGGCCGCGCTCCATCAAATCGAGGAACTGATTGAGCGAAATGTAAAGGCGGGAACGCCAGAGGGCGACCGCTTGAACATCCTCACTCTGCTAGTCCAGGACTACGAGCAGAAGCGAGTCGAATCGCAGACTCCCGACCCAATCGAAGCCCTCCGATTTCGGATGGAGCAAATGGGACTCACAGCGCGAGACTTGGTGCCGCTGATCGGGAGCCGTAGCAAGGTATCTGAGGTGCTCTCTCGAAAGCGTCCTCTAACCCTGTCGATGGTTCGTGCTCTGCACAAGGGGTTAGGAATTCCTGCAAAGTCTCTACTACGAGAGCAGACGTTGTTTGAGTCAGATGAAGCTGACATTCAGTGGGACAGGTTCCCGCTGCGGGAAATGATCCATAGAGGTTGGTTGAAATCGCGAGCATCCGATCTATCGCATAATGCGCATGAATTAATGATGCAGTTTCTTTCGCCGCTGGGTCGGGACTGGGCACCAGCCGTTCTATATAAGCATGGGCGTTATGTGAGGTCCGCTCGGCAAATGGACCCCTATGCATTAGCCGCTTGGAATGCTCGCGTGTGCATTCGCTCTTTAGAATCGCCTCCACGGGCAGAGTTTAATCGAGCGGTTTTGACGTTAAGTTTCATGCATGAACTGGCTCATCTGAGTACTCTCAGCGACGGCCCAAGACAGGCGTGCGAATATCTAGGGAATGTTGGCATTTCCGTAATCGTTGAACCTCACTTGCCTGAAACATTTCTTGACGGTGCTGCGCTGTTAGTCGACGAAAATCGTCCCGCAATTGGTCTGACAATCAGACATGACAGGCTAGATAATTTTTGGTTCGTTTTGATGCACGAATTGATTCACGTCGCTCGACATCTCAGCTCCGAATGGGTCGGGTTTTACGATGATCTGGACATTGACGATACATCTAATCCTCAAGAGCTAGAGGCAGATAGCTTGGCGGGGGAAGCGTTGATTCCTGATCATGAGTGGCGAAACAGCCCGGCGAGGAATCTTAGAACTTCGGATGCAGTTGAACATCTTGCGCGTCGGCTTCGGATTCATCCCGCTATCGTCGCGGGAAAGATAAGACACCATTACAAATCTTACAGAGTACTTAATCGTCTAGTGGGACAAGGAGAAGTGCGCCGTCTTTTTCCGAGTTTCGGCGAGGCCGGCCGTTGATAATGTTTGGCACAAACCATTACGTACCGATTCTGCGCTGGAAACAGGCGGAGAGGCTTGCCTTGCATCGGCTTCGTAGCGACGACAAGGCAAGGATGACCCCGGTCATTGAGATCCCTCCAAAATCCTTCTTCCCGAAGAAGCGTGTCGAAGCTACGGAACGCAAGTCAGCAACTGAATCATTGCTCGTGAATGAGCTAGCCCCGGATCCCGGTTCCGTTCTGCGGCGCCATGCCAAGGAGATCCTGCGATTTTGGGGTAATTCTCCGTTTTTTCTAGAGCTGGCTTACCTAGAGGGTGCTGTACCCGCAATCAATGGGAGCGTCCACCCGCTGACGTACCTCTCTGATCTGGGCCGAAGTTATCGGCTGAAGTTAGTGCCCGTAACTGGGTTGGATCGACCAGTGAGGTACCAAACCGCTGTAGCAACCGCAGTGAGAACGGATCGCAACGGACTCTGTCTGCGTGTCAGCCCTTCGGAACTGCTCGAAGTAAATCTCCCCCGTCGCTTGGAACAATTTCTAGACGGCCTGGGCGTGAAAGCCTCAGACTTGGATCTTCTGGTCGATTATGGAGTGTTTGACCCGGACGCACCGAGGATCAGAGAGCTACTTCTGAGAGTGCCACAACTTCGGAAGTGGAGGTCTTTAATCCTCGCACGGGGAGCATTTCCCAAGGACCTTCAAAACTTTGAGCCAGGTGCCCACCGGATTGGGCGATCCGACTGGACAAGCTGGAAGGACGAATTACGCCAGCGAGGCCGACAACGTTGGCCGTCATTCTCCGATTACACCATTCAATACGGTCGGTACGTCGAGCCGGTAGATAATGCGAATCCCAGTGCGAGCATCAGATACACACTCGACGAAGAATGGCTAATTATGAGAGGAGAAGGTATTTTTAACGAGGACGGACCTGGAAGGGCACAGTGGAATGCCAACGCGATGTTGCTCATGGAACGGGATGAGTTCTACGGGGAGGCGTTTAGCGATGGTGACACGTACATTGCGGAGATGAGCCGCAAACCAAAAGATCACGGATCACCCATGACTTGGATACGTGCTGGACTTAATCACCACATGAGCGTCGTGTCGCGCCAGATTGGCGCGCTCTGATGCAGCAACGGACGCGGTGACAAAGGAGTTGCAATTCTGTTCTGCTTGCGAGAACGTCGCAAAGCTGTCTTCTGGATGCGGTGATATCCACTTCGCCCCAGCCCAGATCCGCAATGAAGGCGTATGCTTCAGATCGGCGCAGGAGTCGAGCGATGGCCATCGGATCTAACGACGGATTTGTTTGCGGTAGCTTAAGATCACGAAATGTTGGTCGCCCGGAGCAGGAACGCACGATTCGAATCCCCCACCAATCTGGCACAATATCCGCAGCGTTCTTAACGTGCCGTTCTCCAACCACGAGGGTCGCGCGGTTGCAAACACTACCGTAGGCTTGCACTTGTTCAGCTAGGCGGCACAGGCTGTCGTAATCGCTTTTGAGTTCGAAGCCATGCAGGACACCGTTAACGAGCGCGAGATCAACCCTTGTTCCTCCACGCCGGATACTCAATTCGTCAATGACCGCAGTGTCCGGATCAGCACCGTATCTGCGGTGCAAGTCGGTCCTTAGAGCATTCCGGATGTCGGGATCATGCATGGGTGTTGGTGGAATCGTTAATGATACGGCTATACGGGTGGGGGCGCAATTGCGGTCGATATAGCGGTGAACCAGTGAGCTAACTAGTGGCTCGTCGAGTTTAAACGGAACTACGAAACAAGTGTACACGCAGGAGACGAAATGAGAGCAGTGGTTCCACTCACACTCGATATTTCGCCCGGAAGTCCTTAAAAACATCTTGCACAGCGTTTCTGAGGCGATCAACAGCGACTGCCTGGCTGGGCTGAACTGGACTTTGCCATTTCTTCCTCTGATGAGTAAGAAGCTTTTCGACTGACACTCCTGTAACGTTTGTGATGAAGAAACACTCCCTGCTCGAAAGATCGGAGCAGAGCCCGACAAAGGCCCGTGCGAGTCCAATCCGCAAGCCTGACGCGTAGAATTTGCACTCGGCGGCGATAATGCTCCTTTTGGAACGAGGAGGAACCTGATTCTGTCGCGATAGTTGGGCTTCTTCAGACAAGAGAACCAGCACGTCAGCTTCATGAATCAGACCGGATTTGCCTGAGACATACACTCCTGTGTGGGCTTCTAGTAGGGGAAGATTCGGAAACTGTATCTCTGCATGCGTGTAGGGTTGGCTATTCCACCAAATATGCCCCGGACTTGTCCTGAAGGTGAACACAGTAGGTATCGAACCATCGATATTCCGAAAACCAATTGCCGCCCCCTCAATTTCCGCAGCTTCCAATATGATGCTCAGGACATAGGCCTCGAAGATGTCCCATCCAGCGGATGCGGTAGTGAGGCTCGGCGAGATGGCAGGACCAAGTGCCGCTTGGATGGCTTGTAGGAGGTCCGGAAGATTAGGCTGGGTTCCCATCGGATACGACGCCTTTCAGTGCGACTATCAACGTTTGAAGGTGCGCTACGGCCCTCGTCCGTTCCTCGTCGGTAGTTGGAGAGATGATGACGGGGTCGCGCCCGGCAGCATCAGTTCGAACCAGCCGCAACTCCCTCCAGTTCTTCGCATGAGACGTGACATATTGTTTCACGGCCTTTTGCATCTCCTGTGTTTCTACTATCACATCTTCCAGACTGTCCAGTAGCGCCCTCAATTTCTCTTGCGCTGTATACGGGCGAGTGGCGGCAATAGTCACCTTTGACTTCCGCCGTTTGTCCGTCAGCCCTTCATTTGCTACATCCTCGGGGGTGTCGGGACGGGACGAGACTCTCTTCGTAACTGTTCTTCCGAACCTAATCTCTTCGTTCACTTCGGTCGTAACCCACCGAAGTCCGGCGTTCGTCATGGCGCTTTCCAGTTGTTCGAAGGCCGTTTCACACTCATGGTCGGTCATAAGCACCTTCAACATTCACGGGAGCAACTTCCTCTTGATTTCGACAACTATGTGTCAGCGTTCCAACATGACCTCAGCATCGCGGTGCTGGCCGCGAAGGCTCTACACCTGCTTGTTGTGCCTCTCCAATATCTCCAGCACGTCTTTAGGATGGCGGGAAACGTCTGCCGTCCACTGGCTGAAACCACCGTGCCCATTGACCGCTCTGACCCATTCGGATAAGAACTCACGTTTGGTCTGATTTTGCTGGTCATCCTGCCCCTTCACCTCAAGGATGAGTGTTTTCCCATTGGTCAGCCGAACCAGATAGTCCGGCCGGAACTTGTGAATGATCCCTTTGAATGAATACGTGATCTCAAAACCGATGTGGTCGTTCTTAACCCAAGCGCGGACATTTTGATTGCGATCAAGCTCAAGAGACTCGTTCGCTTCCCACCGGCTATCGTAAACGCACATATTGATGTGTGACCGTTTGGTGTGCTCGCATGCCTTGCCGCTGTACCACGGCAGCATGTCTCCGGTAGAGCGAATTGGCCGTTCCGTGTCGAACACCGGTTCTAAGGTAAGCGCATTCTCGAAACGAATGGCTTCCCATAAATGCTGAACCACTTTGGTCATGTTCAAGGTGATGACGATCCGTCGCCGCTTGTCATCTTCGTTAAACAGTGGTGGATCGACTATGACCCTGGCGCTCTCGATGTACTGTTCCACCAGACGAACGAGTTGAGCGAGCAGATATTCGCGGCTACCTTTCCACTTCGGAGCCATCTGGTCGTAAACCTCACTTGCGGTTTCGAAGACAATCCGTTGCATGCGGAACCGCTGGGCGAGACCGGCAAGATCTATTTCCTTGAGCTTTGTGAAATCCGGCTTCCCATCGATCATCGGTGCAAGCTCGGCGATATTGGGAGTTTTGTAGGCGTCTAGAACCAGACGGTTCACCTTTTCGGGTGTCAGCGTGAGCTGTGGTCGATATTCATGATCGATCCGAATCACGTTGGGCCACGTCATCTCGTACTGCGCTCGTCTCTCAGGAAGGGGCTCGATTCTGGTTTTGCCGGTCGCGGGAGGTGGTGGCGGAGCGTCGGCACTACCCTCGTGGGGAAGAAACGTGAACGGTACGCCAAAGATGTTGACGTACTCAGGCTCGAATAGCCCAGTTTTCTCGTTCACGTCATACGAGGTTCTACGCAGGCCGCGACCCACTACCTGTTCGCACAAAAGCTGCGATGTGAACGCTCGCAGTCCCATGATGTGCGTGACCGTCTTGGCATCCCAGCCCTCAGAAAGCATTCCAACGGAAATTACGTTCTGAATTTGCTCGCCGGGCTGGCCTTCCCGTCCAATCGTATCCACCGTCTTGCGCAGCCTTTCGGCGCGCTCTTTCTTGGTGAGCTTCTTTTTCGGCGCGTCGCCGTTTTCTTCCAAGGTGTCCTCGCCGGCCTCGTCGTCCTTTTCCTCTAAAGCTTCAGGTTCGGCTTCGACAAAGAGCTCCGCGGGTTCTTCTTGCGCTTCGGCTTCGTCAAGCACCTTGGAATCGATGTGAAGAATTTTGTCAGGGTCGCAAAGTTCCTCAATGCGTATCCGCTTGTGCTCGAATGCGTATTGCACGCGCGCCGCTGTGTGGATTAGATTGGCGACCGTAATCATCACCGGCGGTGTCTTAGCATTGCCTTCTTCCCTCCACTTCTTCGCGGTTTCCAGCCAGTCTTTTCCGAGGAAGTAATAGCCCATGCCGACAAGATCGGGAAGAGGAATGTGCGGCTGCACTTTTCGATTGAGATCGGGCTTTACTTCTGGGTCAGTATAGATATGGTAGAACTTCGACTTGTATTTGCTGGTCTGTTCGCCGTCATCACGCACTACCACGCGCGGCGTTTTCACCAGCCCTGATTCAATGGCATCGTTCAGTCCGAAGTCACTGACAATCCATCCAAACAGTGTCTCTTCACCGCTCTTGCGCCCGGTGGGCGCGAACGGAGTCGCGGTCAGGTCGTAGCACATCAGAATCTTGCGCGCGCGATGAATGCGGTCAAGCCCGCCTACCCATTTTGTTGCTTCCTTTAGCTCATCTTTGGAAATTCCGGCGATCTTTACCTTAGGCGGAACACGCCAAGCGTGGTGGGCCTCGTCGTTAATGACCAATATGTTTTCCGCCGATTGCATCTCGCCAAGCACGTCGCGGACGTAGGCTTCATCGCTGAGTGGTCCGCGTTTGTCTACGCTGCGTCGCTTGCGGAGCTGCTCTTCGCTCTCCCAGTCCAGCTTGTGCCAGTTCCGCACCTGCACTCGGCACGTTTGCCCCTGTCGGAGCTTGTCTTCCAGGCCCGGCGGAATGATCTGGAATTCCTGGTAGTAATTTCCCGCGCTGCCGGGAACTAACACCTCTAGCCGGTTCTTGACGGTGAGGCCCGGTGCGATCACCAAAATGTTCTTGGAGAAGCGTTTGTCCTGCGGATAGGTGACTCTATTCAACACCTGCCAAGCAATGAGCATAGACATCAAGATCGTTTTACCCGTGCCTGTGGCCATTTTCGAGCACAGGCGAGTAAATTCACCCCCGTCTCCGGGGACTTTGATGCCGACACGGTCAGATTCGGGGGACTCCGCGAGCCACATGAGGGTTTCAATGGCCTCAAGCTGGCAGAAAAAGAAACGCTTGCCCTCCCGTTGCTCGGTGTCTAGCCAATGTTTTATCAAACGCCTCGTGATACCGCTGGCACCAGGATAGTCGGCGGCTCGCCATGCATCCACGCGAGGGCGAATCTTGTTCACTAACGGTAGCTCAACGAATTCTCCTGGATCGTCAAAGGACTTGGAAGCGTCGGAAGCGCGCACGTATCCTGCCGGGCGGCGACCGGGTTCGCGGGTAAATCGGCGCGTCTCGCGATCGTACTTCCAATGTTCGGCAGGTGCCTCGTAGGGCGAGCTGATGATGAGCTGATCGATGGTTGCCGAAGGCGCGTGTGTCGCCATTACTTCACCTCGACGACTTTGAGGCTTTCAATTCCTCTATCGTCGATCACTTTAACGGCTACAGAGTTACCTGGCTCAAAGGGCAAAGAGACGGTGCCGCGATAGGCTTCGATCAAGTCGGGATCTATCTCAGCCTTCAGATTCTTGGCTAGCCGCGCCCATCCGCCGTCAGCATCGGCCAAGGGAAAAAATACTTGACGCGGATACAGGCTGCGGCCGTCGTAATCGGTATCCAGCAGCCACATGGCGATTTTGGATGTGTCGCCTGAATCAATAGTTCCAGTTCGTGTGTTGTAGTAGTCGAAACCCTTGACCTCGATTTCCCAGTTACCTTTATGGACACCCTTTGCAATCTGTCGCAAATCGACATCGGGGCGGCCAACCAGCCAAAAGCCCTGGTTCGAGGCTCGCTTCTTTTTCAGGTCTGCCGTGAGCAGGTCGGCGTTCATTTGCGCAGTCAAGAATGTCATGCCCGTTTTTTCTTTCGTTAGCTCATCAATTTCTTTGGCCGCTTGAGGATCAAATTCAAACGCGGCGAAGACAATTATTGCGGGCCTCGGAATCAACGTTCTCGCTTCCTGCCATGCACTCTCAACCTGCCTGGGATCAAGCAGGCTGTGCTCCGGTCCAAAGGAGATCACGACGCGCTCTGGCTTTATGCCTCTTGTCTCCGCATCGGCGTGAATCCAACGCGTGCCAGCGAGTGGCTCGACGCGGGAGAAGTCGATATGGTGTCCGTCTTTGCCTCGTAGGCCGGTCTTCAACAGTTCGTCGCGCCATTCCGTGTGTCGGAGCGTAGCTCCAGACCGCGTGACGGAGGCGTCCAGCAACGGCGTCGCAGCATCGCGGAAATCAGCTAACGACTGCTGAGCCTTGCGTGAAGTTGTTTGTAGTTCAGAGTCTCCTACCTCAATGTCCTCCAGCGACTGAACCGTCGGAGCGGGCACGGCTTCTACGGTGAAGGGACCGCTGACCCGCACGCGGCTCTTGTCGATATAGGGCTGGTCGTAGAGAGTTTCTTGATCCGCATAGCGAGCGATCGCGATGTCAATTTGCTCCTGTGTCATGCCCTGACGAATTTCGGGATTATTGGCGATGGATTTCAGCATGACGTGCGGCACGCCCTTGTACCGGAAACCGCTGGCGATGCCCTCCTCCGGATGGGCAAGTTCGTAGTAATCGAAGTTGGCGGCCATCAGACGTTGCTTTGCAAGCGTGACGGCGACGCGAGAGGTGTCACACGTGATCCAACGGCGGCCCCATTGTTCAGCTACATAGGCTGTTGTCCCCGAGCCGCAAGTCGGGTCAAGGACGAGATCGCCGGGGTCAGTTGACATGAGGATGCAGCGCTGAAGGATTTTAGCGACCGTCTGCACTACGTAATAGCGCTGTTCGGCATATCCTCCTGTGAGCGTGTCAGTCCAGATATTGCTCAATGGCCTGAATGGAAAGTCGGACGCAAATCGCCGGTAAGACAGTGTTTCTCCATACGCCTCTAGACGATCCACAATCCGCAACTTTTCAAGGCCGTTCAAGTCGGTCTTGAACGTACCTTTGCCGGGCGAATATTCTCGCCCCAGGAAAGAAAACGATCTGACATCGCCCTCCTGAGCCGGTCGCTGACTTGTAAGATTGTCACGCCTATAAACTTGTGAGCCTTCGGGCAGCCGAGACCAATCCTCTCGTTCCTCCTGGGACATCCTTCTGTAAGTTCCATCGCTCAAGCGAACGAAATCGTAGTTAACCCAACCCTCCCCGGCCCGTGAAAGAAATAGCGGCCTGGACTTGAGTACAGAAGCATTTTTCCCGTACCAAATGAGATAGTCTGCAACTCCAGAAATGAGACCGCCTGACGCGCTCGTTGTCTTTTGGACTGCGATGAGAGCGATAAAGTTCTTGCGGCCAAAGGTCTCATCCATGATGTCTCGAACAAAATGCAGGTTTTCGTCGGAGATCTGCACGATGAGTGAACCAGAATCATGCAATAGTTCTCGCGCCAGCAATATCCGGTCGCGAAGATATGTCAGATAAGAGTGCACTCCTAATTCCCAGGTGTCGCGAAAAGCTCGAATCATTTCCGGCTCTTGCGTCAAGTCCTCATCTTTGCCGTCCTTCACATCTCGTCTGTTTACAAACGGCTGAAAATTCGAGCCGTACTTAACTCCGTATGGCGGATCGATATAGACCATTTGCACACAGCCCGCCATGCCCTCCTTTTCGATAAGCGAGTTCATCACCAGCAGAGAATCGCCTGCAATCAGCCGATTCGACCAGCCGTGAGCATGGCGATAAAAGTCGATGGCTTCCTGGAAGGGTGGATTCTCTTCGCGGCGCTCGAAGAGCGATCCCTGAACCGGCAGAGCGGCGCCGTTACGCTTCCGAACGGCGTTAATGATGGTGTGAGGATCAATCCGCTCATGCACGTGCAACGAGACGGTCGGCACTTCAAACGAACTGTGCTCCTTCTTGCCCGCCCACACCAATTGCGGATCAAGATGCGGATCGTAATCCAGTTCCTGGCGGGGTTTCACTGACGGGATGGGCGTTACATAGTCATAGGTCTTGTGCGTGGGCGCAACCGGATCGGTCTCGGGCGTCACCAACCCAACTGGAGGGTTGTTGATTCGCTTCTTGTCGAGGTGTTCATACCGATCAATCGGGCGTTTCGTAGGAGTTGCGCCGGTGCCTTTCTTTCGGGGCATCTGAATCCTTGGCCTCTCGGTTATGATTCGGGGAAAGTGAACAGAGGATTCTATCTTGCAAGAGACGGCAAATACCAGCCGAGGACTCAGAAGATGCGGACTCCCTAAAGGCTAGAGACGAGCAAGGTCTTGCTGAATGCGGGCGAGGATTTTGTCCAACGGAATCTGGCCGCGATAGTAAAGTGGAGCTGTCTTTGAATATTCCGCTTCGAATTGTTTCCGTTGGCATCTGGAAGGGTGTAAATTCCACGTCCAGGACGATTGAGCTTGCCTTGGCGGTGGAGACGAACGAGATACTCCCGCGGAAGTCCGATAGCCTCGATGTCGCGGGGCCTAACGATCCCGTGTTTGCCGACGTACCGCATAATCTTCTGAAGGGGCTCTGCCATCGGCAGTCTCAATACGTCATTACTTAATCATATCTAATGACGTATTGCAACATCCCATAATAGGCCCCACGCCTGGGGCGGGTTGTTGGCGGAAAAACGAAAACCTTGATGTTAGTGCGGGCTGAAATCACGCCACATAGTGAAAACAAGTTCCAAAGACATCGGATTGGATTCGGGATCGGCGTAGCAGTCGGGCACAAGTTCTAGGAAGACGAAAGTTCAAGATCAACGACGGCCGCAAATGCTGTCAATTTCATCTGTCATCATTATCCACTCCACCTGCGGCAGAACGGGCTTCAAGCCTACCTGATCAAGAACACGTCCTCCGTTTTCAATAAGACGCGCTGCCAGTGCCTTCAGCGTCTCGGCGTTTGCCGTCAACATCTCAGAGGCCTGAGGTAAGAAGTCCTGAATCGTGCGTGTGCCATTGGTCCGAACCTTAATGCGTTCTCCATCTTCCAATGCCAGTTGCGCTGGAGCCGAATACATTTCTTCGGAGGCCATGCCTGCTGCACTCAAGGTGCAAACTTTCTCGACACCAAAGAGGCGAACCCAGTCCGCTTCTTCTGCAGCCCTGCGTTGGGGATTCGTCTCCCTCGTCATGTAGTAGACAGTCTGCAAATTGCCCGACACTCGGCTATCTGGGAGACGCTTCAAATTGGTGTAAATGACACCAGTGACGGGCACCTCAAGTCTTCTTGCGACCAAAACATGTCCAGCTTCGTGCCAGTAGGCACGGGCGTGATCAAGAATAAAGTCATCTCTCCCTATCATTGAATGGTTGTGAAATCAGTCCCACTCCGTCTGCTCCTTGGGAAACTCCTTCGCACACTCTTCATGGCACAGACGTTCTAATCGAGTCTTGCCCTCAGCCGATACCCACACTAGATCGTCATGATCGCGAGTGTCCTTCCACTTCAGGGCGCGAATGCCTCTTCGAAGCTGCTCGGCACGAGTAAGTAGTTTGCTGTGCTTCAGGAAGATGAGGCCGTACCCGTACTTGCCCCACTTACCCTTTCGCATCGGATGATCCCGATAGTAATCCAAGAAGTCCTTGTTCACCGTGACGATTGAGCACTTCTTCTGGACGGCTGCATCTATCGCCTTTGGATCTTCCTTGCCAGTTATGCCAAAGTCCTTCGCCGCGTACACGTGGTCCTTGGGGCCGAACACGGGCCGAAGGTCGCTGTTGCATTCGTCTAAGAAGATTCGCTTGCGAGCCATACGACGGAACCTACCGTGACAGCTTCAACGAAGAACTCTCCAAGGATTCCTGAACACAGGAAATCAGGTGCCGCGTGCGCACGGTCAAAGCTGTAGCCAATTTCAGTGAGCGTTGCGAAGAGATACAATTCCCAAAGATGAGCATCAAAACCAGTACTCTGAAACTGTTCGACAAAGTTGCCGTCTGGATCTTCGTAGTAATACATCATTGCCGACATCAGTTCTCTCGCCGGAGAATAGCCCTCGCCTTCCCTTATTGCAGCAAACGCAGGGTTGAACTGTTCCCGCTCGATCACAGGTTCAAAGAAATTGAGCGGTCGTCCCCGCTCGTCACCTTGCTCGTATTGGGCATCAGGTCTTCCTGCCCAATCTCGCATGTCCAACTCTAGCTGCCTTCGAGTTTCCGCCAACGAGTCGTTGAATCCGACATTTGTGAACTGCCCTGAAGCGTCCATTGCGATCTCTAGCGAGGATTGAAGCTCCAAAATCGTTGTCTTCAGGTTCTCGGGCGACGACAGCAAGAAGCCGTTCGTTTGCTTCGGAATACCATTCGATCTCTTCGAAAACAAAAAGTGCTACGTTGGGTCGGCGAGTGTAACCAGCTAGAGCGTTGAATCGAAGTTTAGTTATGGATTGCACGTCACGACACCTAAATAGGGAGAGCGAGGATGACGTTCTTGACCAGTTCGTCTATGAAGTTCTCGGCCTGCAATTGGCCGATGTGAACCGTGGAAGGATGAGCCGCCGCATTTCTTTTCTTGAGCTTCTCAAACAGCAGATCAGCAATGTTCTGGTTGATGATGTTCTCTCGCTTGCAGATGTCGATCACGACGAACTCCTTGAGACTGGAAAAGTCGTCGTAGTTGGTCATCACCTTCACCTTCGCGTCCTTATACAGTCCAGGGTAGTGCTTCGGGAACGCCGCGTTGAAAGTTGCCAGATGGTGCTTGAGGATGAACTGGCACAGGTGGTAGAAGCCAACGCACCACACCATGATGATTGTGGCCCGACCAGCGTCATGCCGGAGGCAGATTTCCGCTTCCTTCATGAAGTCCTTCTCAGCGATGTCGGGCACCTGATTCATCAGGTCTTTCACCTGTTGTCGGATGTTCAGCGTGATGCCGTGCGTGCTGTACTTATCGTAAGCTGCTCGAACTGATCCTTCGAGGGCATAGCCGTCGCCGTTCCGGAGAAGCACCTTTGGCTTTCGTTTCTCCATGTCAGAGAGAAACTGACTGATGTTTGGCTTGTCGTAACTCAGCGCGTCGTAGCAGGCAGAGATGTCTTGCGTGGTGAATCGTGTTTTGCCCTTGATGGCGTGCTGGAACCACGCGAAGAAACGAATTTTCTCAGCGTGGATCCAGCCGGAGAAACCATCAATACCGTCGGTCAGTGTTTTCAGTTCCGGATCAGTGCTCACTTGTTACGGAGACCTCTTTAAGCACTGGTCGGAGTCATGCCATCAACGTAGTTGCTCGCGATGATCGTGACCTTGAACGATGCTTCGTTCTTGCCCTTCTCGAACCAACTCTTCCGCTTTCCAAGCTGGCGGAGCATGACATCAAAATTGTTTAGAGCCTTCCAGTCACCAGAGCCGCCCATTTGCTGATAGCACGTGTACAGATGGTCGCGAGTAATCTCTTCAAAGCCCTTGTGCTTTTTTAACCAAGCGGCCACCACAACAAGCCGATCTTGTGACTTCTTTGGCCCTTTCTGCTCCACGAAGGTCTTCAACGGCATCGGACCAGCCGTGATATCGAGATCGTTGAGAACCTTTGGCTCTGGCGGAATACGACGCTTGCGTTCTGCGCCGTTGCTCGGCGTCTCGTTGCTGGCTTCGACCACAGGCTCCTCTTCTGGAACCTCCAAGGTTGTGTCCGGTTCCTCGACCTGATCAACCACCGCTGCGGCCGTAGTCGCCTTCGTGCCCGGAGAAAGAGCAGGCCGGACCACCGGAGGAGTGAGCACCACGCCACTCTTCGCCATCGCATGTGTGAAAGCTTTGATGCCTTCCATCACAACCTGCTCGCTGCCTTCTAGATTGATGCCGAACACGAATCCTTGAACTTGGTTGTGACCATTGCCCTGCAGTTTCGCCTTCCGTTCGTCTTTCGTAGCCATACTGATCCTGACGCTCAATGCTCCAGAGCTATGAAAACGCTCCTTTTGCAAAATGGGGACATATCAGTTTACCACGCTACAGGAAACACTGTATGCATCGGAGCGCGGAGTGGCTCAAGCACGCATCGAACTGTGGTAATCTATGATCTCGCCAGCGTTGTCCGTTTGGGCTCATCGTCGGCTGGCGAGCGATCTAGTCCAAACGGGGCCGTGAGGACTCGCGGTGCACGACCACGCGCTTCCCTTGTTATGATCACTACTCGGGAGCGATGTTAGACCGTTGTTTATTGCCGCTCCACGGGTGGAACAAGGGGCAAGCGGAAGACTCGGCCCCAAGGACATCTGGAAGCCCCACGTTCGTGGGGCTTTTCTTCTTGCTTCTGAGCGTCACCAGGAGGCTGCGATGAAAATTCAGGAAGGTGGCGACGAGCATCTACGCGGCTGTGCTGCAAGGCACCATACCGTGGCTCCGAAATCACCACGCTCGCCCACGAATGCACACGATTATTTTCCCGGGCGCAGCACTGTCGCAGCTACAAATACATCAGAACTCATAAGCTCATTGTTCGCCTAAGCTTTCGAACGTCTACGCCAAAATGCCAGATAAGTTACTCAGCGAATATGACAAATCCGCCGTCGCTTCTGCTCAGGCGGTTTTTAAGCAAATCTCGACTATCTACGAACATCAATACTCGGACGAGCCACCGCCGGACACAGTTCTTTATCACTACACTTCAGCCGAAGGTCTAAAAGGAATCATCGAGAGCAATGAACTGTGGGCGACATCCGCTTATTACCTCAATGACTCGGCGGAGATGTTCTATGGCTACAACGTTCTGAAAGATGTGCTGGATCAATGGCTGAACAACAATTCGCGTCCTGGGGATTCGATGACTCTGGGCTTAGCGCGCCAGTTGCGTACTTCGTTTGAAGACTTGTTCCAAAAACGGCTGTTAAAACCCATATATCTGACGTGTTTTTGCGAACAGGACAACCTTCTCAGCCAGTGGCGAGCGTATGGACAGTCCGGCGGGTATTCGGTTGGGTTTAGGGTACTGCCCAAAGTTGGCATCTTCGGTGAGAGATTGACACCAGAACCGAACATCTACACGTGTCGATGGACAAGAGTGGAGTACGAGAGAACGAAGCAGACCGAGATTTGCCGCAGTATACTGCATCCGATCTTTGCAAGCCTTGATGAACCGACGACGGCGCAAGCGATGAGAGCAGTTTCTGAACATCCATTGTTTGGGTACCAGAAACTCCTAATAGCAACGATGGACATTCTCCTAGAAGAGATCGTCAGGTTCAAAAGTGAGGCTTTCAAGGTTGAGAAGGAGTGGCGTGCTGTCGTTCGGCAGCGAGAATTCCTGAAGCAAGGTACTGACGACGGAGGCAAGACACCGGTACCCGTTCACTTTCGGACTTCTCGTGGGATGTTAATTCCTTATGTGAAGCTGGTTCCATGGAAGCGAGACAAGAAGCTACCCATCGCCTGTATTCGATCCGGCCCCATGCTGGACACGACGATGGCAACTGTCGCGACTTGTATGATGCTTGAGAAGAATAAGTTCCCTCGGGTCAGGGTGCATGGCTCCGATATAACCGTGCGCTTCTAGCCCGTCTCTCTCGGCAGCGCGGAGTTTGACATGAAGTATATGGGTAGGGGGTTCGCGGTCTGCTGCTTTAGGGAGATTGTCGGTGTCAAAGTGGGAATGCTTGCCCCGCCGTTTTCTGATTGGGGGATTGGTTAAGCCGATTCGACGGCAACTGCCTTGGCTGATTTACCCGTCGCACCCTCCCGTTCCCGCTCACGAGAGATATCCAGATTCAACTGTCTGGAAATTCGTGCCCTTCCTTTTGGAAGTCGCTCGCGCAATAGTTGGCGTCACTGCCGAGCAAAACGTGGTGCGGGCGGAGGGACTTGAACCCTCATGGGCCGTTTAAGCCCTGCGGATTTTCATACCGTCTACGGCTTTCGCCGCCCGGACGTGCCGCTTTTGAGGGCTCACGCCAGGTTTGCGGTCTGGACTATCCCTTCACCCTCCCCCGGAAAGTCCGGAGCTTAGGTGCTGCCCGTCTAGTCTCTACACCTTCCCGGCTGGTGTCTCTCCGGGCTTGGCTCGGGATTGCCATTTGAGGTTTCCCCGAATTTGAGCAGTTCTGCATCGCCGGTTTCCCAGGCGAGCACTCAAGTTTTCCTTAAGTCCGCTGCGTATGCCATTCCGCCACGCCCGCGCGCGGCTGTCTTACTCATGATAGGGCACGTTGCCCGATTTTACACATCCGTTTCCTCATCTGGACGTTGCGGTGAGGCTTGAGTGTTCTGGATTGCCTTCTTGCCTTTCTTGTTTTTCTTGGGCCGCATAACGTTAATTGCAGCGGCGTCGAGGGAGGTCTTGATGTGCGCCGCGTAGTATTTCTCAATCATCTCGACGCTAGTGCGGCAGTTCTTAGCAATTTGGTAGATGTCGGCACCTTCCATAAGGCGTAGGCAGATGTAAGTATGCCGCAGGCTGTACGCCGTACGGGGTCGGCCCTCGCGATCGAAGCGAAGATTTTCCTCATCGAGGATGGTCTTGAAAAGTTCGCGCTGCCACTTCGGAAAGATGAGGTCGGTAGGTCCGGGCGTGCGCCATGGTTCCCCAAGGACAGCAGAGGTCTCGAACGTTCTTGTGGGCGTGTGCACGCCATAAACGCGCGCCGGGCGGAGCCGGCTCCGAAGTCGCTCAAAGGGCCTCACTGCACCGGGCATGCTTTTGCAATATCCGACGCCGCGCTTTCCGCGCACTTCAATCTCCAGAATCGTCTTACCGAGATCCTCGTCGTCAACGATGGTGATATCCCGGAATTCTAATCGCCATGCCTCGTCCGGGCGCAGACCGGTATTGACCGCGAACAGCACATAGTCGTGAAGCTGTTCCGATTCCCATTTGAAGCCCACCTTTTTCGGCTCGTGCGCGCGCTTTCTTGTGGCTTCGTAGAGCCCCTTATATTCCTCGGGGGAGAACCACGCCCGGTGCGAGATTTTCGGGGATGATCTGTACGGCTCGGACAGATCGGGAAGACGGTCGAGCCATCCATGGCGGATGGCCGTTTTCAGGGTTTGTCGAAGAGCGACCATCTCCTGATGCATGGTGTTGCGGGCTGGCGGCTTGCCGCGCTTCGCTACCGCTTCCTCGTGGCGATGAATGCGGTAGTCCTGGATCTTGCCGGCAGTAATTTCCGACAGGCCCAGAGGACCGAAGAAGGGCACCAGGTGCCCCTGCGAGCGCCGCTGTTGGCCTTCCACGTAGACTTTGCTGCGTTGGCCCTGCGTGATGATGTCGTATTCACGAAGAAATAGTTCCGATGCTTCGCGGAAGGTTTTTTCTGTTTTGATTTCACCGCTGCGGAGTTTCCCGCGTAGTTGCAGATACCAATCTTCGGCGATCTCTTTTGCCTTGGAGAGACTATCTTCCTTCGTGCTGGTCCGGCGGTTCTTACCGGCGAAATAGCTGGAGCACTGCCAGAGGCTGCTGTTCGGTCGTTTGTAGACGTGAACCTTGCCACCGAGGATGGTGTGTTGTTCAGGCATCGCGGATTACCTACGCACTCCTTCAAGAAATGTGAGAATGTGAAAGAGTTGTGTAAGGATAATCCGGTCTGATAATTATGTCAATACACTGTTTATAAACATATAGTTAACTTGACAGCATGAGATGTATAATACGATTTTAAGTCCCGTGCGTCTGCCAGTTTCGCCATCCGGGCGCTTGCTTGACAAGCCAGTATAAGCCAATCTGATAGCAACGTATTTCGCTGCCGGGTCTGAGTCGAGGTCGTCGGCCCAATTGTCGGTTTCTTTGTCGGTTGCCCCAACGACCATCCGCGTTCTTAGCGCCATATAAAAAACCATATTGTTACTCGACAGACAATTCTAAAAATCGTATGTCGCCGCCTCGGGCTCGCAGGTTTATCTTTATTTTCATGCACTTCGAATGGCATGTCGCGTGCTGCGCGCTGTTATAGCGCAGGGGTTCTTGTGCGGGGGGATTATTGCATTGCAACCCCTGGGCCCGCCTGATTAGCACCCTCCCCCGCATTCGGATTTTGAGGTCACGAAATGTTTTATAGTTGCTGACTCGGTTGACCCCGGGCGCAACACGGATTACCCGCAATTCAGATAAAGCAAAACAAGTAAATTCGCGTTCCGACTTTGTTTGCAGGAGGGGTACATGTCCGCTATTGAACAATTGTCGAGGTTCTTGACCGCAGTATCTAACTTTAAAACCACCAAGCCAAGCAATCAACACGCGTACTTCGCGATAGCACTGCTGGTGTTCTCGATGTATGTGGTCTTCGGCGCGAGTCCCGGTGCCGCCCAAGGTAACGCCGGAACGGTTGTTGGGACGGTGAAGGATCCCTCGGGCGCAGTCATCAGTGGCGCAAACCTCACGCTCACCGACAAGACGACCAACACAAGCCGCTCGACCACCACCAGTGATACCGGAAGCTTCGTTTTCACCAATGTTCCACCAGGGACCTATGACCTTACGGTCAACCACCCTGGGTTTGCCCAAGGTAAGGTTGCAAACCTGAAGGTTGATGTCGGCCAGCAAGTCACGGCCAATGTCCCGCTGCGAGTTGGCGCAATCACAGAAGAGGTTGTAGTTCAAGCCACAGGCACCGAACTGCAGACGCTGAATTCCACGCTTGGCAACACTGTCACTAGCGCGGCTTTGGACAACTTGCCAACACTTGGCCGCGATGTCAGTTCATTCGTCACCCTGCAAGCTGGCGTCAGCCCTGACGGCAGCGCTGCCGGCACGGTGGTGGACCAGACAGTTTTCACGCTCGACGGTGGCAACAACAGCAACGACATGGACGGCAGTTCGGGCGTCTACAACCCGAATTTTGGCGACGATCCCGCTGGTGGGTTGTTCTCCAACAAGTTTAATCAAATCAGCGGAGCAATCAACGGGATCAACGGCGGCCAGGCCTCAGGTGTGATGCCAACTCCGGTCGACAGCATTGAAGAGTTCAAAGTCTCGACTACGAACCAGACCGCCGACGTCAACAATTCGTCCGGCATGCAGGTGGCAATCGTCACCAAGCGCGGCACCAACGCGTGGCACGGCACGGCTTACGAGTATTATCTGGACAATAACTTTTCGGGTGACACCTGGGAGAATAATCAAGCCACGCCGAAAATACCGGCACCGGACTGGCACAGAAGCTGGTTTGGAGGGGCGGTTGGCGGCCCTCTCATTCCCAAAGAATTTCTTGGCGGCAAGACCTTTTTCTTTCTCAATTACCAGGGCACGCGCTGGCCGGGGAACTCGGAGACAGTAAGCAAACTTGTCCCCAGCGATGACATGCGCAACGGGATCCTGCATTTACCGGCGGGGACGACCGATCCCAACTGCCCCGGAGGCACCTGCAACCTGAACACTCTTGATCCGCGCGGCATTGGGATCAATTCCTACATGCAAACGTTGTGGAAAACGTACATGCCCGAACCCACTCCGGGTGCAGGTTGTGGTTCTCTCGCTGGCGACGGCTTCTGCGACGGAGTCAACACACTCGCCTTCAGGGCAAACCTGGTCCTTCCGCTGAAGGACAATTTCGCGGTGGCGCGCCTTGACCACGACTTTGGACAGAAGTGGCACTTCATGTCGAGCTACCGCCTGTACCATCTCGTCCGTGCCACCGACGATCAGGTTGACATTGGCGGATTCTTCTCCGGTGATAAGCTGGGGACCCCAGTTTCCCTCACCAGCCGCCCGCAAGTGCCCTGGTATCTGGTCCTGGGCATGACCACGAACGTCAATTCGCATGTAACAAATGATTTCCGCTACAGCTTCCTGCGCAACTGGTGGCAGTGGGGATCGTCCGGCGATCCGGCGCAGTTTTCAGCCTCCGGTGACACTTCACTGCCGGCCCTGGGTGCGGCTCTCGAGCCGTTTGGCGAGGAGCGGGATGATGTAGCCGCTCCATACAACGTAAACAACCAGCAGACACGCACTCGGTTCTGGGATGGCAAGGATCATTTTTTCCGCGATGATGTTTCCTGGCTGAAAGGCAACCACTTGTTCCAGTTTGGAGGTCAGTACCAGCATAACTGGAACTACCACCAGCGCACCGACAACGGCGGAACCATCAATTACTATCCCGTGTATCAGATCGGCGATTCTTCTGGCGCTGGAACAGTGAATCTCTCGTCTTTAAGTGCCGCCATCAACGGCAACCCGACCCTCGCCCGCGAGGCGGCCGCAGTCCTGGGGATTGTGACGGACACGCAGCAGGTATACACCTACGGCGTCTCCGGTTCGAATCTAACTCTGAATTCACCCCTCACCCCGGCATCCGATAAATCAACCATTCCTTACTACAACCTGTACGTCAATGACACGTGGAAGCTGAAACCTTCTCTTACCGTCACGTACGGTTTGGGTTGGGCCTTGGAAATGCCACCCACCGAGCAAAATGGTAAGCAGATCATGTTGGTGGGTCCAGACGGTAGACAGATCGACACACAGTCGTACCTGGCACAACGCAAGGCAGCGGCGCTCGATGGGCAGGTTTACAACCCGGAAATCGGTTTCGGCCTGATCGGCAGCGTTACAGGACACCCGAGTTACATGTTCGACCCGTTCTATCACGCGTTCAGCCCGCGCATTGCCGTAGCTTGGAACCCAAGCTACGCCAAAGACACCGTCATCCGTGGCGGCTATGGGCGAATCTATGGCCGGTTGAACGGCGTCGGCCTGGTGCTACAGCCGCTACTCAGCCCCGGCCTGATCGATGCAGTAAGTTGCCCGGATGTCTATAAAGGCGGCCCGAACGGGTCATGCGGTACAACTGGACCCACCGCGACTACCGCGTTCCGGATAGGAACTGACGGCACAAGCCCCGTAATTCCCGTCCCAGCTGCGACGGTGGCGCAACCACAGTTCCCTGGGGTCAACGGGGCCGTTACAGCTGCGACGGCAGCGCCGCTAGACCCGCACCTCCGGCCGAATTCTGTGGACTCGTTTGATTTGACGGTTCAGCACCAGTTTTCCAGCAAGATCTCTGTGGAATTTGGCGGCATCAGCCGTTGGATCCACAACACACTTCTGTCGGTCAATCTCAACTCCGTGCCTTACATGATGACCCTGGGCGGGCAGCAATTCCAGGCCGCCTATGCCAACCTGGAAAAGGCGATGGGTTGCACGACCTCATTCACTGCCTGCAATGCAGCGGCCGCGGGGATGACCGTTGCTTCGCAGCCTTTCTTCGAGGCAGCGCTCACGGGAACCGGTTTCAACTGCACGCCGAACTGCACCCAAGGGTTGGTTGATAACGCCACCTTGTTCGGCTACCTGCAAAGCCAGAAGGTCTACTCGCTTTGGACAGCCCTGGACAACGGGGGAGGACCCACCTCGAACGGATTTAACTTCCCCGCCAGCACGATGTTCGGCTCAGGTCAAATCTCGGGCAACGTCACCCCGGCGACAAGTCTGGGGCATGGTAACTACAACGCCCTTTTTGCCACGTTCAAGTTCAATGACTGGCGTGGCATCACCATGCAGAACAATTTCACCTGGAGCCGGGCGCTTGGGACGGGAGACGTGGTTCAGGCCACCAGCGAACAAGGTGTCGTGGACCCGTTCAACCTTAATACACAATATGGCGTGCAACCCTCGGACCGCAAATTCGTGGAAACGATGTTCCTGGTTTACCAGGTGCCGTTCTATCGCGGCCAGCAAGGTGTCCTGGGGCATATTTTAGGGGGCTGGACGCCCTCGTTCGTTTTTGCAGCGGGCAGTGGTGCGCCAATTTTCTGCTCCTCCAATTCAGGTGGTTTCGCGGAAGAGGGTTATAGCGGCGCACAGGAATTTGGCGCCGCCGATGGCGCCACCCTCTTCACCGACGCAAACTGCATACTGACGGGGCCGGTGCCGTCGGCGTCGTACCACAATGTCAATGGAGTCTACACCGCTTTCGGAAATCCAACTGCGGTGTCCAACGCGATTCGGCCTTTGGTCTTGGGGTATGACGCCAGAAGCGGTGGGTACGGACAGTTGCGCGGCATGTCGTACTGGAATTTGAACTTCGCGATAAAGAAAAATGTCCGAATGACAGAACGGTTCAATGTCGAAGGCTCCCTTAATGTCAACAACGTTCTGAACCACAACCAACTGCTGGATCCTGTCCTCTCCATCGCAAACGCTGGACCGACGTTCGGCCAGTTCTCGATCGAGGGAACTACCCCACGAGCGATGGAGTTGGGAATCCGGGTCAACTTCTAATTGGGTGGTGGTTTGAAAATTGTGGGGCGTCCTTCGGGGACGCCCTTTTTTCTGGTGTTCCGTTTTCACGGGCGGCGAACCCGGCGAGCAGTGGGTCAACCCGGCAGCGTTCTGTATTCCGGGGGCTGCAGGTCGCACGGGACCTTCCAACCCGAACGGGGACGTTGGCCGGAATGCCGTTGCCCCTGCCAACTCGATTTCGGGAAATCCTGTCAACCCCCCGTTCTCACGATTTTCCCCGTAAGTCGCTGAATCGCCTGATAAAATAAAGTCCGAAAAGTTGGCATCTGGGTGGGTCAAACTTGATATAATAAATTTATAGATAAGAATAAGGGTGCGGATAGTTCCCGCACCCTTTTCCTATTGGCGCAGCCCAGCAACGTGTCGCCAGATTGTGACCTTGAAACTGTGAAACCTTGAAAGGTGGTTCTCCTAAGTCCTTATTCCGGAATATTTTACATATAAGTCCTTTAAACCCAAAGATTTTGCGGGAATTTCTCCCTAAATCATTGATTCCAAAAGGTCGATAAATAAAAAAAATCAGGCTGATGGTCGACTTCGATCACGGAGCTACCGTTAACTCCTTATTTTTGAATATTTTACGTTATATCCTTTGAAATGATGATTTTAGCAAAATAGGGGGGGTGGGGGGTACCGGTGAAGCCGTTTAGCAGTTGCCTGCCCACACCGCAACTCTGGTTTCGCTAAGCCTGTCTGGCTCCAGCCAATCTGGGCCGGCTACCAGACCAGGCCATCGCCCCCGGTGGCCTTTTTCTTTTGCAGTCGGAAGTCGCAGAGCCTGGTTTAGAAAGTCCCCTTGCGCGTGTAGTAACCCGCGCGAGAAGTGCGACTGATGAAGTGCGACTGATATCGACCGCCCGTCGGCGCGTTCGTCAGGTCGACCCGCAGATACAACTTTTCGGGGGCTTCCGGGTTCAATACTATGTAGGGGTGTGATTGTCAGGAGGAGACCTTGAAAGTATCGCGCTGGTTTCGTGAAGCAATTGGTTCCGGGTTGGCGGCGAGAGCCGCCCTTTTGTTCTTCGTGGTTGGCGCTGCAGCGGCATTGGCTTGCGCCCAGAGTGGCGCCATGACTCCTTATCAGGGCGAATCGGACGGCGTCAGCGCCGGCGGAAAGTGGCTGGAGTTCCACTCCGACGACAAGATGACAGGCGCGAAGAAAGTGCGCTTTGAGCTCCAGTCGGATAATTATTTTAAGGAGGATCCGGACTACAAGCCCAGAGTGACCCTGTATTGCAGTGACGGCAAGCTCAAGCTGGCGGATTTCAATCCTGGAGTCAGATTGGGCCCACCGAACCGCCCCGGTTTCTGGGGACAGCCCCAGTTGGGGGTGAGGGTCCGCGTTGACGACACGCACTACTACAAGGGCTGGAACTGGATGCGCGGCCACTTCCTCTCCATGGACAAAGGCACCGTTCGGGGCATGATCGGGGCCCAGGTTTTCAAGGTGGAACTCCCCACGCGGAGCGGCCGGCAGATCGCGGAGTTTTCTCCCGGCGGGTTGAATCTGGATCGAGTGAGACAAGCCTGCGATCTGACGCCGAAGAAGCCGAGCACGGACTAGCGCCGCGGCCCCTTGCTGGTGGAGAGCCGGGCGTCCCCGCCCGGCCGCCATACTGCTGGACGGGCGAGACGCCCGTCCCTCCATCGTATGACTTATCACGCGGTCACGGTACCAGTGCAACCCTCTCCTGCATCCCCAGCCCTTCCCGCGAATCCAATGATTGTATCGTTGGACTCGCATCGGGAGGCGCATGAAGATTGGCATCACCTGTTATCCAACCTACGGCGGCAGCGGAGTGGTCGCCACCGAACTGGGGCTTGAGCTGGCCCGCCGGGGCCACGAGATTCATTTCATCTCCTATTCGCAGCCCATTCGCCTGACCGGGCCGGAACCGAACATTCATTATCACGAGGTCGAGGTCACGCGCTATCCGCTGTTCGAATATCCTCCGTATGATCTGGCGCTGGCGACGCGCATGGCCGAGGTTTCGCAGCTCTACGAACTCGATCTGCTGCACGTGCACTACGCGATCCCGCACTCGGTGAGCGCGATGCTGGCCAAACAGATGCTGGCGGCAACTCCGCCGCGGAAGCATCTGCCATTTGTCACCACCCTGCACGGCACCGACATCACTCTGGTCGGGCTCGACCGCTCGTATCTTCCGATTACGCGTTTCTCCATCGAGCAGAGCGACGGCGTGACGGCAATCTCGCAGTATCTGCGCACCCGCACCCTTAAGATTTTCGACATCAAGAACCACATCGAGGTCATCCCAAACTTTGTAAACTGCGACGAGTATCAGCGCAAACCGGAATGGCTGGAAAAACGCAGCGAGTATGTCTCCAACGACGAGCGGCTGCTGGTGCACCTTTCCAACTTCCGGCCAGTGAAGCGCGTCCTGGATGTGGTCGAAATCTTCGACCGTGTGCGCAAGAAAATTCCTGCCAAGCTGTTGCTGATCGGCGACGGGCCTGATCGTTCCCAGGCGGAGTGGCTGGCGGTGCAAAAAGGCATTCACGAGCATGTGCTGTTTCTTGGGAAGCAGGATCAGATCCGGGAAAAGCTGGCCATCTCAGACGTGTTGTTGATGCCGAGCGAACTGGAAACGTTCGGACTCGCGGCACTGGAAGGAATGGCCTGTGAGGTTGTCCCGATTGCCACGCGCACTGGAGGAGTACCGGAACTGATCGAGCACGGTGTGACCGGATTTTTGGCTGATGTCGGCGACGTGGAGACCATGTCGCGTTACGCCATCGATCTGCTGAGTGATGAATCGGCCCTGCGCGCCATGGGAAAACGGGCGCGCGCCGCCGCCATGGAAAGATTCTGTTCCAGCAGGATTATTCCGCTTTACGAAGGCTTTTACCGAAAGGTGCTGGCGCAATCGTCGTAGCCGTCATCAGCTCTTCCGGATTGGGCAGAATGGGCAGCCGCAATCGGATCAGCGTGCCGCCGCCTTCGCGGCTTTCGACCATCATCTTGGCAGCATCCCCGTAGAGTACCTTCAGACGCTCCGCGACGTTCGCCATGCCGATTCCCATACCTCCCAAGCCATCGGCGTGGGCCGACCCCATGCCCACGCCGTTATCTTCTATCTCGACCACGAGACGTGATTTGATCACCCGGCTGCGCAGCGTAATGCTGCCGCCTTCGATTTTGGGAGCAAGCCCGTGCTTGATGCAGTTTTCGACCAGCGGCTGCAGCAGCATGCTGGGAACGATGGCTTCGAGAGACGCGGGATCGAGATCCTTCACGACCTTGAGCTTGTCCCGTCCAAAGCGTACCACTTCAATGTCCAGATAATTGTCGATGAACTCCACTTCCTCGCGCAGCGGAACGAATGAATCCGCACTGTGCAGCAAGCGGCGAAGAATGGTCGCGAGCTTCAGGATCATCTCTCGCGCCGTGTCGGGATCGAAGCGCACCAGCGAGGAAATGGAATTCAGCGTGTTGAACAGAAAGTGCGGGTTGATCTGATTCTGCAACGCCGCCATGCGCGCCTGCAGCAGCAGCCGTTCCTGCTCTTCCAGCTTGATCTGGATGCGGACACTGTTGAAGATTTTCAGTTCCGTGCCCACCACCATGACCACGCTCAGGTAGATCGCGCTCTCCACCAGATACCCGTTCAAAGTTCCGCCGGCGCCGCCCATCCACAGGCCGGGGCTTTCCAGGCTGAAGATGGAGTTTGGCCAGAAGCGCCAGATTTCCGTCTGCAGAAAACGCAAGCCCACGATGGTGATGAAAAATGCGACCTGCCAATCGAACACGCGCGGTCGCGGCAGATTGCGGCGAATCATGCGATAGAGGGTGAGATCGATGAATGGCGAGAACGACCAGATATCTTCCTGCTCGGGCGCGACCCGTCGCAACTGCCCGGCAATAATTCCAGCCAGCACATTCAACGGCATGGCGGCCCACTCGCCGTGCATCGCTGCGGGCAGCGATATCAGTGCCCCGCCGAACCCTCCCGACAAGCGCCCGCCGATCACGCCCAGCAGCAGCGCGGTTTCGAGCGACAGGTCGCCAGCGAGGAAGCTTTTGACGCTGCATCGTATCCAGACGCCGAGTGCGATGGGGATCGCCATCCACAACGCCAGATAAATTTTGTGCTGGGTTTCGCGGTGCTCGCGAAAGAGCAAACTCTTGAATTCTTTGGAGCGCACCAGGGCGCTCGACAAGGCTGCAGCTACGCCCAGCTTGATCAGGAGGTTAACGAGTATCAGCCGCGGTTCCAGCATCGAATGAACTTGCCGGTGGAAAGCCGGGCGCCCCGCCCGGCCGCCTCGCTGCCGGACGGGCGAGGACGCCCGTCGCTCCACCGGATACTTTCTGCCCGCAAGATGACGCGTGCGGTCGGGATCAGGCTCCGATTGTACCCGCTGCCTCGCGCAAAAGCTGCTCAACGTTGACATTGCAGCCCGCCGGAACTCCGCCCTGGGCGAAATCGCGGCTGCCCCCGCCGCGGCCTCCGACGGACGACAACACTTGCTTGAGCAACGCCCCCATGTCGGCGGTCGAGCCGGGCGCGCCAGCGGAAGCCTGTGCGGGAATTTGCGCCGGAGTTTGCGCCGGAGTTTGCGCCGGAGTTTGCGCAAAGACCAGACCCGGCGGATCCACCGTGCTCGCCACCAGCGCGATGGCCGGCGTCGCGGCGCGCGTCACTTTCTGCGCAAACAGTTTGGCGAAGCCGATGTCGCGATCGGAAAATGCCCGTACGACGATCTTCCGCCCGTTCGTCTCCGGTTGATCGTGCAGAGCGGTCAAAGCCATAAGCTCGGCGAGTTGATCGAGCGCATCGTCCTTTTGCTTGCGCAACTGCTTGCTCTCTTCGACACCCTTGCGGATCTGCTCCGGCACATCCCAGAGCTGTGCCGAGAATAGCGCGGCCGCCTCGCTGAGGGCACTGTAGTCACGCCGCGCCACGCGAACCGCGCGATTGCCGCAGACAAACTCCACTCGTGTCCCCTGCCGCACTTTCTCGGTTTTTCGCAGCAGAATCGAACCGATCTGCCCGCTCGAGCAGACGTGAGTTCCGCCACACGCCGACAGATCGAAATCCGCGATCTCGACCAGACGCAGCTCGTCGTGCTCCGCGGGAGGCAGTTTACGCAAACCGAGCATCTCCGCTTCCGCACGGGAAACATAGCGAATCCGCACGGGACGGTTCTCAAACACAACCTGATTGGCCCGCTTCTCGGCCCCGGCAATCTGCTCGGAACTCACTGACGGCGTCGCAAGATCAATCGAGCAATAGTCTTCGCCCATGTGGAATGAGACGGTCGGCATCTGGTAAAGCTCAACAAAAGCTGCCGAGAGAACATGCTGTCCGGTGTGTTGCTGCATGTGGTCGCGGCGGCGTTCCGCATCGATGCTGCCATGTACCGCGGCGCCTGCCAGCGGCAACCGCGCCGGCGCTTCCAAGTAGTGGACGATCTTGCCGTTTTCCGCATCCGCAACTTCCGTCACGCGCAGGCGCTCGGCCGCGCGATCGCCTCCTTTGACCGTGAGCCATCCGGTATCGTGGACCTGGCCGCCGCTGGTGGGATAGAACGCGGTCTCCCGCAGGATGACGGCCGGGCGCGATTGCTCCGGCGAAGGAGGCGCGACCTCCTCAACAACCGAATCGAATTCGTGCATTTCAGAACTGTCGTAATAAAGACGTTTGGTCATGACGAAGGGCTTGGTGCCCCAGGTTCGCGCCCGTTCTTTGGGCGCTAACCCTTGGCAATTCCGTGGGGCAAGCAAAAGTCAGGCACCGGCGAACCACTGCACACGAAAGAGCCCGTTACCGTTGCTTCCTTCCGGACCTGGCGGGGTTGGCGGGAAAACGTCGCGCGGAACCGATGCCTGACTCTACATCTTAACAAGAGATCGCCGAAAACAGGAATGGGCAGGAGCCGCCCACGTGGAACACTTTGACGTTTCGTGGTAGATGTGGAACATGAAATTCCACACCGAATACCTCACCCTGCACACGAAAACCAAGCGCGCCTATGTCCACCTGACCCCGCAGGTTGAGAGCGCTCTCAAAAAATCCGGAATCAAAGACGGCATAATTCTGGTCTCCGCCATGCACATCACCGCCGGGGTCTACGTCAACGACAACGAGAGCGGCCTCATCAAAGACATCGACCAGTGGCTGGAGACGCTCGCCCCCTTCCGGCAGAACTACCAGCATCACCAGACCGGCGAAGACAACGGAGACGCTCATCTCAAATCGCTGCTGATTCACCACGAAGTCATTGTTCCGGTCACCAACGGGAAACTCGACTTCGGCCCCTGGCAGCAGATTTTCTACGCCGAATTCGACGGCCAACGCGACAAAAGAGTGCTCATTAAAGTGATGGGAGAATAGGCAACTTGGTTTATCCTCATAGCCCATAGGAGCACGACAACATGAGCGAAGAACTCAACGAATTGCGCGAGCACGCCGAACACGCCCGGGAACATCCCGACCTCGCGCCCATCACGCTCACCATGGCGGTGCTGGCCGTCCTGGTGGCCGCCGTGTCACTACTCGGCCATCGCACCCATACCGAAGAAATCATTTTGCAGAATAAGGTCACCGACCAGTGGGCCTACTACCAGGCCAAGAATATCCGCCGCCACACCGATGAATTGTTCGCCGATCTGACCACCGTGGTTGCCAGCAAAGACGCGGAAGCCGTTGCCAAACTGCAGGAAAAATACCGCGCCGAAGCCGACCGCTATAAAGATGAGCAGAAAGAACTCGACAAAGAGGCCCGCGCAACGGAAAAGGAAGCCGAACTTACCCGCCGCAAAGCCGACCGCTTCGATCTGGGCGAAGTCTTCCTGGAGATCGCCCTGGTGATCACCTCGATTACGTTGCTCTCAGGCCGCCGCATATTCTGGCACCTCGGCCTGTTTATGGCGACGGCCGGCGTTCTCATCGCCGCTTCTACCTGGATGGTGCGCTAGAGATGATTGCATAAATGGCCATACGGGACTGTGGGTCTATACAGTTTTCATAGGATGGCAACCCCTCTATTGAGGGTGTTGTTTGTGTCAGGATGCTAAGGTTAACTAAGTCTATGAGAATAGTGGTGGGCAGTGCAGGACTCGAACCTGCGACCTCCTGCTTGTAAGGCAGG